>CANQZD010000051.1 GCA_947628275.1 uncultured Bacilli bacterium | reverse complement strand
AATTAGAAATATGGTAATTAAATAAAAATAAATTTAACAAATTTACAAATACCTATTGATTTTTATTAGCAAGTTTTTGTCTAAAATTTTGTCTATTAATGGTTTTTAAATTGCGTAAGGTTTCGAAGATGTAATATAATTATGATGGAGGAATGGTTATGAAAATTGCTATAGCGTCTGATCATCGTGGTCGCGAATATAAGTTAGAAATTATTGATTATTTACAAAGTAAGGGCTATGAGGTTATTGATTGTAGTAAAGAAAATAATCCTAGTGATGATTATCCGGATTTTGCTTTTTTGGTATGTAATAATGTTGTTAGGAAATGTGCTGATATTGGTATTTTAGTTTGTCGAACAGGTATTGGTATGTCAATTGCAGCAAATAAGGTTAAGGGAATTAGATGTGCTAAAGTTAATTCGGTTTCTGATGCGGTTTTATCTCGAAATGATAATGGAGCAAATGTGATGACTTTTAATTATACTGATGGGATTGAGAATATTAAAAAATATATTGATGCTTTTATTGGGGCTCAAGTTATTAGTGATGAACGGCATCAAAGAAGAGTTGATAAAATTTTAGCTTATGAAAGTGAAGTTTACAAATGAATGTTAAAATATATTTATATATAGTTGGGGCGATGGTTTGTGCTTTTGCTTTATCTGGGGTTAATTTTGATAAGTTTATTCGAAAGAATAAAGTTGTAGAGGCTCGGATTTTATATTTTGTATTAAGTTTTATTGGTGGGTATTTATTAGCTGAGTTTTTTTGGGGCTTTTTTGCTGGTGGCTTAGTATGAGAAATAAAATATTGCTGGTGGTTATTGGTATTTTAAGTATTGTATTAGGTTTAGTTATATATCATGAGAAAAAGACTAATTATTATTTTCCTATGCCTTCTGCTGTTAAAGGTGATGTGGATGCTATAAGTATTCGCTTATTAGATGAACAAACTAATGAGATAAGTAGTGTTAATTTGGAAGATTATGTTATCGGTGTTGTTAGTGCTGAGATGCCAGTTAGTTTTGAAGCAGAAGCTTTAAAGGCTCAGGCAGTGGCTGCTCGGACTTATGCTCTTTATAAAAAGGCTCATCGGAATTTAGATTATGATTTAATTATTGGGGTTAAGGACCAGGCTTATAAAACTAATGAACAGTTATTAAAACAATGGAATATTAATTTTTTTAGTAATTATTTAAAGGTTCGGGATGCGGTTTTAAGTACTAAAAATGAGGTTTTAACTTATAATGATGAGGTGATTAATGCTTTTTATTTTGCAATGAGTAATGGTAAAACGGAAAAAGCTGAGTTAGTTTTTAGTGAGGCTTTACCTTATTTGCAAAGTGTTGATTCTACTTGGGATAATGCTAGTTTGAAAAATTATGAAGTTACTAAAATAATGACTAAAGATGATTTTTGTCAAAGTTTAGGTATTAGTGGGGAAATTACGATTAGTGATGAAGTAAGAAGTGAGGCTAATCGTGTTTTGACGTTAAAGATTAATGATTTGGTTTTTAAAGGGGTAGATTTGCGAAGTAAATTAGGTTTACGTTCAACTGATTTTAGTATTAGTATTGATAATGATCAGGTAGTTATTACAACAAGAGGTTATGGTCATGGTGTAGGAATGAGTCAATATGGGGCGAATGGAATGGCAACTGAGGGATATGATTATAAGGCAATATTAAGTCATTATTATCAAAATACGGAAATAAAATCTATTTCTTAGTATAAAAAATATTTCTTCTGTTCAAAATAGTTGTAGGAGGAAATATATGAAAAAAAGAAAATTACGGGGTTTTGTTTTGCCAAGTATTTATATTGCAACAATTGTGGTTTTAGCGATTAGTATAACGCTTTTTACTAAAAGTTTGATGCCTTTAGATAGTACTGAAAGTTATGATTATTCAGTTCCAGTTTTTAGTGAGGAAGACAGTGAGTTAGTAAATGAAAATGTCTCGTCAGTTTTAAAACCTTCTATGCCATATATTGGTGATAAAGTAAGTGTTTTAAAAGATTATTATGATTTAGATGGTGATGCTGAAAGTCAAGAACAGTCTTTGATTTTTTATCAAAATACGTATATGCCTAATACAGGAATTTTATATCAAAGTGATGAGGTCTTTGAGGTAATAGCTACAATAGATGGGACAATTAAAGATATAAGTCAGGATGAAATTTTAGGAACAATGGTTACATTAGAAGGCGAAAGCGCGACATGCATTTATTATACTTTAGGGGAAGTAAATGTTAAGGTTGGGGATAAAGTGTTACAAAATGATATTATTGCTAAATCAGGACAAAGTGAAATTGATACGACAAAGCAAACGTTATTATTTGAAGTTTATATGGATGGGATTTTAACAAATCCAAAGGTATTTTTTGAAAAACAAATTAATGAGTTAGATTAGTCCGTAAGGTGGGATTTTGATGCAAACGAAATTTATATTTTATTTTCATGATAATAAGTTACAGTTTGTCAAAAAAAATGAAATTAAGACTTACATTTTTTCTTATAAGGCTCTTTTATATGGAAATATTATTCAAATTGCTGAGTTTATAAAAGAATTTAAAGCTTTTATTAAGAAAGAAAAGATTGGATTTTGGTTTGCACCAGTTATTAAGTTTATTTATTCACCACCATTTTATGAAGCTAGTAAAGAGTTATTTTTAATGGCTTTTAATTCAGTTGGAATTAATAAAGTGGAATTTGTTTGTGAATATGAATTTTATCCTAATAAAAAAAATGCTACTTATTTAAATATTTTTGATACTTATTTGATTAAAAGTATTTATACTAATAAAGGGTTTAAAAGTTGGGTTTATCCTTTTAATTTATTTAAAGATAAAAAAGAGTTAATAAATGTTTCTTGTCGAAGTAAGGATGAGGCTTATTTACTTTTTGGCAGTAATAGTAATATTTTAGATTTTGTAGATATTTTAAAAAAGAAGAATTATGAAAGTGTACATTATTATAATAATTATAAGACTTATTTAATTGAAAAGTGTATGAAAGTTAATCTATAATGATTAATTTTTTTTTACAGTTATTAACTGTAGTTTCGGTTAAAAAGTTGTGATATAATTACTGACAGTAAACAAAATATAAAAAGTAGGGTGATTAAAGTGGATTATTTAGTTAGTTTTATAGTTACTTTAGCATCTTTGATAGCTTTGATATATGTTTTTAAAGTTTTAACTAAAAGAGCATTAGTTATTGATAAAAAATTAGTGATAATTGTGCTAATTTCTTCTTTAGTAGAAAGTATTTTAGGGCGAGTTTTGTCTTCGGCGTTGAATGCTGTGTTTTCTATTTTATATATGATTTTTATTTTTAAGTATATTTTTAAAATTAGTAATAAAGAAAGTTTATTTTATGTGTTATTTTTTTGGTTGTTATTAGTGTTGATTGATGTTAGTTTAATGTTTGTTATTAATGTTATTCAAGATATTTTTCAAATACATTTTGAACCAATAATTATTAAAGTAAGTTGTACGTTAGTATTAGGGATTATATTATATTTTTTAGCACGCTTTATGGTTCTTAACAAGTTGTTTGATAAAGTATATTGTAATTTTCATAAAATTAATTATTCTTATTTACAATTATTTTTAATTTTAGTTTTATATTTTGTTATTGGGGCTATTGGAATTGTAAATTTGAATAATCAGTTTTTGATTTTTACGTTATTATCTTTAGCTATTTTATTTACAATGACAATTATTAAATTTATGTTAGATAGTTATGAGATTATTAATTTAAAAGAGATGAATCGGAATTTATTAAAGAATAATGAGTTTTATGTGATATTGATAAATGATTATCGGGTGTTAAAACATAATTTAATTAATCAGTTATTAGGGATTAAGTCGCTTGCTAATAAAAAGTCTAAGTTATTGATTGATGATTTAATTGAAGAGTATAATGCTAATTTTGTAAATACTCAGGATATTAAAGATGCTCCTCATGGGTTAAATGGGCTTATTTATGAAAAATTATATAATTTTAATAAGATGGATTTAAAGTTTTTGGTTAATAATAATATTAAAAGTGCTTTGTTAGATGTTATTACGCCAAGAAGTTATAATTTGTTATGTGAGGCAATAGGGATATTATTAGATAATGCGATGGAAGCAGCTTATTTAAGTGAGGATAAAGTTGTATATTTAAATTTTAAAGAAAGTAAGGAAAATATTTATATTGAAATCATGAATACTTTTAGGGGAGATTTGGATGTTGATAAGTTAGGAACAAAGGATTATACAACGAAGAAGTTAGGAAGTGGTTTAGGACTATATTCGCTTATTGGGCGAAGTAAGTTACAAGTTAAAACGATGATTAGAAATGATATGTTTATAACTAAGATAACGGTTTTAAAAAAATAAAAACTGTTAAGAAAATCTCAACAGTAATTTAGTAAATATTATAAAAGGTCTTCGTCAGCTTCTGGTTCATCTAAGAATACCCAAAAACATGCACTTGATACTGAATTGGCAAATAAATTGGCAATTCCGCTTAATAATGATGTTAACATTTTACGCCTCCTTTCTTGTTTAAATCTATACAGAATTTAAACCTTTTTGATAAGCCTTATAATTATTATATGGGGCTTTAAATAATTTATAGGTTAAAGGATTAATAACAATACTTTCCATAATTAAAGCATATAGAGTAGCATTTAATAATTCTTGATTATTAACATAGTAATTGATAATGTATGAAATAATCAAAATTAGTAGGGATAAAAACTTGGCTTTTTTTCTTTTGCTTTCATGAATTAATGGTCGGTTTTTAGTGTCAGCTGGTGCGAAAAGTAAAAATGATATAAACCCTAGGAGCCACAACGTATTTTCGATAAATGGTGAAACAACTTGATATTTTATAAAAAAGCAGCCACCAATATAAATAGGAATTGTGGTAAGCCAACATTGCCATGATTTTTTTGCGTGAATACCAAATCCATATAATCTAAAAAAAGAATAGATAAATATGAGGAGAATTAATTCTTTTAGGAGATTAAATGTTATTGTTATGATAAGAAGAACAATTAGTTTAGTAGCTAAATTATAAAATCCTTCTAAACCATATTTTAATTTTTTGATTTGGAGTTTTGTTAGACTTTGCTTAGTAGCAATGAGACTAATTGAATTATTAATAAATGCTTTTTTCATGTTTCTCCTTTACGTTTTAATTATATCATTTTGAAAAGTTTTTCTTTGATAGTGGTAGTTTAAGATATTATTTTGTTGTTTAAACGTTTCAAATAAAAAAATAAATAGTAGTAAATTTTAAATTTAGACATGAAAAAGGCTATTTAAGACTGATGTTTGTTTGGGACTTTTAAAGTGTTATAAACTTTTGGATGTCGCGACGGATTGTTTGTTGTGATTTTGAAGCAGTAAAAATGTAATAGGAAGGGAGTTTCGTATGCTAAGAGGCAAAGTAAAATGGTTTAACAACGCGAAAGGCTATGGGTTTATTGAGTATGGCGATTTAGAAGATATCTTTGTACATTATTCAGCAATTAGAAAAGATGGCTATAAAACCCTTAAAGAAGGCGGCTTGGTAGACTTTAAAATGATTGAGACTGGTAAAGGTCTTCAAGCTTTAGATGTAGAAGAAATTGTACCTTCGCTAAACTAGAAAACTGCTAATAAGTAGTTTTTTTCTTGTTTATTTTTAAATATTTGATAGAATTATATTAAGGAAGGTGAAGATATGAGAATTGATATTAGAGGGGATAAAGTTAAAGTAACTGAAGCAATTAAAAATTATATTACAGAAAAGATTGGTAGATTAGACCGTTATTTTGAAAATCCGGTGGAAATGAAAGCTTATGTTGTTGTAAGAGTTAGAAATAAAGATGAAATTATTGAAGTTACAGTTCCATCTAGTAAATTTACTTTAAGGGCTGAGGTAAGTGATACTGATTTGTATGCGGCTATTGATAAAGTATCAGATAAATTAGAAAGACAGATTAGAAAAAATAAAACTAGACTTAGAAAACAATTTAAAGAAGTTTTAAGATTTGAAATGGAAAATGATGATGTTGTTGAAAATGATAATATTGTTGTTAAAAGAAAACAAGTTGAATTAAGACCTATGAGTGAAGAAGAAGCTATATTACAAATGGAATTAATTGATCATGATTTTTATTTATTTAAAAATAGTGAAACTGATAAAATAAGTGTATTATATAAAAGAAATGATAAGTCTTATGGAATTATAGAAGAAAATTAAGTAAAGGAAGTAGTAGTTGCGAAAAAATTTAGTGATGCACTTTGCTGTGCTGTATTTGCCGTAATATTTATTTGTTTATATTATTTTGTACCATCAATGCATATAGATGGGGTATTAAATGGATTTTATATTTTGCTTGGGGCGACGATTGCTTTTCTATCCGCTGCTTTAAAAAAGAAATAGTAAAATATTAAGGGTGCTTTGATGCAGCCTTTTTTAGTGAAAAAGTAAATAAATAGTACTTTTTTCTTTTAGAGTATGGTAAAATATTTATTACGGAGGTTATGAAAAATGGGAATATTTAGAAAATTAATTGATTCCGAATATAAAGAATTAAAAAGATTTGAAAAAATTGCTGATGAAATTGTGGCTTTAGAGCCAGAGATGTCACAGTTAAGTGATGAAGAATTAAAAAATAAAACAGTTTTGTTTAGAGAAAGGTTAGCTAAAGGGGAATCTTTAGAAGACATTAAAGTTGAAGCTTTTGCGACTGTTAGAGAAGCTGCTTATAGAGTTATTGGTGAGAAAGCTTATTATGTACAAATATTAGGTGGTTTAGCTATTCATTATGGTAATATTGCTGAGATGAAAACTGGTGAAGGTAAGACTTTAACTGAAACAATGCCAACTTATTTAAATGCTTTAACTGGTGATGGTGTTCATATTGTTACGGTTAATGAATTCTTAGCTAAACGTGATTCAGAATGGATGGGTAGTGTTTTTAGATTTTTAGGATTAACTGTTGGGTTAAATTTAAGAGAAATGAATCCAATGGAAAAACAAGCTGCTTATAATTGTGATATTACTTATTCTACTAATAATGAAATTGGATTTGATTACTTAAGAGATAATATGGTTGTTAGAAAAGAAGACCGTGTTCAAAGAGGATTAAACTTCTGTATAGTCGATGAAGTTGACTCAATCTTAATTGATGAAGCAAGAACACCATTAATTATTTCTGGTGGTAAACAAAATGCAAGAAATTTATATCAAGAAGCTAATGATGCAGTTAAAAATTTTAGAGAAGATGAAGATTATACTTTAGATGCTAAGACTAAAAATGTTAGTATTACTGAGGTTGGAGCAGAAAAGTTAGAAAAACATTTTCATTTAGATAATTTATATGAGTTTGGTAATTCTGTTTTAGTTCATCATATTAATAATGCTTTAAAAGCTAATTTTGGTTTTAAAAAAGATGTTGATTATGTTGTAAGTAATGGTGAAGTTATTATTGTTGATCCTTTTACGGGACGTTTAATGCATGGTAGACAATATAGCGAAGGATTACATCAAGCTATTGAAGCTAAAGAAAGAGTTAAGATTAATGAAGAAACTCAGACAATGGCTACGATTACTTTCCAAAATTTATTTAGAATGTATAATAAACTTGCTGGTATGACTGGTACAGCTAAGACAGAAGAAGAAGAGTTTAGAAATATTTATAATATGTATGTTATTTGTATTCCTACTAATAAACCGGTTATTAGACAAGATTTACCTGATTTAATTTATAGTGGAGAAAAAGGTAAATATCAAGCTGTAGTAAATGTTATTAAAGAAATTCATAAGACAGGACAACCTATTCTTGTTGGTACAATATCTGTGGAAAATAACGAAAGATTAAGTGCAATGCTTAAAAAAGAGGATTTAAAACATGAAGTGCTAAATGCAACGAATCAAGCTCGTGAAGCGGAAATAATTGCTAAGGCTGGAGAAAAAGGAGCTATAACAATTGCTACTAATATGGCTGGACGTGGTACTGATATTAAGCTTGGCGAAGGTGTTAAAGAATTAGGTGGACTATATGTAATTGGTACTGAACGTCATGAATCACGACGGATTGATAATCAGTTACGTGGACGTTCTGGTCGTCAAGGAGATCCTGGAACTAGTCAATTCTTTGTATCTTTTGAAGATGATTTAATGAGAAG
>CANQZD010000050.1 GCA_947628275.1 uncultured Bacilli bacterium | reverse complement strand
AGTAAAATTATTATACTAATAAATCAATGATTTGCAACTTCATCAATTTACTAATCAGTATTATACGTGCTATAATAATTATGGTGATATAAATGAAAGTTTTTATTATTGGCGGTGGAGCCAGTGGTATGGTAAGTGCCATAAAAATTCACGACCAAAATCATGAAGTTACAATTTTAGAAAAACAGCCTAAATTAGGCAAAAAATTATTAACTACTGGTAATGGTCATTGTAATTATTGGAATGATATCCAAAATCTAAACAAATATCACTCAACTAATATTGAATTATTTAAAGACCTTTTTATTAAACAAAAAGATGAAGTTTTAAAATTTTTTGATAGTTTAGGAATAGTCCCTAAAATCAAAAATGGCTATTATTACCCTTTTTCTAATCAAGCAACTAGTATTCTAAATACTTTAATGGCCAAAATAGAAGAAAAAAATATTAAAGTTATTTGTAATGAACAAGTAACCAAAATTAAAAAAAATGATAATAAATTTATTATAACCACAAATAATCATGAATATATATGTGATAAAGTTGTTATCTCAACAGGTTCACTAGCTGGTATTAAAGATGAATACTTAGGTTATCAATTTGCTCAAGATTTTAATCATCATATTATTAAACCAGAACCATCATTAGTAGCATTAGTTGGTAATGACTCATATTATAATCACTGGGATGGAACAAGATGCGAAGCCAAAGTTAGTTTAATCTCTAATAATAAACTAATTAAAGAAGAACTTGGTGAAGTTCAATTTACTAACTATGGAATAAGTGGAATATGTATTTTTAATTTGAGTACTTATTTTAATGAAGTTAATAATTTTACAATTAAAATTAATTTTGTTCCTTGGTATAAAGAAAATAATTTTAAAGAATGGTTAAATAATCAAACTAATAAATTACCAAATTATTCTTTAAAACAAATTTTAGAAGGTTTTTTAAACTATAAAATCGTTAACTTAATTTTTAAATTACTAAAAATTTCTGAAAATGCCAAATGGAAAGATATAAATCAAGATAAATTAATTGCCTATTTAACAAGCTTTCCATTTAAGCCAATCAAAACTAAAGACTTTATAAATGCTCAAACAACTAAAGGTGGAATTCCTTTAAGTGAAATCAATATGCAAACCATGGAATCAAAAATAGTTAAAGGCTTATACTTTACTGGTGAAATATTAGATGTTAACGGTGACTGTGGCGGCTATAATTTAGGATTTGCATGGATGAGTGCATTTCAAATAAAGATTAATAATTAAAATTTTTTTAATCACTTCTTTAATTCGTCAAAGTTTTTAAGATTAGTAGTCTATAATAACCACCTTGAAAGCGAGGTGAAATATTTAATGACTACAACTAAAGAAAAAGAATTTTGGCATGGTAAGTATAATAGACCTTTTAAAGAAATTTTTGGTAATGAAAAATATGAAGACTTATTAAAAGAATTTTTACAAAGAGTTTTAAATCAAAAAATTAATGAAATTACTTACTTGCAAACAGAATTAAAAACTGGTAATTTAGTTGAAAGAGCAAAAACGGTAGATTTACTTGTTAAAACAAATAAGAAAATAATTCATGTCGAAATGAATGTTAATAATCCCGTATACTTACATCTTAGAAATGCTTGTTATTTTTTTAATAAAATAAGTTCTCAAACTAAAATTGGTGAAGATTATGATTTAGAATATGAATTTATCCATATTGATTTTTCTTATGAGTTAAAAGAAAGTAAAAACATAGTCGAAAAATATACTTTAACAAATGAAGATGGTTCTAAGACTTATTTAGATAATATTGAAATTTGGGAATTCAACATGGACATGGCAAATAGTTTCTGGTACAATAAAGATGAAAAAAACATTAAAAAATATAAGCATTTAATAATGTTTGATTTAGATAAAGATGATTTAAAAACTTTAAGTAATGGAGATGATTTTGTGGCTAAGTATACTGATGAATTAACCAAATTAAATAATAATGATGCTTTTCAAAGTTGGATGACATATGAAGAAGACCAACAAATGATTTTAAATACCGAAAAAAAGATGTCTTACAATGAAGGTCAAATTGACAGTAAAATTGAAATTGCCAAGAAGATGTTATCACGCGGCGACGATATCAAAGATATACTAGAAATAACAGGTTTATCTAATAAAGATATCCAAAATCTTCAGTAATATTTTTAAATTTTAAAAACAATTTTATATAGGTCCTTATCTTTTTGATAAAGGGCTATTTTTTCATTATTAAAACTAACAAAAACAAATTCTTCATGACAATTTAAATTTAACAAATTTCCATTAATAACTTTTTTTAACTGTTCTTCATTAATACTTATAACCGGATAAATAAAAAGCTTATCAATAGTTATTAACTTACTTTTATTAATAACATCAATTTTAAAACAATCTTCTATCTTAAAATAACCTTGGCTAACTCTTCTTAAATCAGTCATTACCCCATAAGTACCTAATTTATTTGCAATATCTCTAATTAAACTTCTAATATATGTCCCTTTACTAACTAAGGTCTTAAAAGTTATCATATCATCTTCAATTTTAATTATTTCTAATTTCTTAATTAAAACTTCTTTTTTAGGAAGAACTACCTCAAGATTTTCCCTAGCATATTCATAAAGCTTTTTTCCATTTACTTTAACTGCTGAATATAACGGAACCTCCTGCAAATATTTTTTAGGAAAATTAGCAAAAACTTCTTTAATTTTTTCTGAACTAATATTTACCTTTTCTTCTTTCAAAATATCACCAGTAACATCTAAAGTATCAGTTAAAACTCCCAATTTCATAGTTGCAATATATTCTTTTTCCATACTTGTTAAAAAAGGAACTAATTTAGTATAACTTCCTACACATACAACCAATACCCCTGTCGCCAACGGATCTAAAGTTCCAGTATGACCAACTTTTTTAGTATTTAAAATCTTACTAACTTTATTAACAACATCACGACTAGTCATACCCTTTTCTTTATCAATCAATAATACTCCATTCATTTTTTCACATCTTTTCTAAAAAAAACAGTATATTACTGTTCATTTTCTTTTTGATGAATTTCCTTTATTTTATTTTCAATTACATTACCATAAGCTATTGATTCATCATATATAAATTTTAACTTAGGCATTAATCTTATATCAACAAGATTAGTTATTTCTTTTCTAATATAAGAACTAGCCTCATCCATTTCTTTTTCAAGTTGTTTTGAATCTAAAGTTGATAAAGAAGTAAAATAGACCTTTGCATAAGATAAATCATTTGATGTATCAACTGCTGTAATAGTCATACTTTTTAATAATTCATCATTTGCTTCATGAGCCACTACTTCACTTATGGCTCTTAATAGTTGTTCATTAATTCTTTTAATTTTAATACTACTCATCTTTTTACTTCCACCATTTCATATATTTCTAATTTATCATTCTCTTTAATATCACTAAAATTTTCAAAAGTAACTCCACATTCAAAACCTTTTTTAACTTCTTTAACTGTATCTTTTTCTCTTTGAACAGAAGCAATAGTTCCATCATAAATAACTATTTCATCACGAATAACTCTTACTTTAGCCCCATTTTTAACAATACCATCAGTTATATAAATTCCTGCAATCTTTCCAACTTTTGAGAAAGTAAATATCTTTCTAATCTCAGCTGTTCCAATAATTTTTTCTTCAAATTCTGGATCAAGCATTCCTTTCATAGCTAATTCCATTTCTTCAATTACTTTATAAATAATCGTATATAATCTAATTTCTACATTATATTCTTTAGCAATATCTTTAGTAATATTTGATGGACTAACATTAAAACCAATAATAATAGCATTAGAAGCATTAGCTAAAACAACATCACTTTCCGTAATAGTTCCAATTCCACTTCTAATAACTTTAACTCTAACCCCTTCTACATCAATTTTTTCTAAAGCTGATTTAACAGCTTCTTCACTACCTTTAACATCAGTTTTTAAAACAACATTAATTTCCTTTTGACCAGCATTAATTTTAGCAAATAAATCATCTAACGATACTACTTCTTTTTTATTTTGCTTTAATTTTGCGTCACTAGCTCTTTTATTAGCAACTGATTTAGCTTCACTTTCTGTTTCAAATGCCATAAACTTATCCCCAGCACTAGGATTTTCTGAAATACCGGTAATCTCTACTGGCATTGAAGGACCAGCCTCCACAATAGAATGACCTAAATCATCTTTCATCGTTCTTACTTTACCAAAGAAAGTTCCCACAACAATTGGATCACCCAATCTTAAAGTACCATTTTGAATTAAAAGTGATGCTACTCCACCAATATTTTTATCCATTTTACTTTCAATAACAGTTCCAATTGCATATCTATTAGGATTAGCCTTATAACCATTTACTTCGCTAATAGTTTGAATAGTTTCTAAAAGTAAATCAATACCTTCTCCTGTATGCGCTGAAATATTGACAAATGGAACATCGCCACCCCAAGCTTCAGGAGTTATACCATTATTTGCCATTTCTTCCATAACTTTTTCAATATTAATATTTGGTTTATCAATCTTATTTATAGCAACAATAATTGGTACATTAGCACTCTTAGCATGATCAATTGCTTCTTTAGTCTGTGGCATTACTCCATCATCGGCAGCTACAATAATAATAACAATATCAGTAATTGATGCACCTCTTGCTCGCATTTGGGTAAAAGCAGCATGACCAGGAGTATCAATAAAAGTTATTTTTTGATTATTATGAGTAATTTGATAAGCTCCAATAGCTTGAGTAATTCCTCCAAATTCTGTATCAACAACTCTACTATTTCTAATATAATCTAAAAGGGTTGTTTTACCATGATCAACATGACCCATAATAGTAACAACTGCAGGTCTAGGCTCTAAATCACTTTCATTATCAATAATTTCAAATTCTTCAAAATTACTAATATCTTGTGTTTCTTCTCTTTTTAAAGTATAACCATAATCTAAAGCAACAATTGAAGCATTATCAAAATCAATTGGTTGATTCAAATTAACCATTAAACCTAAAGTCATTAATTTCTTAATAATATCAGTTCCACTAATCTTAAGTAAATTAGCTAAGTCCATAACCGTCATATTTTCTTTATAAGCTAAAATATTATCTTCACTTTTATTACTCATTAATTTTTCTTTATGCTTATACATTTCTTTTCTTTTATTATTATATTCGGCTTTACTATTTTCTAATTCACTCCGTTTTTTTAATTTTTGTTTTTTTGTTTCAGGATACATTGAATGAACATTAGTACTAGCCACTAAATCTTCTACAACTTCATCAATACTATCTTCATCTTCATAAGATGCCTCACTATCACTACTAATTAAATTAGTTGCAAAATCCAAATTAATAACATCATCATCAGATAAAACTGATTCAGCATTTTTAGCAGGTATTCCTAAAGTCTCGCATTTTTTTAATATTTCTGCAACCGAAAGGTTAACACTAATTGCATATTCTTTAACAGTCATATTAAACCATCCTTTCTTATTTTTCTAACATTTCCAACAATTCTTCATAAATATTTTCCGGAACTTCAACTTCTAAAGTTCTATCTAATATTTTACTTTTCTTAGCTTTCTTTATTACTTCTTCATTTAATTTTATGTAAGCTCCTCGACCATTAAGCTTTCCACTTTTATCAATCACAACTTCTCTTAAAGGAGTTCTTACTATTCTAATTAAATCTTTTTTCTCACATTTTTCTTTAGTAACAATACAAGTCCGCATTGGTATTTTTTTTACTTTCATAAGAACCTCCTAACTTAAATATTTTTTTATTATTTTATGCTCATTTTCCGGATTTAAATTACAAGATGCCGATTGCTCATGACCACCACCATGATACTCTAAAGCAACTTCTAAAGCTGAAATTTTTCCACTAATACTTCTAAACGATATTGTTTCATTATCAACTGCAATATAAATTAAAATATCACAATTATTACTTTCTCTTAATTTTTCTGATAAAATATTACGATAATTATATAAACCATATACTATTCCATATTTGATATTAGCAATTTTTTTATATATTAATCGTTTAGTTAAATTATTTAAATAATCTTCTTCATCTTTTAACTGTTCATTAATTAATTTTTTCTCTTCTTCACTATATTTAAAATGAATCGCTACCATATTTAATTTATCCAAAAAATGATTTAAATAACCAATTGCTCCCAATTTGTGAAACAAAGTTTCCAAATGATAAGCATCTAAATTATTAGTTGTTTTCCATTCCCAAGTATCATGTAATTTAGTTAATAAAACAAATTCTTTTAAAACCTTATTTGGTAAAATTAAATTTCCCGTTTTTCTTAAATATTCATAAAACAAACTCATTGCACATTCTTTTAAATCAATATTAATAAAAGCATAATCTTTATCCTGAATTTTTTCTAAATTAAATACATGATGATCAATTATAACAACTTTATCAATTATTTCATTACTAACTATCTTATCTAACAAATTAACACTAGGACATAAATCAGTAATAAATATTTTTTCATAATTTAAATATTCTTTACTATTAATAAAACTATCTAACTTAATATCTAAATCAGTAATATTTTTACAAAGCGTATAATCTACTTCATCAAAACAAATTTTACTTAAAATAATACAACCTATACCATCAGGATCAGCTTGATGAGAAAATATTTTTACCGGCATTAAATCACCTCTATTCTCTATTACCTTCTTCATTTATTTGACTTAAACTTTTAACTTCAATATGATATTTAGTTAACTTACTTGCCAACTTAATATTTGAACCTTTTTTACCAATAGCTAAAGATAAATTATCATCAGTAACAATTGCTAAAGCTTCTTTTTTCATCGGATCAAGAATATTTACAGTAACATTTTTAGCTGGTGATAAAGCATTAGCTATAAATTCTTCTTTATTTTCACTATATAAAACTAAATCAATTTTTTCACCATTTAATTCCTTTAAAATATTTCCTATTCTACTTCCATTTGCCCCAATACAAGAACCAATTGCATCAACATGAGGATCAGTAGAATAAACAGCTACTTTACTTCTAATTCCTGGTTCTCTCACAACTGAATATAACATAATCGTTCCATCAACTAATTCAGGAATTTCAGTTTCAAATAATCTTCTTACAAAGCCATAATGTTTTCTTGAACATAAAATAAGTGGTCCTTTAGTAGTCTCTTCAACTTTAGTAATATAAACTTTAATTGAAGTTCCCATTTTAACAACCTCACCAGGAATCATTTCTGATTTAGGTAAAATACCCCGAGACTTGCCTAAATCAACATAATAGTTTTTAGCATCTTCCATAGCCAAAAGACCTAACATCATTTCTCCAGCTTTATCCTGAAATTCTTCCATAATAACATTCTTTTCAGCTTCTCTAATTTTTTGAGTTAATACTTGCTTAGCAGCTCCTGCTGCAAGACGCCCAAAATCTTGAGGAGTTACTTCTTGCTCAATCGTTTCCCCAACTTTAATATCTGGAACCATTTCTTTAGCATCTTCTAATAATATCTGAGCATCAATATTAATCTCTGGAGGTACTTTAACTGTATTTCCATCTTCTCCAATTTCTTCATGACCTTCATCATATGAAGGAACAACAACATAATAAGTATAAACTTTAATATCCCCTGTATCTTGATTTATTTTTACTTTAACATTAGTTTTAGAATTAAAATTTTTCTTATAAGCACTTGCTAAAGCATTTTCCATTGCACTAAGTACTACTTCTTTACTAATATGTTTTTCTTCAGTTATATGATCTAGGGCTTTAATAAATTCTTTTGCATTCATAATTTTAACCTCTTTCCTTACTTAACACATCTAATATATATGAATCTTCTATTAAATCCAATTTATCTAAAATAGGATTAATTATATTTGTTGCCATAACAATTGTATCTAAATCAATCCCCTCTTCTTTATCCAAAATAATCCTTAAAAAATAATAATTTCCTTCTTTTTCATATTTAATTTCATCAACAATAATTTCTAAAGGATTAAGTTGAACTTCAATAGCCTCTTTAATTTTTAATAAAATATTATCCATAACTCACTTCCGTTTCATTAATAAAAGTGGGAATTGCTGCCCACTTAAATCTGTAACTTGATTATAGCACATAAATTCCCATATTTCCAAGAAAAAATTGCATATTCTTGCCTATAAAAAGCAAAAAGAACCAAAAGGTTCTTAAACTAATTCTAATTTAACTTGTAAAGCATCATCGCCAACACGTTCAACTAATTTAGTAATTCTTGTATATCCACCATTACGATTTTCATAATTCTTTGCTAGTTCATTAAATACTT
>CANQZD010000049.1 GCA_947628275.1 uncultured Bacilli bacterium | reverse complement strand
GTTGATTACTTACGTGGTTTAAAAGAAAATGTTATTATTGGTAAGTTAATTCCAGCTGGTACTGGAGCAAGACAATATAGTGATATTGAACTTACTTTACAAAAACAATTTATGGATGATGAAGCTAGTGAAGTTTTAGAAGAAAAATTAATGGGTGATGGCTTAGATAGTGTATCATCACCAACCATTGATTAAGTATGTTGTTATATGACATACTTTTTTCTTGACTTATCAATAGTAATGACCTAAAATATTTAATGCTGGAGGCTTAAAAATGAATATATGGTATCAAGAAAAAGAAGTATTAAAATTAGAAAAAATATTAGAAAAATTAAACAAAGTTAAAACTGACAATTATTGGAAAATTGTTAAAGAAAAAGAAATTCTTGAAAATAAATATAATAAAATTCTTCGTTATTTTCAAAAACCTTATTGGTTAGATAAAAATAAAATAACTAAACTAGAAAAAATAAATAATAATACTGATACATATTGTAGTAATATTAAATTTGTAATTAGCAATATCAAAGATATATGGCAAAATTATCAAAATTTATGTCATAAAGATACTTATGGTAATGTTTTAGCTCAAGAAAATTACGAATATTTATATGAAAAATATGTAACTTTAAGGAATTATTTAGAAAATATGTCTAATGAAAAAATGGTTATGTCATCTAACTATATTAAAAGTGAAATGTATGGAGTTTATTATAAATTAGAATATGGCTTAATGTTTGTTAATAATCCGACAATTAATTATGACTTATATCATAATAATGATTGGTATATGCGTGTAAAAGATTATCAAGATATTATTGAAATTTATAATGATGCTTTAGTAGAATCTTGGCCTTATGAGAAGTTTTATCATATATCTAATGCTTTTAAATTTTTTAAACAAATGGAATTAGAAGAAACTAAAAAACATCAAGAAGAGCTTGTTAAAGAAGATAAAAAATTAGAAGATTTACCATCTTTTCTAATTTTAAGTAATCCGCATTTAATTACAATTTTTGATAAAAAAACACTTCTACAAGTTAAAAAAAAGTTAATTAGAGAATTATCAAATACTTCTGAAAAAGAGCAAGACATAATGATTGAAAGACTATATCAAATTAATTTAACAAAAAAATGTAAATAAAAAAATTCCTAAAAAAAATAATTGACAGATATTAATGGGTGTGATATATTTAAATTGCTTAATGGTAGATGAAATGATTAAAATACCTTAAAATATTTATTTCACTTTGTGTTATTAATATTTTTTTGAATTGTTGATGATAATTCGTCCAATTAGGTATTTTATATATGATTTTGAGTCATCATATTTCATCATTGAATACGGTGTCTTATCGGCTATTAAGTTGTACGTACATGTGGTATATACGGTAAGAGGATAGGATTTATATCTGTCAATATATGTCTTTATCTTATTCGTCCACGAAAAATGCATTGGTTGACAGCCCAATGTATTTTTTTGTGGAAAAAAAGGAAAAGCCTTCTTTTTAAGAAATATATTAGTAGAAGGTAGAGTTGCCTGCTTTCTTAGAAAGGAGAACCTATGGAAAACCTAAAAGATTTTATTGCTGAAAAAAAATTCCTTTTTCTTACCGGCTTTCTAGCCTTAGCTTGCTTACTTATGGGAATATTGTACTTAAAAGATGCCAGTGCTGAAGAAGCTTTTCAATGTCCTGTTGAAACTTTAGATATGAGTGAATATGAACAAGAATCTAGCAGTAATTCCAAAATTCGGGTTGATATTAAAGGTGCAGTTAGAAATCCTGGTGTATATGAACTAGAAAATGGAGCGGTTGTAAATGATTTAATTGCAATTTCCGGAGGCTTAATGAGTAATGCTGATACTTCTAATCTTAATTTAAGCAAAAAATTATCCAATGAAATGGTCATTATTGTTTATACCAAAGATGAAGTAAAAGAAATGAAAAAAAGTGATAGATTAGGTGATGCAAATATTACTGATGAATTAAATGATAATTCTACTATCATTGAAGAAAATCTTGAAACAAGTTCATCTAAATCAACTAGTAAAGTTACTGGTAAGATTAATTTAAATACAGCAAGTAAAGAACAATTAGAAACCTTAACTGGTATTGGGGCATCTAAAGCTGAAAGTATTATTCAATATCGTAATACTTGTGGAGCCTTTAAAAAAATTGAGGACATAAAAAATATTTCAGGAATAGGCGATGCTCTATATGCCAAAATTAAAGACTATATTACAGTCTAAGTTATTAATTATATTAGTAATTATTTGGTGTTTAGTTAATCTTTTCGTTGTAAGACATCAAAGTAAATATAAAGAAAACACTACTACAATTTCTGGAACTGTTTTAGATTATAATTTTAATGGCAACTTATTAAAATTGACAGTTAAAGCTCAAGAAAAGATTAAAGCCAATTATTATTTAAAAAATGAAGAAGAAAAAGAACAATTAGAAAAAACATTAGGATATAATAGTACAGTTGTTTTAAAAGGAACATTAAGTAAACCTTTAGAAAACGATATACCTAATGTTTTTTCCTACCAAAAATATCTAGAACATCACCAAATATATTATGTATTTAATGTATCAAGTCTAAGTATTAAACCATCATCAAATATTTTATATCAAATTAAAAATTGGTGTTATAAAAGAATAACAAACATTAAAGATAGTGAATATTTAAAAGCCTTTATTCTAGGAGATAATACAGATATTGCTAATGATTTATTTAGAACCAATGGCGTCAGTCATTTATTTGCTATTTCCGGAATGCATCTGTCTTTATTAGTCTTAATTTTAAGTAAAATTAGTTTTTTTAAAAAGAATTGGCCAATTATTTTATTTTTATGGTTTTATGCTTTTTTAGTAGGTTTTACTCCTTCAATCTTACGAAGTGTTTTATTTTTTACTTTCAAAATCTTAATAAAGAAAAATATATCAAATCTTAAATTATTAATAATAGTTATGGAAATAATGCTTTTAAAAAATCCTTTTTACATATATGATATTGGTTTTATTTATTCTTTTTTAATATCATTTGGTTTACTTACTTATCAATTTGTTAAAACAACAAAATTCCAAAATTTATTAAAAATTAGTATCTTTATCTTTTTTTTAAGTCTTCCTATAACAGCTATTAATTTTTATAAAATAAATTTTTTAACAATAATTTTAAACATTATATTAATTCCTCTTGTTTCATCAATTATTTATCCTTTAGCTTTACTAACTTTTATATTTCCTATTTTTAATAATGTTTTTAATGGTTTTATTACTTTACTTATCTTTATTAATAAACTAGGTGAGATGTTTAAATTTGGTATATTAGTAATACCTAAAGTAACTATTTTTATTTGGCTAATTTACTATTATTTATTTTTTCAAGCTTTTTATTTACGGCGTTGCTTATACTTCTTTGCTCTTTTATTTTTACTTTTTCTAATTCATATTTATCCATATTTTACAACTGATTTAAATATTTCTTATTTAAGTGTTGGGCAAGGGGACTGTACCTTATTAGTTAGTCCTAAACTTAAAGATGTTATTTTAATTGACACGGGTGGAACATTCCAATTAAAAAAAGAATTATGGGCTGAATCAAAAACCAAAAATTATCAAGTTGATAATATTACAACTTATTTAAATAGTTTAGGAATTAATCATATTGATACCCTTATTTTAACTCATGGAGATTATGATCATGCGGGTAATGCTAGTGAACTTTTAAGTAAATTTTCTGTTAAAAAGGTTATCTTTAATAATGATTCTTATAATGATTTAGAAAAAAGTTTAATTAATCAATTAGAAAAGCAAAATATTCCTTATATAAATCAAATAACAAGTTTAAACTTTGGCAATTATCAGCTAAATTTTTTAGTGACTGATTTAAGTGATAATGAAAATGATAATTCTAATGTTATTTATTTTAAATATCAACAATATCAATTTTTATTTATGGGTGATGCAAGTAAAAATCGAGAAATGGCTATTTTAAATAAGTATAATTTAAAAAATATTGATTTTTTAAAAGTTGGTCATCACGGGTCTGATACTAGTAGTGGAAAAGATTTTATTTCTAAAATAAAGCCTAAATATAGTATTATAAGTGTTGGTTTAAATAATAGATATAATCACCCTAAAGAAAGTGTTTTAAATATTCTTGCCAATTCTAAGATATATCGAACTGATCAAGATGGAAGTATAATCATTAAATTTCATAATCATAATTATCAAATATTTACTAAAAATGATTACACCTGATTAATTTCTTGTTATAATATTTAAAAGAAGTGATGAACATGAATATATTAATTGCCAGTGACTCAAAAGTGTTACTAGATGAAGAAATAACTGCTATTTTAAAAAACTCTACTAATAAGATTGTCTATAATTATAATGATACTGATTTAAAAGATATTCTTGATGAAGCAGGATACATTTCGATGTTTAATGAAATGAAATATATAATTGTTAAAAATGCTAATATTTTTTGTAAAGAAAAAGAAAACTCTTTAAATACAGAATTATTATTAAAATATCTTAATAATCCTAATTCTAATACAACATTAATATTTACAACTTATGAAGCTCCAGATAAAAGAAAGACCATTTTTAAAAAATGGCAACAATTAGCAATCTATAAAGAACTTAAAGCCCCTACAGGTTATGATTTAATAAATGCTACTAAAAAACTTATCATGAAAAAAGGCTATCAAATATTAGATAATGATATAAAATACATAACTAATACTTGCCTTAATAATTATGATTTAATTGTGAATGAAATTAATAAATTTGATTTACTCTTTAAAAAAAATACTATGATAACTTTAGATGTTTTAAAAGATTTAATAAGTCCTAATGTCAAAGACAATCAATTTAAATTTATTGACGCTGTAATTATGAAAGATATGAAATTAGCTTTTAATTTATTAGAAGATTTAAAAAGTTTAAAAGTTGAAAGTATTCAATTAATTAATTTATTAGCAAGAGAATATCGATTAATGATTATGGTTGATTTATTGACAACTAAAAACTATAACCCTGAAAAAATCAAACAAGAATTAAAATTAATGGACTGGCAATATCAAAAAATTATTAAGAATAAAGCTTTATATCATCTTGATGACTTAAAAGATTATTTATTAGCCTTAACCAAATTAGATTATGAAATTAAAGCTGGGTTAAAAGATAAATGGCTTGGCTTTGAAAGTTTTTTACTAGAAGTATTTGAATATTAAAAAAAAGCTTACTTTAAATAAGCTTTATATTTTTCAATATTTTTAAAATTACATTTAGCAATATCATTTAAAATTTCTTCTCCATATTTTTTAACAATAACTGCCGCAAGTTTATCGACATCTTCACCAGCACCTTTTAAAATTGGAATATCTAATTTTGCTGATAATTTATCAATCTCTTGTAAAAAAATATATCTACTTATACAACTAGCTGCTGCAACTGCTGAGCAAACATTTTCAGCTTTAGTCATAAAACTAATTCCTTTAACAATATTTTTTTCATCTTTTAAATGTTCAAAATATTTTGCTGGATAAACAAATTGATCAACAACAATTTTATCATGAGGATAACCTTTTTGCATTAATTCATATAAAACTTTATTATGTAAAACAGCTTTAATACGATTCATATTATAACCACGTTTTTGATATTCATTATACTCTTTACAACTTAAAGTATAACTTACATAAGGGATTTTTTTCATAAGAGTAGGGGTAAAAGAAACAATTTTTTCATCAGTAATTAATTTAGAATCTCTAACTCCTAATTTATCAACAAATTCGGCAGTGTCTTTAGAAACATAAGCTGCCGTAACAACAATTGGTCCGAAAAAATCGCCAACTCCAACTTCATCAGAGCCATAAACATTTAATTTATACATAGCTTCTCGAATTTTTTTAGCTTTTTCTAACTTTTGTTTTCCTTCAGATATATTTATTCGTTTGCCTGTTAATTGTCTTTCAATTTCAGCCCACATTTTTGCATCAATATCTGCACTTATTCCTTGAAACATCGCCTTGCCACTTTCATATAAAGTAATAATTGTATCTGCGTCCATAGCTTGAAATATAGCATAAGGAGGAGTTTTCCGTTTTTTCTTATCAGCATAGTAGGCAATCATTTTTTTCTTTAATTCATCACTTACTCTAAAGACAATTGTCATATATATCACCACCTAAATAATATCATAAAAATTTCATATTGACAAATAAAGTCTTTTCAAAAATTTTTCTGATATTCATAATAAGCTTTTTCTTCCCATTTATCATGATACACATGATATTTTAAATCTTTAAACTTCATTATTTTTTTTACCAAATATTCCGTAAAGAAAGGATTTCTTATCAAAATTGGTCCAAGTAAAAAAGTCCCATAAAAATTTTTCTTTTTAATTCCTTCAACAATTGCCTTTGGAACATAACCAGTCCCAGATTTGACTAGAAATAAATAATCTTCTTTGACATATTTTAAAATATAATCTCGATTTTGAAAACCAATAATTAGATTATCTAAATCATTTAATTTCATAACTTGTTCTCCAACTATCCGAAAATCACTTTTTTCTGGTTTGAAATTTAAAATATTTAACTCACCAAATAAAGCTAAAGAATTACCTGTTGCTAAGAAAAACTTATTATCCATAATAGCCATTTTAATTTCTTCTTGATATTTTTTTAGATGATTTAAAGCCAAATTGTAAGCTTCATCATTTCCGCTACCTAGATAAAAAAAATCAAAATCTTTAAAATTAATATCATCATTAATACTTAAATTAGTAATTTCTACATTTAAATTTTGTTTTTCTAAATGCTTTTTTAATGATAAAAGATTTCCACTTTCACCATATAAATTCATTAAATCATAATATAAATGAGCAATTTTAAATGATTTCATGCTTCCTCCTTTAATTCATTTAAAAGTATTTCAGTCATATCAAAACATACCATTGTATAAATATCACCAGTTGTTTGTTCTTTTAAAATTTTGACCATATCTTTTAAATCATTTACGAAAATAAATTTTTTTTCATCAACATGAGCGTATACTAATCTTGTAGCAACATCATATTTAAAACGACCGACTAAAACAATATTAGTAATATTTTTATCATTTAATAATTCAAAATCCACATCATAAAGCCAAGATAAATCATTATATGAATAACGTCTTGAAACATTTTCAAAACCAAGTAAAACACATTTTTGACCAGAAGCATTTTTAATATACTGTAAAGATTGAAAATAACTTAATGCATTTTCATTTTTACTTTCTAACATTGTAACTTTCCGATTATCTAATAAATACTCATGAGCTCGTTTACTATCATTAGGATGTTCATTTAAAGCTTTTAATATTTGAGCAGTACTTACATTAATAGTTTGACATACACTATAAGCTGCTAAAGTTGCAAAAGCAGTATATAAAATATCTTTATTTAGATGAACTAAGTTATGATTAATTTCCATTTGTTTTTTTGCTAAATCAACCTTATCAGCTGTATAATCTAAATGGGAATTATTAAAATCACAATTAGGGCAATGAAAATTTCCTAAATGACCATAATGATAAAAATCATATACTAATTTATGATGACATTTTGGACAATAAGCATAATCTATATTATTATGGTGACCCTTTAAATAAGAATCTTTAGTTTGATTAATCCCATATGTTATAATCTTGCCTTGATAGTTTAGCCTAGCTTTTAATAAACCTGGATCATTGGCATTGATAATTAAAGTTGTCTGACCATTTAAAGTTTTAATAATTTCATTATAAATCAAATCAGGTGAACCATTTCTAGCTGGTTGATCTCTGGTAATATTAGTAATTACTAAATGAGTAAGTTTACTTTCTTTAAAAGCTAAGTGAAGATGTTTTTCATCTAATTCTAATAATAAAATGTCATGTTTAAATTCGCCTTTTAAATTACAATTATTTAAAATTACAGTAATTATACCATTAATGATATTACTTCCCGAAGCATTATAAATAACATCATATCCCGCATCTTTTAAAATATGATAAATTAAATTAGTTGTTGTTCCTTTGCCACTTGAACCTGTAACTCCAATAACATATTTAGGATATTTAATATTATCTAAGACATGAGGATTTAAATAATAGGCAAAAGCACCAGGTAAAACACTGCCATTTTTATGGAACAACTTGCAAACAAAAGTAATAGTTTTAGTAATTATTATTTGTACTGCTCGAATCATTTCTTCACACTCCAGCAATATTATAATACAAATTGTACTAATTTTGTTGTAAATTTACAGTTTTATTTGATACAATTTATATAGAGTGGTCAAGATGAAATATTTAAATGATTATTTACAAAAATTACAAATTGAAAGAAACTATAGTCTTTTAACTATTGAGAATTATCAAAGAGATATTTTATTGTTTAAAAAATTTTGCCAAAATAAACATATTTCTGAATTAAATTTAACCAAAAATAATATTTGGGATTTTTTAAAATACTTAGATGAAAAATCTTATACTAATACTAGTATCTCTAGAATTTTAAGTTCTTTAAGAGGCTATTATACCTTTTTATATGAACATCAAATTATTAATACCAATCTTTTTCTTTTAATAGAAAATCCTAAAAAAAATCAAAAACTACCTAATTTTTTAAACAGTAAAGAAATAGAAGAATTACTAACTTTTGAAGATTTAAGTACTCCTAATTTAATAAGAGAACGACTCATCTTTGAATTATTATATGCTACAGGAATAAGAGTAAGTGAATTATGTAATATTAAAATTAAAGATATCGATTTAAAAACTAAAGAAATTAGAATAACCGGTAAAGGTAATGTCATGCGAATTGCTTACTTTGGAGATTATGCTTTAAATGCCTTAAAAACTTACTTAGATATTAGACCAACTTATTTAAAAAATAAACAAATAGATTATTTACTAGTTAATCAAAATGGTGAGCAAATGAAAAGACAAAGTGTGGAACAAATAGTTGCTAAAAGAATTAAAAAAATTGCTTTTGTTCATCATATATCACCTCATACTCTAAGACATACCTTTGCCACACATTTGCTTGAAAATGGAGCTGATATTAGAAGCGTTCAAGAATTACTTGGCCACAAACAATTAAGTACAACTCAAGTATATACTCATTTAACTAATGAATATAAAAGAAAAGAATATTTAGATAAAATGATGAGAAAGTAGGGAAAATATGAATAAAATTATGGAAATTATAAATGTAATATTAATTATAGTTATTTTAGGTTTAGTAGGCTATATTTTAATTGATAAAAAAATTATTATTTTAAATGGGAATGTTAAAGAAGAAGTAAAAGAAGAACCTAATGAAGAAAAAAAACTAGATATAAGTGATAGTTTAGTAGAAAAATATTTTAATATGTATAAATATTTTCAAGAAGAATGTATTGATGAAGAATTGTTAAATAATGATAATGAAGCAAGACTCCATTTAGTATTAAATGAAATTCCAGCTTCGTATTATCAAACTATTTCTTGTAATTTTTTAGAAGATTTAACAATTAATAATAAATATTATTGTTCAAATCAAATTTATGAAGATTTTACTAAAGATTTAGCTAAATTAAATTATGAAACAACTACTTATATTAAAGAAGATATTATTTTAAATAAATATCAAGAATTATTTGGGCAAAATAGTATTTATCAAAAAGAAGATATATTTAAATTTGGCGGTATGTATCATTATGATAGTAAAAATAAAGCTTATGCTTATTATCGAATAAATAGTGGTGGAGGCTGTCCTCTTCCAGAAGTGACTTTAATAAGCGCTACTGTTACTAATAATATTCTTAAATTAATTATTTTAAAAGATTATGATGACGAATATCAAATTCAAGATAGTAAATTAACGATTAGTTTAAAATATGAACAGGAAACAGGAAATTATATATTAGATAATATTGTTAAAGAAGTTCAATAAAATGAGCTTCTTTTTAGTAAAATTGTGCCTAATATTAACAATTTTACTTGATTATAAATTGAATTCTTTTTATAATTTTAATTACGGAAGGAGTTATATTTAATGAAATATGTATATGCCTTTAAAGAAGGCAACAAAGATATGCGAAATATTTTAGGAGGTAAAGGAGCTAATTTAGCTGAGATGACTAATTTAGGTTTACCAATACCTCAAGGTTTTACAATTTCAACAGAAGCTTGTACTGACTATTATAATAATAATCAAAGTATTAGCGAAGAAATTGAAAGTCAAATTTATGAAGCTTTAAGCGAGTTAGAAAAAATTCAAGGCAAAAAATTTGGTGATAATAATAATCCTTTACTTGTTTCAGTTCGTTCTGGAGCAAGAGCTAGTATGCCAGGAATGATGGATACAATATTAAACTTAGGTTTAAATGATGAAGCCGTAGAAGGTTTTGCAAAGAAAACAAATAATCCAAGATTTGCATATGATTCTTATCGTCGTTTTATTCAAATGTATTCTGATGTTGTTATGGAAGTACCAAAATCATACTTTGAAAAAATTATCGATGAAGTTAAAGAAGCAAAGGGTGTTACTTATGACACAGAACTTGATGTCGAAGATTTAAAAGAATTAGTAAAACGCTTTAAGAATGTTTATAAAGATGCCATGAATGGTGAAGATTTTCCTCAAGATGCTAAAGTTCAATTAATGGGTGCGGTAAAAGCTGTATTCCGTTCATGGGATAATCCAAGAGCAATTGTTTATCGAAGAATGAACGATATTCCAAGTGATTGGGGAACCGCTGTTAATGTTCAAACTATGGTTTTTGGTAATATGGGTAATACTTCAGGTACAGGTGTAGCATTTACTCGTAACCCATCTACTGGAGAAAAAGGTATTTATGGTGAATATTTAATTAATGCTCAAGGTGAAGATGTTGTGGCTGGTATTCGTACTCCTCAACCTATAACTAAATTAAAAGAAGATTTACCACAAGTTTATGAAGAATTTATGCAAATTGCTGCAAAATTAGAAGACCATTATAAAGACATGCAAGATATGGAATTTACAATTGAAGAAGGTAAATTATATTTCTTACAAACAAGAAATGGTAAAAGAACTGCTGAAGCAGCAATTAATATTGCTTGTGATTTAGTTGATGAAGGTGTTATAGATAAAGAAGAAGCTGTATTAAGAATTGAAGCTAAATCACTAGATCAATTATTACATCCAACTTTTGATAAAGAAGCTTTAAAAAATGGTAAAGTAGTTGGAACTGGACTTCCTGCTAGTCCTGGAGCTGCGGCTGGTCGTATCGTCTTTAGTGCTGAAGATGCTAAAGAAAAAAGTAAAGAAGGTCGAGTTATTCTAGTACGTCTAGAAACTACACCAGAAGATATTGAAGGTATGGCTGCTAGTGAAGGTATTTTAACTGTTCGTGGTGGAATGACTTCTCATGCTGCCGTTGTTGCTCGTGGTATGGGTACTTGCTGTGTATCTGGCTGTGGTGACATTAAAATTAATGAAGAAGCTAAAGAATTTAGCCTAGGTGGCGTAACATTTAAGGAAGGCGATTATATTTCTTTAGATGGAAGTACGGGAAATATTTATGAAGGTGACATCAAAACCGTTGAAGCATCAGTTACTGGCAACTTTGGAAGAATCATGGAGTGGGCTGATGAATTTAGAACTTTAAAAGTTAGAACCAATGCCGATAATCCAAGAGATACTAAAAATGCTGTTAATTTAGGAGCTGAAGGTATAGGCCTATGTCGTACAGAACACATGTTCTTTGATGAAGAGAGAATCCCTAAAATAAGAAAAATGATTTTGTCTGATACTAAAGAAGCTAGAGAAGAAGCTTTAAATGAATTAATACCTTTCCAAAAAGGTGACTTTAAAGCTATGTATGAAGAATTAAAAGGCCTACCAATGACTGTTCGTTATTTAGACCCACCTCTACATGAATTCTTACCAACTGAAGAAGAAGATATTAAAGCTTTAGCTAAAGATATGGGTGTTAGTGTTGAAAAGTTAAAACAAAAATGTGCTGATTTACACGAATTTAATCCAATGATGGGACATCGTGGTTGTCGTCTTGCCGTTACTTATCCTGAAATTGCTAAGATGCAAACAAGAGCTTTAATTGAAGCAGCAATAGAAGTTAAAAAGGAAAAAGGTTACGATGTTGTACCAGAAATTATGATTCCATTAGTTGGTGATGTTAAAGAATTAAAATTTGTTAAAAATATTGTTGTTGAAACAGCTGAAGAAGTTAAAAAAGAATTAAATAGTGATATAAGCTATCACATTGGAACAATGATTGAAATTCCAAGAGCAGCTTTAACTGCTGATAAAATTGCTGAAGAAGCTGAATTCTTCT
>CANQZD010000048.1 GCA_947628275.1 uncultured Bacilli bacterium | reverse complement strand
TTAGAAATCTCGTGTCTTTTTGTTGTGCTTATAATATCATAAAATTTTGTTCTTGACAAATCTTAGAATGTCAAAAACTATCCAACAATACAACAAAAAAGAAGGCTTTTTAGCCCTCTAAAGTTGAATTATACTTTCCTAATGCCTTTGTTATTTTACTACTTTCTACTGCACTAATATTATACATTCCTAATTCACTCATAACATTAAACAACTCATTTTGCAATTCCAGTACCTCACTTAAACTTTTAACAAAACAGTTATGAACCTCATCAACACTTGACTCGATTGAACCATGCAAACACAAATCACCTAAAACCTTTAAATCCCATAATATTCCCTCTAACATCGTCTTATCGTCCATTACTAAAACCTCCTAACACATCATAAAAATTTTTATAAAGACTATTAACCTTCCGTTCAATCTTCTTTAAAATTGCCTCAGCTTTCATATCAACTAAACATTCTTTATTAATATCTAAATGTCTTTTAAAATATTCTAAATGACCTAAAACATCCTCAACATATAATAATTCTTTTTCACTCATTTTTATCACCCATTACTATTATTAACCATTATCAATTTTTTATACATATAAAAGACATTGCATATACAATTCATATAAAAAAGTGATACAATCCTAAGCATATTAATAATAAAAAACCAAAATAACTAGCTTTTTTACCAACTAATTCCTTTGCAAATTTACCAATAAGTAATCCAACAAAAGTAAAACTAAAACTCGTAATAGAAAAAATAATCATCGTAAATATTTTATTATGCGTAATTGCTTCAAGCCCTAAACCAGTAGAAAAAGCATCAATTGATACCCCAAAAGCAAACAAAAACATCCCCAAAAATGATAAATCAATAGCAATTTCTTCATCCTTTTGCAAATTGATTAATAAATTAATAGCCAAAAAAATTAATATTCCCCCTAGTAATTTATTAGCATTCAAAGAAAAAAAACTAACCATTGAATTACCAAGAAAGCTTCCAATAGAAGGCATAATAAAATGCATTATTCCAACAATTAAACTTAACTGTATACAATTCTTTTTATTTATATTATAAGTCCCTACTCCAAGCGATAAAGAAAAAGTATCCATACTTAAAGCCACAGCAATTAAAAAAGATGAAAAAAATTCTACCATATTTTTATCTCCTAATAATTTTATGATAGAATTATTTTTATTATGATTGATACTTAGTAATAATATCTTTAATTAAAAAGCGATATTGAACTTTTGAAGAATCATTACTTTTCCCCTCTAATAAACATAATGGCGGAAACATCACACACCACCAATTATTACCAGACCCACTACCTAAAGTAATAACCAAAGAATCATACATTCCAGCTTCATAACTAACCCCATGATATTTCTTTAAAGGAAAATAATTTTTACCAAAACTTACCTCATTAATAGGCACAATCTCATTAACCTTTCTTCTTATATTATCTAAATTATTATTAATTAATTCTTTAGCTTCATCACTATTTTTAGCTTCATTCATTAACTCATTTAAATCACTTTCTAAAGATTCTTTTACTTGTAACTTTAACTCTTGATCTTCAACACTATTACTATTAGCTATTACCCTAAACCTAATAGCATAATCAGGAATAATAATTTCTTCTTTATTATTTAAACCATAAACAAGAAAAAACACAAACAAAATCGGTATTATTTTCTTCATCATCTCACCTATCTTATTTATGTTTATTATTTTTCAATTTTATTCAAATAAATATATCGATTTTTACCTGCTAAATCTTTTTTAAGAAGAAATCTATAATCAGGTAACATTTTTTTAACAAAAGAAGCAATTGCCAAAGATTGTTCACAACCTATTTCAAAAGCAACTAACATTGGTTTATTTTCTAGCTTACTAATTTTTTTAATAATTTCTTCATAAAAATATAGACCATTATTACTAGCATATAACGCAATAGAAGGTTCATACTTAGTTTCTAATCCAACTTCTTCATCACTTCTTACATATGGTGGATTACTAATAATTACATCATAATCTTCATAACTAACATCAAACATTGAATTATTAATAAAATTAATATCAACTTGATTTAATAAAGCATTTTCATGAGCCAAACTAATAGCATCGCCACTAATATCAACACAAGTAACATGAGCATCTAAATTTTTCTTTAAAGCAATTCCAATACATCCACTACCAGAACCTAAATCTAATATTTTAAGATTATGATATTCTTTAAGCATCTTAATTACTTCATCTACTAAATATTCAGTTTCAAATCTTGGAATTAAACATCTTTCATCAACTTTAATAGTTGTATTTAAAAAAGGAACATTTCCAATTAAATATTGAACAGGATAATGTTTATTTAATTTATCAATTACTTCTTCTAAATTAGAATATTTATTTACAAGAATATTCCAATCAACATCACTAATATAATCTGGTTTCATAACATCACTCATTTCAGTATTCTATTCTTTTGTTGCAGATTCTAATAAACATATTTTTTTATTAGTGAAATCTACTTGAATATCTATTCCTAGTGGTAATATTCCCGTTGGATAAGCATGGCCAATATTAACATTATATAGTATTGGTAGTTCTTCTTTATTAAATTCTTTTAAAACTTTTTTATAAACTTCTTTGTATTCCTCATAATATTTTTCATCTTGAGGCTTTCCAACTATAATACCTTTAATAACATCAAATATTTTTTGAGCACCCAAATTTCTTAAATAGTAAATTAACAAATTAGGACTAGGTTTTTCTTCACTAGTTTCTACTAATAATATTTTATCTTTCCACTCATCTTTTGTTGGCCATATTTCTGTTCCAATTACCATTGGAAAAACATCAATACATCCACCTAGTAATTTCCCAGTTATAATACCCGATCCCTGTAACGTTTCATATCCATGTTCTTCTGGTAAAGTTTTTTTATTAACATTTATATTTTCTTCCTTCCATGGAACAAAATCATTTGACCAAACTTCACTTGATTTTATTTCATAATTTTCACAATTTTTAAATAAGATATCTTCTACTGCTTGTTTTGTATAATCAAACATTTTTACATATTCACCAAATTCGCACATTATTGATGGTCCATAAAAAGATACTAACCCTGCTTTGTTCATCATTAAATGATTAACTGTAGTATCTGAATATCCCATAAATATTTTGGGATTATTTTTTATCACTTCATAATCTATAAATGGCAATAATCTTATCGAATCATCTCCACCTATAGCACAAAAAATTGCTTTTACTGAATCATCTTTAAAAGCAGCCATTAAATCTTTTGCTCTTAATTCAGGATGTTCATATATAAACTTACTTCCTTTTAAAGCATTTGGCATAGCAACTACTTCTAATCCAAATTCCTCTTCTAATCTTTTTTTAGCAATATAATATTTATGAATAAATTTATCATCGCCTAATATTCCACTAGACAAACTAACAACAGCTATTTTATCACCATTTTTTAACATTTCAGGTTTTATCATATTTACCACTTCCACGTTAATTCTAACATACATTTATTATTGGCTCAAATCCTACAAGATAAAGTGAGGAGCTTATAAAAATTGAAAAACATATCTAATTTCTCATATTTTCTATTAATATACCAATATTTGAGCCTATTTTATCCTTAAGGTCCTCTACATTTTCACAATATTTTTTCTCACGTTTTATAGCATCATCAATTTTGTTAACAAATATATCAAAATTCAAATTAGATTTATCATAACCTATTATTTCAGAAAGCATTTTATCTGAATATTTTCTTGATTTCTTGTTTGAATTAACTCGTTTATTTTCTAACAACTTATCAAAATCTAAATTATCAAATTCATCAAAATGCATTAATAACCATGCTTCAAAACAGGGGTTACTTACATATAATTTAATATTGTTTTCAATACATTTATTGACTAAATTATCATATTGTTCTGGTTTAAAGTTACCCTTATCCCTATCAACAATTAAATTAATAACATCAATTTCTGAATTATAATCTAGAACAACCCTTTGAATTTCTAAATAATCAATAATTTCAGATGCTATATTTTGAAAAACATTATCTTTATAAATATCTATAATTATATTATCAATTTCACATCGGTCTATTAAATCATTTGCATAATTTTCAATATATATTTTTGCCATATTTATTAATTCGTCTTTATTTAATAAATCCTCATTTTTTATAAAATCAACTATGCACTTATATAAATTTTCTTTACTAATAACATTTTCTGTACTTTGATATTTAATATCATTTGCCATTTTTAGAGCATATTTAGGGTGACTTTTAGATGAATCATCTAAACTTCTAAGAACACTAATTAAAGATAATGACTGTTTTATTGCTAATTTTTTTCTATTAACTATAATACCATTAAAATACATTGGTTCAGTTACTTCACCTTCATATATTAAAAAATATTTAGGCATTTCAACCATTATTTCATTTGGTCTTTCAGCAAATTTACTACTTGTCTGTACTCTCATTGCTTACTCCAGGAAAATCTATAAAAATAGGAATTGCTCCATATCTTCCATCTAAATATGCTTTATCTATTTTTCGATCAAATCTAGCATCATCTTTAAATTGTTCCAATGAATATAATTTTGTTGATCCATCTTTTCTTTTTTCAGAAAACCATATTTCATCTCTTCTTAAAACATTATAACTCAATAATCGAGATTCATGAGTTGTAATTATTAATTGGACATTTCTATTTTTTAATAGTTTTAAAAAACAATTAACAAATCTAACTGTAAGAGCTGGATGTAGGCTTCGATCTATCTCATCAATAATAAAAACTTTGTTATCGGATAATAATATATCAATTAATTCTAAAATTCTAAGTGTTCCATCAGATTCTTCATAAGTATCAAAATATGTATTAGAATTAGTATGTAATATTTTTATAACTTTTACATTAAGATTTTCATCTTTATTATTGCCACTTATTGTATATATACAATTTTCAATTCTTAAAGTTATATTAAATTTAGACACATTATTACTTAATTGATTGATATCAGATGTAAGTCTATTATATTCAGATGAAGATAGTCTATCTTTAATTTCTGACATATTAGATTCACATTCTAATAAATCATCAATATCTAACCCTAGCATTTTTAATAAAGGCTTAATATCATTTTTAAATTGTGAAAAATAATTAAATTTAATTTCTCTATTTTGATCAGGCAAGACTAATTGCAAATCGTTTAGAAAAAAGTCAAACACATTCTCGAAGTCAATAAATGAAGAAGTTTTCACATTATTCATATGAATTCTTCTTGTCATTTCTGTAAGAAAAAAAATATTATTATTATTTAATATATCACTCTTACAAACTTCAAAGCGGTTTCCATCAGCTTTATCTTTTATTTTTAAATCAGTTTTAATAGTTTTTTTAATAGCATCTCTTTCAAATATAACAAATTGATTGTTTTTGGTCATATCAATAAGCCACTCTGAAACTATTTCTTTCTTATTAATATTTACTTCAAATCCATATGAATATAATTTATTATTTTTGGCAATTTCATATTCAAAATAAGAAGGTATTTCTTTATTTTTTTCATGCATTCTAAAATATTGATTTGAAAATAAACCTTGTATATTATTAAGTAATAGTTTTTTCCCTAAATCAATTGCTAAAACTAAGTTAGATTTTCCAGAGGCATTAGCACCATATATAGAACTAAATTTTAATATTTTCAAATTGTTAATATTTGCTATATGTTCTTGAAAATTTCTTGTTTTGCCAGCAACCATGGAAAAATGTTGCATATCATTAAATGACCTAAAATTTTTAACTTTAAATCCAATTAGCATTATAAATCCTCCTCTATTATAATAATAATTATATTATATTTTTTCACATTTGTGAACGATATTATACATTATTTTTTTAAAAAAACAATACTTTTTACGATTTTTTCACATTAAATTATAAATTTAGCATAAATAAATCTTTTCTATAAATAAAAAAACACTTAACTAGATGTCATTCCAAATTTTTTTAAACTGAAATTCTCAGTCCATTATATGATAATTATTTTAATTTATTACAATGTATGGATTAGAGGTAATTCTATGAATGTCTTGATAGTCATATTAATTGTACTATCAAAAATTTACAACAAAAAGGATAAAAAAAGACGCCTACTCGTTAATGAATAGGTGCCATCAACAAATAATTTTGGACTGAGAACACCTAACCAATAACTATCAGGTGTATCTCTTTTTATAGAAAGATTTTGTTTCTTTCTGACTAAATTATAACGTTTTTTTTATAATAAATTCAAGTCTAAAATAATTTAAAACTACTCTCCAGCTAATTTTCTTTTTAAATCTTCAGTTATTAAAGCTTCAATAATTGGCTCTAACTCACCATCCATCACACGGTCTAAACTCATAACAGAAAACCCAATGCGATGGTCAGTTACTCGATTTTGAGGATAGTTATAAGTTCTAATTTTTTCAGAACGGTCACCAGTTCCAATTTTACTTTTCCGTTCACTTCCCTCTTTCATTTCTTTTTCTAAACGCATATTATCATATAATTTAATTTTAAGTAATTTCATTGCTTTATCTTTATTCTTTAACTGACTCCGTTCATTTTGACAAGTAACAACCGTATTAGTAGGTAAATGGGTAATCCGAACTGCCGAATTAGAAGTATTAACTGATTGTCCACCAGCCCCACTAGAATGATATACATCTATTTTTAAATCACTTTCTTTAATATCAATATCAACATCATCAACCTCAGGCATTACTAAAACAGTTGCTGTAGAAGTATGAACTCTCCCTTGAGTTTCAGTAACTGGTACTCTTTGAACCCGATGAGCTCCACTTTCATATTTTAATTTAGAATATACATTTTCTCCTTTAATAGTACATTCAACTTGACTAAAACCACCACTAGTACCTTCAATTTGATGGTCAATTTCAATCTTCCAACCATTCTTTTCAGCATAATAAGTATACATTCTTAATAAATCTCCAGCAAAAATGTTTGCCTCATCTCCTCCAGCTGCTCCTCTAATTTCCATAATAACATTCTTGCCATCATTTTCATCTTTAGGTATTAATAAAATTTCTATATCCTTATTTAGACTTTCTAACTTACTTTCCTTATCTTCTATCTCTAATAAAGCCATCTCTTTTAATTCAGGATCATTAATTAAGCTTTTAGCTTCTTCTAATGCTTTCTCACATTTTTTTAATTCCTGATACTTATCTACAACCTCTTTTAAATCACTTTGTTCTTTACTTAAACTTTTAACTTTATTAAAGTCACTCATAATTTCTGGGTCCATCAATAATTCATTAATTTCACTATATCTATTTTCAATACTTTCTAATCTTTCTTTCATAAATCACCAATTAATTTTCTTCATCTTCATCATCAATAACAACTAAATCTTTTAAATCATCTTCACTATCATCATCAGCTTCTTCATCATAATAATCATCTTTTTCTTCATCAAGTTCTTCTTCGCTATCTTCAATTATCTCATCAAATTCATCTTCATCATCTTCAATAATAACCTTTTCACTATGTTTAGTCTTTAAATCCCAATAACCATCAGTTAATTGAATAAATCTTTTATCAGTAGTTAACATTTCAAAAAAATCAGCAATTAAATCAGAATAAGCTTCTTCACTTAATTCTAATAGTCCACAAACATTCTTAAACAAATCACTTATTTTCATTTTCTTCTTTTTCTCTTCTAAAATCAAATAAGCAATATCATCATAATTTAATGCTTCTAACTCTTCTTTAGAATAATCTTTTAATTTTTTCATCTTAACGCTCCTTACATTTTACTTGGAATTTTAATCACTAACAAATCTAACAAAGACTTAATAACTCTTGTTGTTAAACTTAATAATAAAATCCAGTTTTCTTTATTTTCTATATCTTCTAAATTATTAATATGATTTTTTTCATAAAATGTATTTAATACTACACATAACTCATATAAATAATTAGCAAGAATAGAAGGTAATCGACTTTCAAATGAATAATTCATCACTGAATCTAACTCTAATAGCTTCATTCTTAAATCCCGATCTTGATTATTATATATTGTTTCATTTAACTTGTCTATACTTATAGAATTATTTGCAACAATTTTATTAGTCCGCAAATAAGTATATAAAATATATGGCCCTGTTTTCCCAACAACATCAGAAAATTTTTGAATATCAAAAATATATTCTTTTTTCGGATTATTTTGCAAATCAGCAAATTTAATAATAGCATTAGCTAAAATATCTAAATCATCTTCTGAAATATTTTTATTATCTTCTCTTTTACTTTTAAATATTTCTTTCGTTTCCTTAAATAAATCTTTTAATTTAGGAGTATTTCCACTTCGAGTTTTATAAGGCTTACCATCTTCACCATTAATAGTTCCTAACCCCAAAAATTCCAAATCAATATTTTTAAGTTCATCTAATTTTTTACTAACCCTAAAAACTTGCGTAAAATGCATAGCTTGCCGAGCATCAGTAATATAAATGATTTTATCAGGATGAATTTCTTTTTGCCGTTGTAAAATAGTTGCTAAATCAGTTGTCCCATATAAATATGCTTTATTACTTTTTTGAAATATTAATGGCGGAACCGAATTTTTATCAGTATCAAGTGCTACCGGAACAACTAAAGCACCATCACTTAAAGTTAATAAGTTTTGTTTATTTAAAAGATTAGTTAACTCTGGAATATACTTATAAGCATCAGATTCCCCATACCACAAATCAAAATCCACGTCTAAATAATCATAATTGCTTTTAATATCTTTTTTACTAACTTCTAAAATTTTAACAAAATACTCATGGTACAAAGCATTACCATCTTGTAATTCTTTAGTTATTCTAGCACACTCATCTTTAATTGTTTCATCACTTTTACATAAAGCACTCATAGCTGGATAAATCCGGTCTAACAAAGTAATATCTATATCACCAGCAGCAATATTTTCCTTCATTAAACCATATATAACCTGCCCAATCTGTAATCCATAATCACCTAAATGAACATCAGAAATAACCTCTTGATTCATAAACTTAAAAATTCTTTTCAGACTCTCCCCAACAATAGCTGGTCTTAAGTGCCCAACATGTAAAGGCTTAGCAACATTAGCTCCCCCATAATCAAGCACCACAACTTCTTTTTTAGGCATGCTAACATTATAAGAAGCACTATCTATCATCTTATTAACTAATTTATTTATATAATTAGCACTTAACTTAAAATTAATAAAACCCCCAACACAATCAATACTATCTAAAATGTTCATATCATTTATTTCTTTAAAAACCCTGATAATTTCATTACCAATATTTACTGGACTATTATGCAATACTTTTGCTAACTTAAAAGCTCCATCATACTGATAATCACATAAATCAGGACGATTAGATTTTATAACCATTGCCTCAACAACAGGATAATCTAATTTTTTCAAACACTTTTCAAGCATATCTTTAAGCAAATCCATTATCATCATTCCATTCTAATTCCAAACCAATATTACTATCATCAGTATCAATCAAATAATCAATAACTATCTTTTGGTTCAAAACCTTAAAATCACATCTATCAACCATTATATCTAAACTATAATTTTCTTTTTTCAATGTAAGTATACATGATTTATTAAAAAAATCAAGAAAAAACTTATAATCATCATTTTCCCTCATAAATAATTGCTTCTCAATATCAATTTTATTTAACATCTCATCTAACCAAAAAGTTATTATCTTATCATCATAATTGGCATGCACTTTTTTAGTAAAAACTAACCTATCACCCTTAAAAAACTTCACATTTAAACTAATTTCCATCATAACCTCATATCTAAAAAAAGCTAATATAAATTAGCCTTTATATTCGTTCATATTTTAATATGCTTTTCTATTCATGTCAAGGAATACCAAAAAAAGTAGCAATTACGCTACTAATTCTTATCATAACCTTTAGTTTTATAACCATTACATTTAACATAAACTTTATACTTAAAAACACTACCATCATTTTTAACAAAGCCATAACCATCACATTCTTCGTCATCAATATTTAAACCATCTATAGCTTCATTACTTTTTAACTCTTCATAAGTAACTTTAATACTTTCTCCATTTTTAGGATACAAAAACTTCTTATCAACATATTCTTTCAAAGAAAGTTCTAATTTACTTTCTAAATCTTCATATTTTGTTATTTTATTTTTATAAACAAAACCAATAGCAGTTAAACCACCAACTAATAAAACTAAAATACTCCCCCAAATATAACTAATCGTTTGCATTCTTTTGATACTCATCTTTAATACCCCACCGTTTCATAATTCTCACAACTAATATAAGCATCAAAAGTTTTATCCTCACTAACTGTAACATAACCAATACATGGTTCACTACTATTTACGGGAGTCAACTTAATACTAGTTATATAATCTTCCAATAATAAATCATCAGACATAATTAAAACTGCTGAATTATTTTTTCGATAATAACTTTTAGCTGCATTTTCCAAATTATTTTCTATTTCTTGATAAGAATACCCATATCGTTCATTTTCAGCTTCTAATTGTTCAATTCCTGAATATAATTGATTAACTAACACCACAACTAAAATTAAAAAACTCCCTAAAATACAACATAGAATAATCATTTCCGATAACCCCCAACCACGATTATTCATTACCATACTCCTTATCTATTGGATTACTTGCAAAAATAGCCCTAAAACCAAAATCAGTTGTTCCATCTTCTTTAGTAAATTCATAATATATATAACCTAAACTTTTACATTCATAATACTCACCATTATAAATATTTTTAGTACTCTCACTTAAGCATATAAAAGGCTTTTTCATATCTTTTGCTTTAAAATAATCAATTAATATCATACTAACCCATGAGACAAAAACCACAAAAATAATAATCTTAACTAAATACTTCTTCAGAAATTTCATAATTAGCTCCTTCCAACATAATATAATTTTATCATTATTTTATATACTTGTAAAATAAAAAAACTAGATTTCTCTAGTTTTCCAGATTAAGCTAATTCTACTTCAGCGCCAGCTTCTTCTAATTGAGCCTTAATTTGATTAGCTTCTTCAGCAGGAACATTTTCTTTAACATTTCCCCCATTATCAGCTAATGCTTTAGCTTCAACTAATCCTAATCCAGTAATTTCTTTTAATAATTTAATTACTTGAATCTTATTTCCACCAGCACTCTTTAATACTACAGTTTTGTTAACATCTTCTGTAGCTTCTGCACCAGCAGCAGGAGCAGCAGCAACTGCTACAGCACTAGGATCAACTCCAAATTCTTCTTTCATTGCATCAACTAATTCTTTTACTTCAAGAATAGTCATTTCTTTTAATGAAGCGATAAAATCTTCAGTTTTAATTTTAGCCATTTTTAATCATCCTTTCCTTATTCTTCTTTACCTTCTGCATATAAATTTAATGCAATAGATAAATTCCTTACATGCTCCATCATACCAGCCGCAAGCATCGTAAGTAAGCCTTCTCTTGATGGTATAGAAGCATATTCCTTAATTGTATCTAAATCTGCAACAGAACCACTTATAATTCCAACCCTAAGTTGTAATTTATCATGATCCTTAGCAAAATCAGATATAACTTTAATAGGCTCTAATAAATTTTTACCAAACAAAATTGCATTTGGACCTTCTAAAAAGCCTTCAAAGTCAATCTTTAAATCATCCAAAGCTCTTTTAAGTAAAGTATTTTTATAAACTTTAATAATTGCATCAGTCTCTCTTAGTTTTTTTCTTAATTCACTAAGTTCAGCAACACTTAAGCCTTGGTATTGAAATAAAATTACAGATTCACTATCTTGAATATTTTTTGTAATTTCATTTACAATTGTCTTTTTAGCTTCAATATTTTTTGAGCTAGCCATCTTTATCCTCCTTTGCTTAATCTAAAAAAGTCAGACCCGATAAAGGACTGACAAAAACTTCACAAGATTTTATCATTCCCTCGGCAAGATTTTTAAGGTATACCCCTTGCTGTCTTCGGTTTTTAACTTTTCTAGTAGCTATTATATATAATATTTTTCTATTTGTCAAAAGAATTTTGATCAACTTTTATTCCTGGACCCATTGTAGTAGATATTGAAATAGAAGTTATAAATTTTCCCTTAACACTAGCCGGTTTTAATTTACTAATTGTACTTACAACATATTCTAAATTTTGAACTAATTTAGGAGCATCAAATGATACTTTACCAATCATTCCATGAATATTACCATAAGCATCAGTTCTAAACTCAACCATACCTTTATTGATATCTTCAATAGCTTTAACTGGATTAGGTGTTACAGTATTAGTTTTAGGATTAGGCATTAAACCTTTAGGTCCTAAAATTTTACCAATTTTACCTAGTTCAGGCATCATATCTGGAGTAGCAACAATAACATCAAAATCAAACCAATTTTCTTTTTGAATTTTTTCAATCATGTCTTTATCTCCAACATAATCTGCTCCAGCTTTTTTAGCTTCTTCAGCAGCAGCCCCTTTAGCAATAACTAAAATACGTTTAGATTTTCCTGTACCATTAGGAAGTACAAAAGAACCACGTAATTGTTGATCAGCCTTTTTAGGATCAACATTTAATTTAATTGCAAAATCAACTGCTCCATCAAATTTGGTAATGTTAGTCTTCTTAACTAAATCAATGGCTTCAGTAACGCTATAAAGCTTATTTTTATCAACAAGTTTACTAGCTTCCACATATTTACGACCAAATTTTTTCATAACTTTTCCTCCTAACTGTGGTTTATTAGCGGACTAAATATATTTTTATTCTTCTTCTTTTTCTTCGCCAATTACTTCAACTTCAGCATTAGCTTCTTCTTTAGATTCAGCTTCCATCTTTTCTAATTCTTCAGCTCTTTTTTCTCTTTCAACTTCTTCTTTTTGAGCTTCAAGAGCTTGTTCAGCTAATTCAGCATCATTAACACCTTTAACAGCAATTCCCATATTTCGAGCTGTACCCTCAATAATGTTCATTGCTCCTTCAAGATCATTAGCATTTAAATCAGGAAGTTTAATCTCAGCTACAGATTTTAAATCTTCTTTGCTAATTGTTGCAACAATTTCATTTGCACCCTTCTTACTACCTTTATTAATTTTAGCAACTTTCTTTAATAAAAAAGGTGCAGGTGGTGTCTTAAGCACAAAATCAAAAGAACGATCATCATAAATTGATATTTCACATGGAATAACATCGCCCATTTTATCTTTTGTTGCGTCATTAAACTTTTGACAGAAATCTTGAATATTAATTCCTGCTGGACCTAAAACCGTACCAACTGGTGGAGCCGGATTAGCTTTTCCTGCCGGAATTTGTAATTTAATTTTCTTAACGACTTCTTTTGCCACGAAATCTCACTCCTTTCATTTAGATATGATAAAACGTGTAGTGGTCTGGGCAAGTCCGCAAAAAATTCCCCACCACTGGCAACTACATAACAAATATATGTAAATGCACCTAGAATAATAGCACAAAAACAAGCAAAAAACAAGCTTTTTACTAATTATTTTTCTCATATCAATTAAGTATATTTAAAAATAATAATTCCATAATAAACATAGGTGATAAGGCATGAAAAAACTAAAACTATTTCTAAAAATATCATTTTTCTGTTTTCTATCTTTCCTTGTTTTATATATTGGAATATATATCTATGCCTTTTTTTCACCTAAATTAGAATTAACAAATATTGGTAAAATATTTATATATGATCAAAACGAAAACATGATTTATCAAGGTTCAGGCTCAAATGACTGGATTAGTTTAAACGATATCTCACCTTATTTAAAAAATGCTGTCATCAGTGTTGAAGATAAAAACTTTTACTCCCATCATGGCTTTGATTATCTACGAATTATCAAAGCATTTTGTTCATTAATAAAAAATCACGCAATTACTGAAGGAGCCTCAACAATTTCTCAACAATACATCAAAAATATGTACCTAACCTTTGATCAAACCTGGACCAGAAAAATTGAAGAAGCCTTCCTAACCATCGAATTAGAAGTTCACTACTCCAAAGACAGTATCCTAGAAGGTTACTTAAATACCATAAATTATGGTGAAGGAAACTATGGTATCGAAGATGCTAGCCAATACTACTTTAATAAAAGTAGCAAAGATTTAACCTTAGAAGAAGCAATTATGCTTGCCGGTATTCCTAAAAATCCCAGCAACTTTAATCCCGTCAGCAACTATGACGAATGCCTAAAAAGAGCCAAAATAGTAGCCAAAACAATGGTCAAAAACAATTACATCACAATAGATGAATATAATAAACTATATCAAGAACCTATCCCTATTTATGGAAAAAGAAAACAAAACAATAGCCAAATGATTATGTATTATCAAGATGCTGTCTTAGATGAATTAGAAAAAATCAAAGAAGTTCCCAAATCTTTAATGGAAAGTGGCGGGCTTAAAATTTATACAACATTTGATATGAATGCCGAACAAATAATGGAGCAAAATATTCTAAACAAAATGGCTAATCAAGACGAACTTCAAGTTGCTAGCCTCATGATAAATCCAAAAACAGGAGGTATTCTGGCTTTAACCGGTGGATTAAATTATGCCAAAAGCCAATATAACCGCGCAACCAAAGCCAAAAGACAAGTCGGTAGCACAATGAAACCATTTCTTTACTATGCAGCCTTAGAAAATGGTCTAGTTTCATCTTCCCTTTTCAAAAGCGAAAAAACAACTTTCAATTTTGCTCAAAACCAAACATATTCACCTAACAACTACAACCAAATATACGCAAATAAAGACATCACCATGGCTGCCGCTATTGCCTATTCTGATAACGTTTATGCCGTAAAAACCCATCTTTTCTTAGGTATGGATGCCTTAGTTAACACCGCAAAAAGAGCTGGAATCAATGAAGAATTACCCCAAAATCCTAGTCTTGCCTTAGGCACAACTGAACTAAATATGTTAGACTTTGCTAATGGATATCAAACCCTTGCCAATAACGGTGATAACATGGAACTATTTTTAATAAGCCGCGTCGAAGATTTAGCCGGCAACATCTTATATAAACGTCAACTAAAACACAATTACGTCTTAAATAGTAATAACGTTTACATCCTAAACGAAATGCTTACTAGTACTTCCAACAGTGCATTTAATGACTATACAACTCCTACAGCCCTATCATTAGCTAGTCGTATGTCAAGAAAATACGCCTTAAAAACTGGAACCACCAACACTGATGCTTGGAGTGTTGGCTATACCCCAAACCTTTTAATGCTCGTCTGGATTGGTAACGATGAAGCAAAAGACATCAATGCTAACGCTAGCCAATATGGTAAAGAAATTTGGTTAAACACCATGGAAGATTACTTAAAAAATGATGATTGGTACACCGAACCACCAAACGTCATTGGAATTGTTAAAGATGCTATCAATGGTCAAAATGATTTACAAAGCAAAAACAATACCATATTTTATTACGTAAAAGGTAGTGAATTATCCATACCAAAAGAAAATTAAAAAAAAGCAACATAATGTTACTTCTTAATATTAATCGTTATCTGATAACTTTGTTCTAAATCAACTTCATCCAAAGTAATCGTAAATCCTTTATTTTCTAAAGACGTTACCATATCTCTAACTTCATTAATAGCTGTCTTTAAATCCATACCTAGAGCTTCTTTATTCTTTTCCTCATAATTTGGTTCCAAAGTAGGAATTACATCAATAGGATCAACAATTGTTTCTATCGTATCTTTAACCTCTTCAATTCGATTATTGCTAGTATCACCATCATCTATATCAAACATGAAAGGATTAATTTCACTACCCTCATCTTCATCATCCATATCTAATACTTCAATATCACTATCAGCATCTTCATTAACAAAAACCGGTTCACTACCCTCTTCATCAGTCATTGCCATATTAGCAGCTTCATCTTCTAAGAAATTAAAAAACTTATTTGGGGTTTTCCCATTATTTTTTTGCTCTGGAACTGAACTATCATCACTAACTGGTTTCTCTTCCTTAGTATCAATATCATTCATTATTCTAGCATCAGGATTATCTACAACTGGCATTTCTTCTGAATCTCCTTTCTTTAATTTTTTTAACTCTAAATCTAATTGTCTAACCGTCATTCTTTTAGAAATAATCTTTTTTAACCATTCATTTTGTTCTTCTTTAGGCAAAGATAATAAACTCCTAGCATGCCTTTCACTAATCTTTTCTTCTAATAAAGCTTTTTGAACCTCTTCACTTAAATTTAATAATCGCAATTTATTAGCCACCGTACTTTGACTAACACCCATTTTCTCAGCCAATTGACTCTGTGTTAAATATCCCCTATCCAAAAGATTTTTATAAGACTTAGCCTCTTCAATAGAAGTTAAATTTCTTCTTTGAATATTTTCAACTAAAGCAATCTCAGCACTTTGATTATCATTTATATTAGAAATAATTGCCGGAACAGTTTTTAAACCAGCCATAATACTTGCTTTATAACGTCTTTCCCCAGCAATAATCTCATACTTATTTCCTAATCGACGTAATACTAAAGGTTGAATAATTCCATGTTGTTTAATCGAATCAGATAACTCTTTTAAACCCTCTTCATCAAAAGACAATCGTGGTTGAAAACGATTAGGAATTATATCATCTATTAAAATTTGTTGAATATTTTCCTCAGTATTCACAAAATCACCCACTTCTTTATTCTATAAACAATTCTAACAATTTTTTTAACTTTTAGCAATCACTTTTAATAAATTTGCCAATAAATGCCAATTAAATTGTCAATTGACATTTTATATTAACTAATAATCTATAATTATTATTTAATATGAATTGCATTATACTATACAACATATATACAAATACTATAATTTATTAAAATTATACTTTACAAATAAAAAAAACTAGATTTCTCTAGTTAATTTTTATTCTTAATCTTAAAACCAAGATAAAAGCCCATAACAATAATTGCACATGCCATAATAACAATAACTGCTTTATCATTAGACTCTTCAACAGGCTTATTTTCAATTACTTCAACAACATCATAAGGTTCTTCACTATTTTGTAATTCATCCAAAGCCGTTTTTATATCTTCATCATAATCAGTATCATAACCATCAAAAGTTTCTTCACCAATAACTAAATAAGGATAACCAGATGGAGTAAAATTAAATTCTTTACCAACTTTTTTATAAAAACTCCAATTATCAGAATTATTCTTAACTTCGTAAACAATAACATTTACTTTATAGTTATCTATAACAGAATCAATAAATTCAATTAAACTATTGCAATATGGACAACCATTCCCTCTAAATAAATAAACATTAGGTAAAGAATCATCATATTCTTTTTCTTTACTAACACAATCTAAGCCTTCACTTTCACAAGCATCCCATAAAGTTTCACTACTAACTTGAGCATTAGCAACACCTAATATTACAAAGAAACTTAAAATAGTAAATAATATTTTTTTCATAAAACAAACTCCTTCCATACCCATTATAACACAACTTTAAATAAATAGCATAAATGCTTTAATTTTTCACCAAATTTTCAAATTTGCTTATTTGCCTTTCACAATTTTTTATGTTAATATATCAAGTACTAAAAAAGGGGGATGGAAAATGACAGTCATTCAAAAAAGATGGGAATTACATAATTTAAAAGCCCAAAAACTATTAATATGGGGTTTAAAACATGGTCTTATTACCCCTTATAATGATAATTTAATAAAAAAACTACGAACCATCTATGATGGTGGTATACCAGCATCAATTTTATTATTATCTGATGGCATGACAAATGGATACTGCTATGACAGAGCTCTTTTAATGGCTAAAGCATTTTTAGACGAAGATGTCGATGTAAAACTTTTATATGCTTCAATAAACAGTTTAAAATATAACCCCCAATATATAAATGATAACCCTTTGTATGCTGACCATTGTCTTGTTTTAATCAAGAGAGAAAAAAAACAATATATAATTGATACATCTCAAGGATTTATCTATGATAAAAATTTTTATTGGCTAATCGAACACCCTAAAATTCGAAAAATAAATAATAAAGAATCAATAATTAACTATGTTATAGAAGAAGAAACCCATTATCCTGAAAATATCGAACGAGATAAATACATTGCTCCCATCGTATTACCAATGATTGAATTGACTTACAATAACCCCAACGAAATGTATGCAACATTAGGCATAGAATTATTACAAAAAGAAATCCAATATTTTAAAGAAAAAATAAATTACGAAGAATTATGTCAAGAAATCAAAAATGATATGACAAGATTAGGTTTATTAAAAAAATAGCATCTAATAAAGAAAAACAATTATTTTTTAATATCAATTTCTCCATTCCAGTTGCGTTTTAATAACAAATATTGTATTATATAAGGAAATTTCAAATATTATTAATACCAAAGTAAAATATTTAGAAAAATTAATGAATGGAGGAACAAAGTGGCTTCAAATTTACAACAAGCGTTTTTTAATGGTCAAGAATATTGGAAAAATAATGATTATTTAAATGCAAGATATTGGTTTGAAATTTCTTATCATGATAATAACTTTAAAATCGAATCTTTAGCTAAACTTATACAAATTGAAATTAGAGAAGGAAAATATGCCAAAGCAAGAGAACTTTTAAACAATAATCAAAATCTAAATAACCCCATTCTAAAACAATTATATGGACTACTAGAAAATATTGAAAACAATTTTAATCAAAGCAAAAAATATTATAATGAATGTATGCAAAATCCCAATATGCAATATAAATCCCTTCTTGCATTAGTAAAACTTTATGTCCAAACTGGCGATTATGATATTGCCGAAAAAATGTATCAAACCCTCCAATTAAATCCCCGATTTTATATTCAATCTACCATAGGCTTAACCTGTTTAAACATTCTAAAAAAAAGATTTTATGATGCCCAACAATGCCTAAAGAAAATTGACGAATCTAAATTAACACCAAAAATTGCCCAACATTATAATATTTTAAATGCTTATGTAAAATACTTTTTAGGTCAATTAAAACCATCAGATAATATATATGACCCAATTAAAGATTACATGATTTATAGATTATTTGATAACAGTGAACAAACATTACTGTATCATATAAAAAAGCATAAAAATCAGTCAGAAAAAGTCACAAATGGTTGCTTCTTTAAATATACTGACCTTAAAAAATTATTGTTAGATGCCAAAGAAAAAATTAAAAATATGAATGGCAATCACTTTGAAATTTCAGATATGTATCGCTTTAAACTAGATACACCAATTGGCTATAAAGGAGACTTAATTACAAATGATTTATGTGTTGTCACCATGATTGGCACAAAAGATATAATCACCATGTATCCAGTATCACTATCATCTGAATTTGATAACGAAGGACTTTCAACAAGCGAACAATTAAAGAAAAAAAGATTACAAGGAGGAATTAAAAATGATTAATAAAGAAAATTTAAATAAATTATACATAGGAGTTTTAGAAGGGATTGAATTAACAACTAAAGAATTAAAAAATTATGGTTTTAATTCTAAAGATATAAATGATTTAATTGAACAAGGTACTATCATTAGAGTTAAAAGAGGATTCTATTCCTTAAAATCAATAGAACAATTATTTTACTATGGTAAACAGTTAATTGCTCAAAAAGAATATACTAAAGCTACACAATGTTTTCAAAAATGCTTTGAAATAAATCCCAACCATCCAGGAGTATGTTTCCAACTATTTCTAAGATGTATCCAAAATAAAGACTATAAAAAAGCTTTTGAATATTTTGACGTTTTCTATAATGGTGAAAATGATTTTTATAATGCTGATAGTAATTTTTACTTATATTTGCTAAGTATGATTACAGAACTTCCCAAAAATCATAAAGATTATGCTAGATTCTTAAAAATAGAAGATTTTAAAGTTGACTTTAACGATAAACGATATTTAAATAGTTATTTACAAAACAAGATACGATTAAATGCTCTAAACCAAAAATTTACTTTAGCAGCAAAACAATTAAATGAAGCAATTCAAGAAAAGGGCAGTTTAAGTGTTCAAGATATCATAACTAAAACATTACTTTCTCAAGCAATAGAAGTTCAAATTCAAAACAGAAATAATATAATTAATTTAATTAAACAACAAAAATTTGAAGACATAATTGAATTTTATAAAAAAATGGAAGCTTCTCATCGTTTAAGTATGTCAGATAATTATACATATATTCTAACAAACGAATTATTAAAAATTATTAACACTAAAACTGTTCCTGAAAAAAAAGTATTTAAAACCGAAAACATTTTTGAAGCAATAGATGGCAAAAATTTTGAACTTGCTTTATCTTTAGCTACCGCCAGAAATCAAAAATGTAATATTAATAATAATGATAGTAATATTTTTCTTTTACTTGATGAAATAGTTACTAGATGCCAAAAATTAAATGATGATATTAATCAAGAGAAAAAAATAATACCTTCAGAAAAAAAGCTTAAACTATCTGATGAAGCAAACATTAAAAGACATACATCAACATTTGCTGATATTATTAGATTTTTAATAAATGGTGACTTAAATAATACTTTCAAAGTATTAAAAGCTTACTTAACAAATTTAAATAAAGATGATTATGAATTTTTAATTGTTGATCTTATTAAAATAAGTTTATTAGAAAAAGATATAGCTTTCACCAAGCCAATGACAGCATTAACTTTAATTAGTCGCGAAAATTATTTCTTTGATATTTCTACTTATATCCAAGAATTTTATCTTAACCTATCTCAAAACAAATTTGAAGAAGCAAGAATTTATTTAGATATAATTTCAAATAGCAATAAACTTGGTCAAGATTGTGTTATTACTGATGGTCTATATCAAGTTTTAGAAGAAACAGAAAAAATGCTAAATTATAAAAGAAATAATACTGTATTAAATACCGTAGATAACGCTTTAGAAAACAATTCTCTATCAAATATTCAACCTCAAACAAACCATAACAAAGCTGAACAACAAGTAATAGATTCACCAGTCAAAACAAAAGTCAAAACCGAGACTAAACCAATAAAAAAAGAAGAAATTGAGAAAGAAAAAAGAAATTCAGAAAAAGAATTTTTAGATAAAAAATATGAAGAATTATTAGATAAAAAAGGTATTATTTTATTAAAACCAATGGATAATAATAGAATAAATCTAATACTTGAAATGATTAAAGAATATCCTGATATGGTAGCATTTATAATTGGTGAAGAAAATAAACAGCAAATAGTTCTAAGATATAAACCAGAAATAACTGAATACATTGATAGAAAAAATCTTATAAATTTAGGAAATCAAGCATATAAAGACGGAAATTATACCGAATGTATCGAAAATTACTTACAATTACTTCAACTATTTGATAACCCAAAATCAGTAATTTATTCAAAATTAGGACTAGCATATATGAAAATATGGCAAATACCTTTAGCAATTGATTATTTAACAATAGCAAATGATTTAGCCAAAAAAGATAATTTAGGCTATGACTTTAGTGACTTAATCGCTAAATTAAAAGGAGATATCCCAAAAGAAGATCAAAAACCTCGTTTTATAATGACTCAAAAAGATTTTGATTATAGTGATATAGAAGATTATTACGGAATTGATAATTTTGTTGAAATAAATGATTATATTAATGAATCAGGTTTAGATGTAGAAACTGCTTGCGAACAATTAGGTCTAACTTTAGAAGAAATTGATATTATCAAACTTATTTATGCCAAAGAATTTTATATCCAAGGAAATTACACTATAGGAGATACATTTCTTAAATCAGTTGAAAGAAGTAAAAATAAAACAGCAACTACAAAAGAAATTTTTGAAGAAATAAGAAGAAGCAAAAAATTTTATCAAAACCGAAAAAAAAGTAGTAGTATAAACTTATCTTTAACATTATTGCCAAAAAAGAAATAGGTAAAAGCCAACATCAAAAATGTAGGTTTTTTTCTATTTATTTTTAATCACATGAAAATAACAAGCCCTATATAGAGTTTGTTATTTGCTTTCTTTTAATTGGTTACTTCTATATCTCCACAATTATTTTCTATTTTTAAAATAGTATCAGATTTATGATAGTTATTATTAATTTTAACTTTTCCTAAATCTGTTTTAGCATCAATAAATAATTCATTTGTACTACCAATTTCTATATCTCCATAATCATTTTTAATATAAGAATCTTTTTTCAAATTAATATTATTAAGTTCTATATCACCGCAAGCATTTTCAAGATAAAGATAGTTATCAACTGACTCAATTTTTATATCTCCATAACTATTTTTTACTGTAGCATCATTTGTATTAGAAATAACAACATCCCCACAATCCTCATTTATAGTAGAAGTATTAGATTTCCCTATTTCTATATCACCATAATTATTATCTACTTTAATAATATTACCACCAAGTATTTTAACATCTCCACAATCTTCTTTAATATCCATATTAGCACTAAAAAATTCATCAATAGAAATATCTCCATAATCATTTTTAATATCAATCTTTCCATCATATTCTTCTGGTAAATATATTTCTATCTTAGCACTTTTTTGATTAAAACAAAATCCTATACAATTTCTTTCATTTATTTTAATATTTAAAGAATCAAGATTAGTTGATACATCAGCATAATCTTTTTCACCATAAATTATAACTTTAATATTTTTTATATCATTTCTTTTTATAAAAATTTCACTTGTAGTAGAATCAATCACAATATTATTAAATTGTTCTTCATAAATTTTATCAAATATTAATTCACTACTACTTTGTAAACCAATTCTAAAACCTTTAAATTTAAAATTATTTTGTAAAAGACCTATAAAAAATATAGATAATGCTACCATAATAATAGATAAAAAAATAATTAAAGTTATAATCAATTTTTTATTTTTCATCTTTATAACCTCTTAACATAAATATTAATTTTAATATTTCTTCAAACAAACCAAAGATTACCCATATTATCCATGTTATATGCCAAGCCATAGTTTTAAAACTAATAATTAAATATATAATAGTAACTATTATAGCAACTACATTCGAAATTTGATTTCTTAGTTTATCATTTTCTACTTCTTTATGAGTTTTTATTTTTTTATATTTAATACATACATAGATTATTATACCTGTTGAAACTCCACAAATAAGCAAAAATATCGCAGACGCAACTACTGGATTCATATTCATAACAGGAATTGAAATCATTATCCATACAACTCCTAAAAAATATAACACAACACTAGTAGCTATTCCTTTAGCCTTTTTACTTATTTTTAGTTTTTCTTCTTCTAAATCAATAACAAATTCATTAGTTTTAGTTTTTTCCTTTCCTTTTAATTCAATAAAAAGTTCATCAGGAGTTATACCATATAATTCACATAATGGAACAACTTTATCAAAATCAGGCATACTTTGATCAGTTTCCCATTTTGAAATTGTTTGTCTTGTAACATTTAATTTATCTGCTACTTCTTCTTGAGACAACTTTTTATCTCTTCTTAATTTAAATAATCTTTCGCCTAAACTATTCACTTTCCTCACCTCACGCCAAAAATTATACCTTTTATTTTAGTTGCAATCTACCAGTTTGAGTTGGAAATTTGTCAACTAAAATTAACATTTCATTAAATATAATTAAATTGTTTATAACTTGTTAATACAAATTGCAAAAAAGTATCAACAATAAATGCTAACATTTTATTAATTCAATATTAAATTATTTTTTTCATTAACTTGTTTTTGTAATAATTCTAAATCTTTAATACTTTTATTATCTTTTAACGCTTCCATTTGTCTTCTAGCTAAATTGTTTAGTCTAACAAGTCTTTCTCTTTGTGGAACTTTTTCCTCAATTAATTCTGCATTAGTATTTTGCAAATTATTTAATATTACTAAATGAAGTAAATCAGTATAATCTCTTATATTTCCATTTTTAGCAAGACTAGGATTACTTTCTCTCCATTCTTTTGCAGTCATACCAAACAATGCTACATTTAAAACGTCTGCTTCTTCTGCATAAACAAATTGTTTTTGCTTTTCAGTTAAAGTTGGAACTATACATTTTTTTATTGCATCTGTATGAACAACATAATTAACTTTTGATAAAAGTCTAGTTGCACTCCACTCAACTTTATATTGATATGCTTCATTTGTTTTTAATCTTTCAAATTCCGTTATTAAATATAGTTTAAATTCAGGCGATAACCAACTAGCAAATTCAAATGCTATATCAGGATGAGCAAATGTACCATTACTATATTTTCCACTACTTGGGATAATACCAATAGCATTAAAATCTTTCTTCCATCTATTCGGAGTCATAGTAAATCTATTGTATGGAACTTCAGCCATTTTAATTCTGTGGGATTCCACGGAATTAAAATTTTCATTGTTAATTTCTTCCCATAAACTATAATAATCAAAAGAATTCTTATTAGACATCCAATTTCTTATTACACCAGATGGTTCCTCAGGATTTGCATATTTTGCTAAATCGGTTAGAGAAATATAATTAACATTTCCAACACGCATTATCCCAATTTTATTTTCCTTTACAATTATTTCAGTTGTTACTAATTCTTTCTTCAATTCTTTATCTCCTCTCTATTTTCCTCTTTTCGAACTTGTCAGAAATTCTGACATGTTGAATTTTTATCTAATTCTCCCTCTAAATATATATTATTTATATGTTCAACAATATTTGTTCTTGAAGTTTTAAAAAATAATGCCATTTGTTGTTGAGATAACTAAACAGTTTCATTTCTCAATTTTAGTTTCTCCATCATCAGATTGATAAATAATTATATTATTAGTATTTCCTAAATGATGACCATTTCAACATTCGCTTACTTGTCTATTAACTATACATTTTATATTTTTACCATTGGCAAAAATATAATTGCTAATACAATGCTTATTATTTTTATACTATAAAATATTTATCTTGTTGTTATAATATTTAAATCTAAAAGCATTATTGAAATTAATGACAATAAATTATAATATTTTTTGCTACGCAAAAAT
>CANQZD010000047.1 GCA_947628275.1 uncultured Bacilli bacterium | reverse complement strand
CAATTAATTCTAATCTTTTAGTCATTTAAGAAATCCTTTAATTTTTTAGCTCTTGATGGATGTCTTAATTTTCTTAAAGCTTTAGCTTCAATTTGTCTAATTCGTTCCCTAGTAACATTAAATTTTTTACCAACTTCTTCTAGGGTATGACTTGTTCCATCAATTAAACCAAATCTAAGTTCCAATACTTCTTGCTCTCTTTCTTGTAAAGTTCCTAATACTTCTTTAATTTCTTCTTTAAGAATTTCATTTGTAGCATATTCTTCCGGAGTCATACTATTTGGATCTTTAACAAAATCACCTAAATGCGAATCATCTTCTTCACCAATTGGTGTTTCAAGTGATACAGGATCTTGACTAATCTTAATAACATCTCTTACTTTTTCAACTGAAATTCCCATTTTCTTAGCTATTTCTTCTTCACTTGGTTCTCTATTTAATTCTAGAGTTAACTGTCTTTGAATTCTAGCCATTTTATTAATTGTTTCAACCATATGAACTGGTACCCTAATAGTTCTAGCTTGATCAGCTAAGGCTCTTGTAATAGCTTGTCTTATCCACCAGGTTGCATAAGTAGAAAATTTATAACCTTTATCATAATCAAATTTATCTACGGCTTTCATTAAGCCAATATTACCTTCTTGAATTAAATCTAAAAACAATAAACCTCTACCAACATATCTTTTAGCAATAGAAACTACTAAACGTAAATTAGATTCTGCTAACCGATTTTTAGCTTCTTCTTCACCATTAGCAACCCTAATGGATAGTTCCATCTCTTCTTCAGCTGATAATAATGAAATTCTTCCTATTTCTTTTAAATACATTCTAACTGGATCATTAATATTAACATCTTTAGTTATCTCAGCATCATCTAAAATAATTGAATTGCCATCTTCATCAGCATCTTCATTATCTTTATCATCCTCACCAACAATCTCAATATTATTACTTACCAATTCATTATATAAAATATCTAATGAATCATTATCAACATCAAGACCTTTTAAAGAAGCTGCTAACTGTTCAAAAGTAATTCTACCCTCTTTTTTACCTAATGCTATTAACTCATTTTTTCTTTCCTCAAAAGTTTTAATTTCCTTTACTTTTTTCATTTTTTCTAAAAGTTTTTCAGGTTCTTTTTCAACTAATTTAATATCTTCACTTTCAAGCAAATTATAAAAACTAGTCATTTCTTCTTTTTTTACCCGACATTCTTTTAAAACTTCAGCTACTTCTCCAATAACCAAATATCCTTGTTCTTTTCCTAAATTAATTAATTCTTGTTTTTTCATTTCATATTTTGTCATTTTAACCACTTCTTTCTATAATCTTTCTTTATCCTTTTTTAAATCCGTTATCTTTAACCCTATTTCATTTTTTTCTATCTCATCAAATGTATTTTTTTGCCTATTTTTTAAATCTCTTATCTCTTCGTCAATCATAATTTTTTTCATTCCCTTTAGATATTCTTCCATTTTATCATCCGTTAATTCATCATCTTTTATACTATTTATTACCTGTTTAATATCATCTTTAATTGGCGAAATCTCTACATAACTTAAAAAATCTGCTAAATTAATCGTCTTGTGCTTTTCAAAGTAGTATAATACTTCACTAGCAATTTGTCGATATTTTTTTAAACTAAAATAATTTAAATTTTTTTGATACATTTTAATATATTTAACATCATTCATCATGTAATATACAATTGCATTCGCACATATTTCATATTTATTTTTTTTAGGTTTTACCTCTACAACAACCTTTTCTTCTTCTTTTTTTTCTTTAACTTTTTCATGCTTATTTAATTCATCTTTAAGTAATTCGTAAGATATATCATAATCATTAGCTAACTTTTTTATTGTTATATCTTTTTCTAATTCACTAGAATTATCTAACATTTCTAAAACTTCTTTGACATAACTAATTAATTCTTTTGTATCTTTTAAATTTTTATTTTCTTTTAAATACGCTAATTTAAACTCTAAAAAAGAAACCGGATGAGCTAAAAGTTCTTCCATCGCCACAGCTCCATAATTTATTAAAAATTCATCAGGATCTTTGGCTTTACTAAGCCTTACAACATCAATATTTAAACCAGCTTCCTCTAATAACTTACCATTATTATAGGTATTAATTTTTCCAGCCTCATCATTATCAAGCATTAAAGTAACTGGAACTCTCAATTTTTTTATTAATTCAATTTGATCTTTAGTCAAACTCGTTCCCATTAAAGCAATAGTATTATAAAAGCCCAACGTATACATTCGCATGGCATCCATATTACCTTCAACTAAAATAACTTTTTTAAATAACTTAACTTTTTCCTTAGCTCGATGATAATTATACAAAATATTTCCCTTTTTAAATAATACTGTTTCTTTACTATTCAAATACTTCGGCTTAATATCATTTAAATAAACTCTTCCTGTAAAAGCTACAACCCGTCCTTCCGGATTTTCTAGAGGAAACAAAATACGATTTTGAAAAACATCAAATCCTTTATCATTTACAAGTCCTAAATTTTGAATCAAATTTTTTTCATAATTTTTATTAATTAAAAGTGAACCCAATTTATTATCATCTAAAGCTAAACCCAAATGAAAAGTTAAAATCATTTCATCCGTAATTTGTCTAGAATATAGATACTCTTTAGCTTTCTTAGCTAAAGAAGATTGTAAATTATTTTGATAATATAAAGACGCTAACTGCATAATTTTATATTCTTCTTCATTTTCCTCTTTAGGCTTTACATAATTACTAGTAAAATTCATCCCAATTTTAAGCGCTACTATAGAAACAGCTTCCATAAAACTAACATTTTCATATTCTTTAACAAAGTTAAAAACATTTCCCCCAGCTCCGCAAGAAAAACATTTATATAACTGTCTTTCCTTACTAACACTCATTGATGGCGAATGATCTTGATGAAAAGGACAAATTCCAAAATAATTTTTACCTTTTAAAGTTAAAGGAATATAAGAACTAATAATTTCAACAATATCTGCATTCTTCCTAATTTCCTCAATTTGATTATCTTTTACTGCCATATTTTTTCCCTTCTAATAATATATATTACCCCAAAACCTCAAATTTCCTTTTTTTAAATTAAAAAAAATGAATTTTCATTTAAAAAAAGAACTTGATTTTCAAATTCTTTACAATCTTTTACCAATAAAATAAACTTGTTTATCTTTAGCTATTTTACTACAAGTAATTAAAATAACCAAATCTTTTTCGTTACTTTTATAAAATAATTTACCATCTTTAGCTTTATAATTCTTTTCTATAATTTGATATTTATTATCTTTATTATCATTCCAAATATAAAATTCATCGCCCACTCCTAACTTTTCTAAATTTTTAAAATATGAATGAATACCATTACCAGAATGACTAGCTAATAAAAGAATATCTTTATCACTCATAGCCATTATTCCCGTATCTAAATTATTCTTTTCTATATCAGTTAAAAAAAACGGTTTCGTAAAAGCAATTTTGGGAATCATTAACAATGAATAATCTCCCTCAAAAGACTGTAATAATACTCGTTTTTGATTTGCTAGACGATAAGCATAAGGTAGCATAACAATTAAAACTAAACTAAGCCAAAAGATGTTTTTTAAAATAGATAAATAATGCCATGGTAATGATGCCAAACAACGGCTCATACCCATTTTCAAATGTATTAGGTATTTCATCAAAATAATACTCTTCTTCATCATCCAATTTACTACCATACATCAAAGTAATATCTCTATCAATTACATATTCTTCATCACTAAGATACTCTATAGAACCAAATTCATCATAAACCATAATATCAAAATATTCATCAAAATAAGGAATACTCAAAATTTGACCAGCTTCAACAAATAAATCATTTCTAAGCGTTTTATTGGCATCAACATCAACAAAAGATACCTTAAACTTTTTTAAAGATACTTCAGCAAATAAGCGAATATTACCATTAGGCATTATAAATTTATTATCTGTAATAACCTGTTTTTCATCGTTATCATCTAAATAATATATAGACTTAATATCATATAACTTATTATCAATAATTTTTAAAATAACTTCATCACCGTAATAAGCATTAGAAACAATTGCAATATTAAGATTTTTAACCATATTATCAATCCGATACATTTTCTTTTGGGTCCAAACATTAATAACTACATTAGCTTTAGGCATTTTAAAAGTATTATTAGTAACTAAAATTTCTTTGCCATCTTCTAAAGTAACAGTTATTTTAACAACCTCATAACCAGGATTTGCTAAAACCTTAAAACTAATATCTTGATCAAATTCACTTTCTCCTAAAACTTCAACAGTAGCATTTTCACTATGACTTTTTATCTGATATATTTTTTTCTTAGTTTCAGCCATAATAACTACATCACTATTAGGCATCACAAAACTTAAATCATTTAAATCTATTGCTTCATTATTAACATATAAATTAGTTAAAACATATCCTTCATCTATAGTTGCCTTAATTACAACTTTATCACCACTATATGCCTTATCTAAACAATCAAGCGTTACTCCAAAATCATTTATCACTTTAATATTATAACTTTTTTTCTCAACTATTACCTCAACATAAACATCAGAATTAGGCATTATAAAAGCATTATCATTTACTTCAATAATAGAGTTATCTTCTTTAGTTATTTTTAAAGACTTTAATTCATAACCATCATCAATTTGTAAATCATATTTTACCTCTTCTCCCTTTAAAGAAGATGCTGGCATATCTAATTTATAACCTACCTGTTCACTTGAAAAATGAATATCATAATTTGCTGGAACAACTTCTATTTCTAATACTGGTTTAGCTGTACATGGTCTAATCACTTCTGTATAATTTGAACGAGTGGCATAATTTGAATCAAAATAATACCCATATTCTTTAAAATTTTCAATAACAATATCAGTAGTATAAGTTCCTAAATTATCTCCTTTAACCATAAAGCCGTCATCCTCTTGTTTAAATTGCAACATTGCTTTATTTTTAATCTGATAATTACCTTCCCACTCTTTAGGAATATATGTCCATTCTCCTTGTTTAACTTGATAATTATATTTTTTAGGCTTAATCATTTCTTTACCTTGATTTAATAATTCATCGCTTATTTGATGATATTTAGAAGTATCAAAAGAAAAAGATATTGTATCCTTATTAATCTTGGCAAACTCTTCAAAAATATATAATTGCATTGCTAAACGCTTATCTTCATTTTCTTTAGTAGCTTCCCCACCATTAGTTGTCAAATATAAAGCATTTAATTCATAAGGCTCCATATATAACTTTCTATCTAGTTTTATATATGTATCAGTTCCCGAAAAATCAACATTTCCTCTTTCTTGAAATAATGGTTTACTATCTTCTAAATTAATTGCTAAATAAAATGGTCTAACCTTTCCATTAGTTGTATAAGTATAATTGTAAGGATTATCATTTTTTAAATTTAGACCTTCAGCTTTAACACTTTTCATTCCAATTAAAGCTAAACAAAGTGATATTCCTAATAACACTAATCCCCCTTTTGATTTTGAATTTTTCATTTGTACTCCTTCTAGGAGTTCTTGTCTTTTAAGCAATTACTATTATATTTATTTTTTATTCACTTGCAATAAACTTCTTCTTTTTCGACAAAATTTCTTTTAAATAAAAAACTAAATTAGCCATAAAACCACCAATAAAAGGTCCTATAATAGGATGCCAAAAATAAGCCCCTACAAACAATAAAAAACCAGAGACAATACTATATATTATTTGACTAGAATATCTTAACGGTGAAAAATCATTAAAAGGTAAATAAAAAATAGCTACAAAAAAGACCGTTGAATTAAGTAATTTTATAAATAAATCACCATCTTTATTACTAATTGCTACCAAAACAGTTAATAAGGCATAAACCCCAATTGTTATAAAAGGTATTTCTTTTTTATAATAAAATCTAGTACTTAAAATAATTAAACATATTATTAATAAACATATATTGGTACTACCAACTCCCCCAATACTTCTTCCCAAGAAAATATCAATTGTTTTATAAAACATTGGCATCTTACTTTCAATAATATTATTATAGTTACCCTGAGCTAAAAAAATTAAAATCAATTCTATAACAAATAATGGACAAATAGTTATATTAAATTTACTTATCACTAATAAACCGATAAAAATTAGCAAAAATGCCATTAAAATCGAGGTTTGATAAGGTAAACAAATCGAAATTAAAAAGCCAAATAAACAATTTTTAGAAAGTCGATGTTTTAAAATAATATCTACTAAACTTCCACTTATTAATCCACTTAAAGCCAAACAAAGAGGTTTTAAAGATTCCCAAAAAGTTAACTGATTATCTAAATAATAACCAAAACCATTTTTATAAAAACCAGCCAAAGCTAACAATCCTAATAAAATCGTATAAATAACATAATCATTAGCAATTTTTTCAGGATAATGCGTATACTGTTTCAACTTCTTACCTCCTCAAATCTAAATAACTAGGACAAACATATTCACATAATCCACAAGAAATACACTTGTCCATATTCTTTTTAAAAATTGCTTCACATCCCATAGGACAAACCCTAAGACACTTACCACATGAAATACAAGCTTTACTTTTTGGCTTCAATGGAAAAAATAATAACGAAGTAATATTTTCATCAACAACTAAATTTTCTAAAGATTCTACCTTATTTAAAACATTATTCAATCGCCCTTCTTTTTTATCAATATTTAACTTTTGTAAAACATCTATCACTCTTGTTCCTTTTTTGACCTTTACTACAACTGGTTTTACATCTATCCCACTTACTGTCACATAACAATCTAATAACGGTTCCCGATGAATTATAGCAAAAACTAAATTTAAAAGAGTATAAGTATCAATCATATCTAATGAAGAATTAAAATATCTTTCTAAAATTACTTTATTAGCTATTGGATAAAAATTAGGCATTAATTCCAAAGAAATAAAAGGATACCTTCCTAAAATATTAGCAAATATTTTAATACTATCCGGTTCATTTTCTTTTAATAATATCTTTACTTCATCATATAAAAATACTTCTCTTAAAAAATCCAAAACTTCTAATAATTCATCTTGATATTCCTTAAAAATAAAATAATTACTTGCATTATAAATATCATCACTTAAAGCATTAAAATACAAAACATTACTATTTTTCACTAAATTAAAAGTCGGATAATACTTATTTATTAAATCTAAAATATCTTCTTTTTTTAAAGAGCTTTTTTTATTAATTTTCTTTCGTTGTTCTTCTTTAAAATTATTAATAATAACTAAATACTTTTGCTTACCTAAAATTTCTATATTCTTTAATTCTCCACTTATTGGACTAAATATTTTTTGTTTATCATTAAAAAATAATAAATCCCCTTTTCTTACTTTCTTATTCTTCACATTCAAAGAAGCTTTAAAAATTAATGGTACATATACTTCCTTAGGATTAAAAAAGTCAATCAAATTATTACTAACTAAAATATTATCATCTTTTTTAATATTCATTTTCTTCATACTTACCACATCTTTATTATACACGAAAGTAAAAAAAAATACTATTTAATATAAATTCTTCCTCGATATTTATTTCGATATTCTTGTTTTATTTTTCCTAAATAAAATCTATTTAATAATTGATGTGTATTATTTTTTAAAATAATCTGATCTATTCCATAATCATCAACAATTCTAAAAATTCTATCTTTCAAATTTTCCATTTCTTCACCATCTAAAATCATATCAATATCTACAAACAAAGTTTCATTTTGATAATAAAGTTCCACAAAAATCACCAAAAACATTTTAACAAATAACAACTTCAAGAAATATCATTTCGACAAAAAATAGCAAAAAAAAAGATTAATCACGACGATGTTTTCTTGCGTTCTTAATCATTTCTTTCTTAGCATTTCTTTTCTTAACGCCAGGCTTTTCATAATGCTTTCTTTTCTTTAATTCAGAAGGGACACCACTTTTAGCAAATTTTACTTTAAATTTTCTTAATGCGTTGTCAATATTTCCATCTTTAACAATTACTTTATTTGAATTCATATATATCCCTCCCTTCGTGTTTTCTAATGTAGATTATAGCACTAGTTCGAGATTATAACAAGTGAAAAATTAATCAATCAAAACCAAATCAGTAATTAAATATATTTCTTCTAATTTATAGCTACTATCTTTATGAATTCCGTATAAAAACACTTCTAATTGCTTATTTTTAAAATACTCATGAATTTTATCTGTATAAATACTTTCTAACAAACAAATAAAATCATAATCATCATAACTATTTTCAGAATTAAGAACATAATTTAAATAACCAATTTTATAAGTTCGTTCATAATTAGCTAATAATTTTATAATACTTTTATGAAAACTCATAACATATATTCTTTTTTCTTTAAACTTCATCAATATCTTATGTAATTTATTAATATCAATTATCAAATCTTTAATTTCAATCAAAAAAATTTTATTACTTTTAAGTTTAAGTAAATCATTTAAAGTCATAATTCCCTTTAATTCGGCTAAATTACTTTTTCTTATCAACTTTAAATTATAAATTGGACTATGATTAATCACAAAATAACCATCTTTAGTAGTCCAAATATCACATTCTAAGCCATCATAATTAACATTATTTATTGCATTTAAAAAAGCTGGCATAGTATTTTCTTTAGCGTTATTTAATTTTAAACCGCGATGAGCAATTAATTTATTCATACTATATTCTATGTTTTTTTCTAAATCCTAAAACAATTACTTTAAATAAAATTAAAATAATCAAAGCACAAGAACCAAACACATAAAAAGCTAAATTTTTAATTTTCTTAACCTCAGTTACTTCATTACTTTCCGTAAAAACTGGCACATCTTCAACAATATTTTTATAAAAAATATATTCTTCTAATAAAGTATCTTTATCATATACTTGATAAATTGCCTTTTCATTATCTTCTTTAACTTTTACTTCATTACTTTCATCAACTAAAACATAATTAGCTTTAATATTAGTTTCACCATCAACTAAATATACAGTATAATTATTTACTTTAGAATCAAAAGGAATAGATAATTTACCATTTAAAAGTTCAAAATGTTTTATGGTCTCAGCATGTATATTAAATACCAAACACCAAAGCAAAAGAAAAAAGAATATTTTTTTCATGTGACCTCCTATATCATTTTTAACAATATTTCATTCATTACATATAGTTTGTCCTCAGGAATAAAAATATATTCTTTTTTTTGCTTTAATTCCTTATTTTTTAATAAAGGCTTTATTGGATAAACATCTTCCATTGCAACCTGATATTTTTCTTTAAAAGTATTTTGATTTATCCCTTTTATTTTTCTTAAGCCTAACATAATTTCATTATCCATAATTTCCTGCTTAGATAAAAATTTTTCTTCATTGCGAAAATTCTCAGTAATATATTTAAAGAAATTTTTCGTATTAGTATACCTTACTTTATCAATATACCCACTAGCACCTAAGCCAAAACCATAATATTCACCATTTTCCCAATAGTTTAAATTATGAACTGACTCATACCCTTTTTTAGCAAAATTACTTATTTCATAGTGATTAAACCCTGATCTAATTAATATCTCACTTAAAGTTTCATACATTAATAATTCATCTTCTTCATCCAACTTCGGAATATCATTAACTTTTAATAACGTATGATCCTCAATAATTAAACTATATGTACTAATATGATCCGGTTTTAACTTCAAAAATAATTTTAAATCTTTTCGTAAATCATCTAAAGTTTCATTATAAAAACCATACATTAAATCTAAACTAATATTATTAAAACCTAAACTTCTTGCTAAAGCAATTTTTTCCTTTGCATCTTTAAAATCATGATGTCTACCTAACAAATCCTGTAAATGAGGAATAAAACTTTGAATCCCAATACTAAGCCTTGTAACATTATAAAACTTTAATAATTTTAGCATATTCATATTAATATCTTCTAAATTACACTCAAAAGTAAATTCAATATTTTTCATTTTTTTAAATTTTTTAGTTAAATTTAAAAGATATTCTAATTCCTGTAAAGATAAAGATGATGGTGTTCCCCCACCAATATAAATACTTCTTATATCATCTTCCAAATAATAATTATCAATTTCATTACTTAATTTTTTTAAATATGGTCTAGCCCAAGATGAATCATAAAAAACTTTACAAAAATCACAATAAGAACAAATTTTTTTACAAAAAGGGATATGAATATACACACTTCTCACTTTCTACCACCTCGATTAATATAATCTTCAATAACATCTTCACCATATTTATTACAAAATCTTTTATATTCCATATCAACAAAATCACTTAATAAATTTTTATTAGGATTAGAAGATAAAATATCCAACATATTATAAAAGGCAATAACTTGTTCAGCATCTAAAGAAGAACCATCTTTTAAAATATTTTCATAATAATTAATAATTTTATCTAAATCTTCATTAGGATATTTTCTTTTTAAACAATTAATAATATCTAAAGCCTCATTCATATACTTCATCCTCTGCCAATATTCTACCACAAATAATTAATAAACACCACCTAAATATAATGTTTCAAAATATAGAAATAAGAAGTTCAACACATAATAGTTTTTTTAAAGTAAAATCATCCTTGTCAAAGGTTTTTATCATTAAAAAAACAGCTCCTTCCAAGTTAAAGAATATATTTTTATTATACATTCTTTTTCTAACTTTTCGAAGCCATTTTATATCAATTTGGTGGAGGATGTGGGATTCGAACCCGCGACCCCCTGCGTGCAGGGCAGGTGCTCTAGCCAACTGAGCTAATCCCCCAACAACAAACTAATCTTAACATAGTTTGCCTTTTCTTGCAAGTATTTTTTAATCTTTTTTTGGTAACGTAACCAAAGTAACCATTTCTTTAAAATTTAATATATTAAAAATTTCTTCTATATAGTCAATTTTAATATTTTCTAATATCTCTTTTTCATTATCAATAATTCTTCCCTCATAAGTTAATGAATTACTTATATTATCATTTACTTCTTCAAAATTTTCATAACTTAAAACAATTGTTGCAATCAATGATTTAATTTTTCTCATTATTTCATCTTCATATATTTTCATATTTTGTAACTTTTCTTGCAAAATACCTTCCACCTCATCTGGATATTTAGTTCGACAACCAACTTCCATAATAATATAATCATAAACTTTATATGCTGAATAAAATAAATTATAAACTAATTTTTTTTCAACCAACTCTTCTTTAAATAATGTTGTACTACCAAAATTAGACTCTAAAAGTAAATTTAAAATACTAACAATCGTTAAAATATCATACCCCTTAAATAATTTAATTGGTACTTTAACTGCAACAGTTATTTCTGGAACTTTAATATTAGTTTCTATAATTTTTCGTTTGATATTTACTTTCTTACCCTCTTTATAATCCTTTAATTTAGGTTTATCCCAAATATTAAATTCTTTATCAGCAAAATACTTTTTAATTGTACTTATACATTCATAAACATCAACATTTCCCGTAATAACAAAGGCCATATTAGCCGGATGATAAAAAGCTTTATACAATAATTCTAATTCATCTAATTTTATTTCTTTAATATCTTCTTCAGAACCAACTAATTCTAAATTATTTGGATATTTTTGAAAAAGCATATCATTCAAAGTAAAATAAGCTTTCACATCAGGACTATCATAACGCATCCTCTGTTCTTCTAAAATAGGAACTCGTTCATGTTCAACTTCTAACTCCTTAAATTGTTTTTCAAAAATTGATTTCAATAATAAAATAATATTTTCTTTCAAATTAGTCGTACCAATAAATTCATAAGAAGTTCGCATATTACTTGTTACAGCATTACTATAACTGCCTATTTTATTAAATTTAGCTAACATTGGTTCATCACTTTCACACATAATATGTTCCAAATAATGAGCCCCACCTCGATGAACATGATATTTTTTATTTTTCCAAGTAAAATCTAAATAATCCCCGCCATAAAAAACATTTAAAACCCCCTCAAAAGAATGACAATATTTATTAGACCAAATATATACATTAAGACCATTAGCTAAAGTTTCATGATAAACAATTTCTTTAATCCCTTTTATCTCAATTTTCTTCATCATCTAAACTCTCCTTTAAAACATAAACCAAAGTTTTTTTAAATTTTTTAGCTAATTTCTTTATATCATCTATTGTAACTTGTTTTATCAACTTTCGTCTTTCTAAAGGCAATGGACGGTTAAATAGCATATTCATATAGTATTCACCTATTAAATATTCTTCATCATCCTCATTTATTGTCATATTAGACATAACCTTTTCTTTTTGAATTTCAAAATATTCTTCATCAATAATACCATTTTCCATTTCTTTTAAAGCCCGATCAATTCCTTTAAGAGCTTCTTTAACATTTTCATATTTTAACCCTGTATATATCAATAAATATTTATTTGCATAATCAAAACGTAAACCTCTTGAATAAACTAAAGGATTATCTATTCTTAAATACTTAGCTAATTTATCTGATTGATTAGCGCGACCTAAAATTTGCAAGTACAAAGCTGATACTGCATACAATTCAAAATTAGTTAATTCATTAAACTGTAAATAAACCAACAATTGAGTTTGATAATATCCTCCATCTACAACAACTTTTTGATAAGGTTTAATTTTATTTGGAATTTGATTTACATATTGTTTTTCTACAATTGATTTTTTTTGAAAATATTTTTTCAAATATGTTACACATTTATCCATATCAACATCGCCAATAATCAAAATATCAGCTTTTGAATCGGCAAATAACTTTTGATAATCATTAATCAAATCTTCATTAGTAATTGCATCAATTTCTTCATGTGTTCCATTAATATTCTCTCCTGAAATACTGTCATTAAATAACATCTTTCTTGATTCACAAAAAGCATAAGAAAACGCATTTTCTTTATAATGTTCAATATTTTGATGAATTCTTTCCTTAATTATTTCTTTACTTCTTTCATCAAATTTTCCCTCCGTTATATTCGGATTTAAAACTTGTTCACAAAGAAACTTAAGACAATTTTCTAAATATTTTTTATCTTTAATATATCTAGGGCTTACAAAATCTAATACAAAACTAGAAATATATGACTTTCCAAGCCTAGAATAATTTGTATAATATGCACTATTATAAAGATTTTCTAAAGCAATTAACATTTCTCTTTTAGTTGGATATATTTTACTAGTATACCCCATCAAATTGATTAAAAAAGACCGAAGTGGAATAAAAATATTATCAACATCATCAATAAAATTAATTTCCATATGGACATTTTTAAATTGCTCACTACTAATAGTTAATATTTTAAAACTCTCAAAATCATACTGCTTATATTTCATTTTTAAGCACCTCTTTCTTATTATATACCAGCTAAATATTTTTAAACTCAAAACTCTCATACATATCATAACAGAAGTTAACAAAAAAAGATATTACAAAAATATCTTTAATTAGCCACACTATCAAATTGACTATTATATATACTAGCATAAAAGCCATTTTTCTTTAACAATTCCTCATGACGGCCTACCTCAACAATATCACCATCATTCATTACCAAAATTAAATCAGCATTGATAATTGTCGATAATCTATGAGCAATTATAAATGAAGTTCTTCCTTTCATTAACTCATCCATCGCTTTTTGAATTAATCCTTCAGTTCTTGTATCAACATTACTTGTAGCTTCATCTAAAATCAAAATTTTAGGATTAGCTAATATAGCCCGAGCAATAGTCAGTAACTGCTTTTGCCCTCCACTTATATTACTAGTTTCCTCATTAAGTTCCATATTATAACCATCACTTAATGTTGTAATAAAATGGTGCACTCTAGCCTTTTTAGCTGCTTCAATAACTTCTTCATCACTAGCATCTATTTTACCATAACGTAAATTTTCCATAATTGAACCATTAAATAACCATGTATCTTGTAAAACCATTCCAAACAGTTTACGATATTCATCCTTATTTAATTTAGATATATCCTTACCATCTAAATAAATTGCTCCACTATTTAAGGGATAAAACCGCATCAATAATTTAACAATAGTCGTTTTTCCAGCTCCAGTTGGCCCCACAATAGCAATTTTTTGCCCAGCCTTTACTTGAGCATTAAAATCATTAATAATTATCTTATCTTTTTGATAACCAAAATTAACATGAGAAAAAGTAATATTTCCTAACACTTTTTCAGGAATAATAGCTTGACTATCTTTATCAACTTCCTCTTCTTCTTCTAAAAAGTTAAATATTCGTTCAGCTGCCGCAACCATTTGCTGTAATTGATTCATTACATTAGCTAATTGAGCTATTGGTTGAGTAAAATTTTTAGAATACTGAATAAATGATTGAATATTACCAACTGTTATTTTTCCTTTTACTACAAAATAAGCTCCAACAATTGAAATAATAACATAATTAATATTACCAACAAAATTCATAATTGGATGCATTAATCCTGATAAAAATTGACTTTTCCAAGCAGACTCATAAAGTTTTTTATTATCCAAATCAAATTTTTCTAACATCTCATCTTCGGCATTAAAAGCCTTAACAACCATGTATCCACTTAACATTTCTTCTATTTCTCCATCTACATGGCCTAAAAATTTTTGTTGATTAGCAAAATGCTTTTGACTTTTAGAAACTATAAAACCAACAATTGCTCCAGCTACTGGTAAAACTAAAGCCGTCAAAATTGCTAAAGTAACATTAATTGAACACATAATCACAAAAATACCAATAACCGTTACAATACTAGTAACTAATGTTACTGCACTTTGATTTAAACTCATTCCTAAAATATCAACATCATTAGAAAATAATGATAAAGATTCCCCAGTTGTATTTCGATCAAAATAATTCATTGGTAATTTTTTAATTTTTTCACTCATTTGTTTTCTTAATCCAAAAGTAACTTTCTTACTAATTCCAGCCATAATCCAACTTTCAATATAAGAAAAAAGAGCAGAAATAATATATAAAAATAACAAAAATAATAAAATTCTTCCAATAGCTTCAAAATTAATTGAACCAGTTCCATTTATCTTATTTACAACTCCAACATATAATTCTTGAGTTGCATTTCCTAATATTTTCGGACCAATAATAGAAAACACCGTACTTAATATGGCAACAACAAAAACAATAATTAATGAAATTTTATATTTAGATATATAGCGAATTAATTTTTTTAAAGTCCCTTTAAAATCTTGAGCCTTTTCAGTACTTGGACCTCTATGCATTTAACTCACTCTCCTTTAATTGTGACAAAACAATTTCCTTATATACTTCACATTTTTTAAACAATTCTTGATGTGTACCAATTCCTACAACTCGACCACTATCTAAAACAATAATTTGATCAGCATTTAAAACTGTACTAATTCTTTGAGCAACAATTAAGATTGTAGCATCTTTAGTATATTCTCTTAAAGCTTTCCTTAAATTAGCATCAGTTTTAAAATCTAAAGCTGAAAAAGAATCATCAAATATGTATATTTCTGGTCTTTTAGCAATTGCTCTGGCAATAGATAAACGTTGCCGTTGGCCGCCACTAACGTTTGTTCCTCCTTGACTTACAGCATAATTATAATTATTTGGAAGTTTACTAATAAAATCACTAGCTTGAGCAACATCACAAGCTTCATGAAGAAGTTTATCATTGCTCTCATCTTGTCCAAATAAAACATTACTCTTAATCGTTCCAAAGAACAAATTTCCTTTTTGAGGAACATAACCAATTTTATCTCTTAAAGCATGAATATCCAAATCTTTAATATCACAACCATCTACTAAAATACTTCCCTTAGTTACATCAAAAAATCTTGGAATTAAATTAATTAAAGTACTTTTTCCTGAACCAGTTGAACCAATAATTGCCGTAGTAGTACCTTTTTTAGCTTTAAAAGATATATCACTTAGTACTTCTCCATCTGCATCTGGATAAGCAAAACTTACATTTTTAAATTCTACTGTTCCGTCATTATTTTTAAACTCTTGAGGATTTTCATTTTCTAAAATAGAATTTTCTTTATCTAATACCTCAGCAACTCGTTTAAAACTAATAAATGATCTAGGTAACATAATTGATACCATACTAATCATTAAGAAAGACATTATTACTTGAATTGAATAAGTAATGAAAGCCATAATAGTGCCAATTTGAACTGTTCCAGCATCAATTTGAGAAGCACCGACCCAAATAATTAATATTGACACTCCATTCATAATAAAAGTCATTGTTGGCATCATAATTCCCATTACTCGATCACAAAACTGTAAAGTTTTAGCTAAGTCATTATTAACATTTTCAAAACGTTTTTCCTCAACTTTAACCGTTCCAAATGCTCTAATAACAGGAATTCCCGTTAATCTTTCTCTGGTAACTAAATTTAACTTATCTACTAATTTTTGAATTAATCTAAATTTAGGCATAGCAAATATAAATAAAAATATCATAATTAACATTATTAACCCAATTGCTAAAGCTAATACCCAATTCATTTGATTTCCTAATACTTTAAATAATGCCCCAAAACCTAATATAGGTGCAAAAATAATAATTCTTAAAAACATCACTAAAATCATTTGAATCTGTTGAACATCATTAGTAGAACGAGTAATTAAACTAGCAAGAGAAAATAAATTAAATTCTTTTGAAGAAAAATTCATAACTTTACTTACAATCTTTTCTCTTAACAAATAACTAAATTTAGTAGCTATTCGACTCGCTAAAAAGCCAACTAAAATAGCACAAGTCATTAAAAGTAAAGCTAAACAAATCATTTTAATACCATTAGATACAATATAATTTATCTGTAATTTATCAATATCAAAACCATTACTTTGATATTCATTTTTAACCATTTCAGTTGCCATTTGTCTAAACATAGTTTCATCTAAAGAATTAAATGATTCATTAAACTTATCTTTCATAGCTAACTTCTGTTCCAAAGGTAATAATCCATAAAAAGTTGCTAAATCACTATCAATATTTAAAGCATTTTTAATTTGTTCATTATTAGAATTAATCATCATAACAAACATAAAATCATTAATTATTTTTTCTTCTAATAATTGTTTATTTTCTTTATCTAAATCTTTAAGATAATACTTGTCATCTTTTAATTCATATTGTTCCTTAATAAAATCTTTATCATTAGATATTTCTATTACCTCATCCAAAATATTTTTCCTAACAACTTCTGGATAAGCATATTCTATTCCCTTTTCTTGAATACCAATATTAATAATATTAGCTGTATAATCTGGCAAGCTTAAATCTAACTGAGCTTGTAAAATTAATAAACATATCGTAACTATAATTGGTATAGTAAATTTTTTTAATATCATAAAAATATTCTTCAATAAAATCATCCTCTCTTTTTAGCTCTTACATTATATGTTAATTTCTTAAAATAGTCAAACTATAAATAAAAAAAAGCCTATTAGGCTTTCTGCAAATCAGGATGTCTTTTAAAAAATTCTTCTAATAACATCATTTTTAAATCATTATTCACAATTTCTTCAACTTGACTTGTTTTTTTATAATATTCAACTAACATAATATTTTTAGGATCATCTTCTTCAAATAATATTAAATATTCGTGAAGTTCCTTTACTATTTTTTCCAAAACCACATAATCTTTTTCATCAATCGTTAAAATAGTTATTTCATCATTCATAATCTTGGTCCTCCAACATCTTCCTGTTCTTCCCTAGATTTTTCATAATTTAAATCAACCATAGCTTTATAATAATCTTGTTCATTACTATAACCTAAACTTTGATAATATTCTTGAAAGCTTTTCGCATCTCCAACATATTTATCATCAACCCATCTAAATACTTTATCAATATTTTGATTATCAGTATCATATTCAATTAAATTAGCTATATCAGCTAAATGAATATCTCCCAAGTCTTGACTAGTAGCGTAATATTCATTTAATTTTTTTCCAATATTTTGATGCTTATATCCCCAGGCTCTTGGATAGCCTTCTGAATCTAATAAACCTTCATATAAATTATCTTTATCATGTAATATTCCCCAGTCTTCTTCAATTACACTTTTCATTGCTTTTTTACGATCATGCTGGTCCAAAAGTTTAGAAGTTTGTGAATAAGCATTAGCAAGATACATAGTAGCTAATGCCGATACAGCTAAACTAATTTTAAACTTTTCAATTTGATTTTTTCTAATTGCTTTTACTATGGCATTTTTTAAATTACGTTCCCGTATTTTATTTTGTATTTCTACATCAACTTCATCTTTATAATCCATAATTTCCCCTATCCTTTACTAGATTAATCATAACTTTTTTTTAAAAATGTGTCAACAAATGTTTTTTAAATTTTATATTACTTTACTTTATGATATCATAAATATATACAGAAAAGGGGCTTAAAAATGAAAGAAAGTATTTTTAAAGCGTATGATATTAGAGGCTTATATCCAACAGAAATAAATGAAGAAATAGCTTATACAATTGGTCTAAGCTATGGCTCTTATCTTCAAGAATTTTGTCATAAAAAAAAATGTGTCATAGGTTATGATAACCGCTTATCTAGCCCAAGCATAACAGATTCTTTAATTAAAGGCTTATTAAAATCAGGAATAAATGTCGTTAATTACAATATGATTACTACTCCAATGCATTATCTAACTAGGTATATTGAAAATACTTATGGAATAATGGTAACAGCAAGTCATAATCCTAAAGATGACAATGGCTTTAAATTTTCATTTGATTATTTAGCCAATGCTCGTGGTCAAATGATTGAAGACTTTAAAAATTATACATTCAAAGGAAAATTTTTAACTGGTAATGGTCTTATAGAAGAAAGAAATATCAAAGAAACTTATTTAAAATATTTACAAGATAATATTTATATGGCTAATAAAAAATTAAAAGTTGTTATTGACCCAGGCAATGGTGTAACAACAACAATTATCAAAGATGCAATGCAATTATTTCCTAATATTGATGCCCACTACATATGTGACGAAAATGATGGAACATTTCCTAATCACCATCCCGATCCAGCTGTAGAAGAAAATATGGAAATGTTAAAAGAAAAAGTTTTAGAACTTCATGCTGATTGTGGCATAGCTTATGATGGTGATGGCGACCGAATAGGTATGGTTGATGAAAAAGGCAATTTTATTATGGCGGATAAAATCATGATTATTGCTGTCAAAGCCCTAATAAACGAATTTAAAAATAAAACTATTTTATGTGATGTCAAATGTTCTAAAGCCCTTATTGATGAAGTTGAAAAATTAGGTGGTAAAATATTCATGAATCGAACTGGAACAAGCTTTACTGAAAGTGCTACCAAAGAAAAACATATTTTATTAGGTGGAGAATTATCTGGTCATATTTTCTTTAATGATCGTGGTCCAGAAATTTGCAGTGCTATATATGCAGGATTAAGAATCTTAGAAATTTTATCAAAAAGCTCTAAAACTATATCTCAAATGCTTGAAGATATTCCCAAATATTATTCAACTCCAGAAATAAAAATTCCTTGTAGTAACGAAGAAAAATTTAAAGTAGTTAATCAAGTAAAAGAAGAAATCATTTCTCAAAAATTAGAATATACCGATATTGACGGTATTAGATTTAATATCAATAATGGTTGGGGATTAGTCAGAGCAAGTAATACTGGTCCAAATATTACAGTAAGATTTGAAGCCCAAACCAATGAAGAACTAGAACAAATAAAAAAAGAATTTATGGATTTAGTTTTATCTAAACTTCCATAAATTTTTTTTACTAAATAAATTATTTATAAAAAAATAAGGTAAATGGATTGTTCATAGAACCATAATCATCACTTAATTTTTTTTCTATTTTAACATTCTTTGATAAATATAAAGCTGGCTCTATAGTCGCTGGATCATCCACGTTACTAAAACTAGTATCAATTAACCCTATTCTATCAATAGCAAAAACGCCATCACAACTTAAAGAATACGAAGTAATTAAAAAATTATTTTGTTGAGTCCTTAGCCAGTCATTTTCCCTACAATCATTATTATTATAATCATATAAATTAGCATCCAAACAAATTTCTCTTACATTGCCACCAACTGCATAACCATAATCTGATGGATAAATTAAACCAATGCCATTATGGTATTTTGTGTCATTTAGATTTGTCCATTCACTAGAATATCTGTTTGAATTGCCAGTATTTATCCCTCTTTCTTTTTCATAAAACTTATTTGCTGTTATTTTAGAATTTTCCCAGCCACCTAAATTCCATATAACATTTTTATCTACCATTTTCCTAGCTATTTCATTTAAACCTTGAGGAGTTCCCTTTTCCAAAGTAAAATCACACATGGTAGGATTACTACTTGCCTTATAACATTCGCCACTTAAACTACTATAATATATTCCATTTAGCATATCTTTTAATTGGCTATCTGTCCAATCATTACTACCCAAATTACCAATTGAGCTACCTACTCCATTTAATTTATAATCCCAACTATAACCATATTCAAAACTTTTTTGGTTTTCAACATCATTAGTTCTAATTATTTTTATTCTTTGTTCAACTCCATTTTCAGTTTTAACATTTACTAAGCCTATTATTCGCCAAATTTCATTGTTAAATTTAACATAATTATTAGGATTTGCTCCAGCATATCGATATTCTGTTTGATTCCATTCTTGATCTATCTCACTTACACTATGGGAAACTTTATATAATCCATTTCCACTTGTCACTATTGGTACATCTTTATCTAATTCCAATAATTTACCAAAATACAATGTACACTTAGTTTTAGATTTTGTTAAATTTAATACTGTAGGTGCCCATCTTTCAGAATCCCATTCTATTATTGCCTCATTATCACAATTACTATCAATATATATCAATCCATCTTCGTTATCTTTTTTTGGCATACTATCTAATTTTTCTGAATCATGATAAAAAGCAAAATAGACATCACTATTACCATAATAATCAACTTTTCCTTTCATAAAAGGGAAACTTACTTGTTCATTAAACACTGCAAAAGTTTTATATACTAATAAAGAAATACCTAATAATACAATTACTCCTATACATATTAACATTATATTTTTCTTTTTTTCCTTTTTTTCTTGATATTTTTTTAATTTCATATACTTTCCAACCCTTTCAAACGTATTTATGATACGTTTAAAACATTATTACACAATTAAGGCGTATTGTCAATACATCATTTGCAATTTAAAGAAAAAGTAATGTTACTATTAAGCTGAGAGGTGAAATAATGCAAATTAATGCTAATAACCATAGACCTAATGACATTATAAAATTTATGAGACAATCAACTAATTTAACTCAAGAAGAATTTGCAAAAACCATAAACAAGTCTAAAGATTGGCAACAATCTAACGAACTAGGAAGAAGCAATTATTATTTTAAAGATTTATTAAAAATTGCAAAAATCCATAATTTTGAAATTATTATAAAAAGAAAAGATTAAAATACTAATCATAATAAATTACTAGCTGGTAATTTTTAATTTTATCACAATATTGTTTTCCTTAATATATTAAAACCAAATTTTTTCATTATTAAATATCAATCTTTCTGATTTTTAGACATCGATTAACAAATCAAATTTATTATCAGAAAAAATGATATTTTTTTTCTAACACTATAGCTTTTTCAAATCTCACTCACATAAATAAATAGTGGGTTTATCAACGAGTACAAGGTTAAAACAAATTGCATATTAAAACTCTCATTTTTTTTACAAAGAAATGAGAGTTTACATTATTATCCAAATATTTTATTTTAATTTTAAAATCTCTTCTTTAGATAAATCAGTAAAAACCATAATTTTATCTAATGGTACATTATCATCTAACATCTTCTTGGCAATTTCAATTTTACTGTCAATTTGACCTTTTTCTAAGCCTTCATTGTAAGACATCTTTTTTTCGGTATTTAAAATCATTTGTTGGTCTTCTTCATATGTCATCCAACTTTGAAAAGCATCATTATTATTTAATTTGGTTAATTCATCAGTATACTTAGCCACAAAATCATCTCCATTACTTAAAGTTTTTAAATCATCTTTATCTAAATCAAACATTATTAAATGCTTATATTTTTTAATGTTTTTTTCATCTTTATTGTACCAGAAACTATTTGCCATGTCCATGTTGAATTCCCAAATTTCAATATTATCTAAATAAGTCTTAGAACCATCTTCATTTGTTAAAGTATATTTTTCGACTATGTTTTTACTTTCTTTTAACTCATAAGAAAAATCAATATGGATAAATTCATATTCTAAATCATAATCTTCACCAATTTTAGTTTGAGAACTTATTTTATTAAAAAAATAACAAGCATTTCTAAGATGTAAGTATACGGGATTATTAACATTCATTTCGACATGAATTATTTTCTTATTTGTTTTAACAAGTAAATCTACCGTTTTTGCTCTTTCAACTAAATTACCAGTTTTTAATTCTGTTTGCAAGTAAGTAATTTCATTAATTTTTTGATTTAAAACTCTTTGTAAAAATTCTTTTAATAAGTCTTCATATTTTTCATTACCAAAAATTTCTTTAAAAGGTCTATTATACTTACCATGCCAAAATTCTTTTTCTTTAGTTGTAGTCCTTAAATATTTCACCTCACTTTCAAGGTGGTTATTATAAACTACTAATCTTAAAAAATTTGACGAATTAAAGAATATTCTTCAAATTATTTCATTTCTTTTATTAACCAAGTCATAATTATACTGATAATATAGTTTTGTTCATTAAGTGTTAATTCCTTATTTTTAGATATATGATGCCATTTAAATAAACAATTTCGACAACATGTTGCTGTAGCATGCTGAGCAATAAAAACCGGATGACCCCTCATTGGCGTTTGGCGTCCATCATTTAAAGGATTTTGGGGTGCTAATCGAGAAGATACAAAATCTTTAGCATGACTTTCAATTATTGTAAAACCTTTTTCTCTTAAATAAATTTTATCATTCTCTTTTAAATGAAAACTAGACCTAAAAGATGATTTATTTAACTCATCTAATTTTTTTAAAATTACTTCTTTATTCATTTACTAAAGCAAAACGTTTTTTTATCGTTTCTAATCCTAAGATTTGCATAATGTCATATAAATTAGGAGTTTTTGATTTAGTTGTTAAGGCAACTCTTATTACAGTTGATACATCAGCAACATTACCCTTAAACTTTTCTGGATTTTGCTTATATTCTTTCATATTACTTGCATAGCCTAATTCATCACACATTTTCTTCATTTTATTAAACCATTCTTCTTCACTATCTTTTTCATCATAATATTTATTTAGATAAACATCTAAAATATTCTTAATTTCATTTATATCATTTATTTTTTGCCATTCATAGTTTTCATTTTTAAATAATTCTTCAAACATATAATAAATTCCTTGTTTTACTTCACTAAACATGGCAAAATCTTTACGAGGCTTAACTGAATTTCTTTCAATATTAAAAGTTTTAACTGCTAAATCTTGATTTTTTTCTAAAACATTAGCAAACTCTTTATCATATTTTCTCGCCCATTCTAAAGTTTTATCATACATTTCTAAAGCCGTAATTTTACTTAAAATATTTTTGGAAATACTTAATAATTTTTCCATATCAAAAATTGTTCCAGATATTCCTACTTTATTAAAACTCATTGTAAAGTTATCAATATCTTCATTTTCATGAGCTAAATACCATTCTTCAAAATTAGAATTAGTAACAGTTGCTAAATAAAGCATTAAAGCTTCACTTGGAATACCCATTTCATGATAATAACTTACGGCAAGTTCAGGGTCTTTTCTTTTAGATAATTTTCTAATTGTCTCACCATCTTTTTTATTTAATGGTGAAAAATGAGCATAGATTGGCAATTCAAATCCTAATATTTTAAATAAATTAACATGAATAGGAAGACTACTTAACCATTCATCACCTCTTATAACATGCGTTGTATGCATTAAATGGTCATCAATCACATGTGCAAAATGATAAGTTGGAAGACCATCATTTTTAATTAAAACTTGGTCAATATCATCTTCTGGTAATTCTAATTTTCCTCTAATCGCATCCATTACGACAATTTTATTATTAAAATCACCATTATTTCTTAATCGAATAATATATGGTTTACCTTCATCTAATTTTTTAATAATTTCTTCTTCACTTAAGAATCTACTTCTTGCCCATTTACCATAATAACCTATCCTTCTTTTACTTTTTTCCTGTTCACTTCTTATCATATCTAATTCTTCTTTAGTAGTAAAATCAGGATAAGCAAGACCTTTAAGTAACAACTCTTTAGCATAAGTTTGATATATTTCTTTTCTTTTACTTTGAATATATGGTCCATAACTTCCTACTTCTTCCTCTTCATTTATTGGACCTTCATCAAAAGTAAAACCAAATTGTTTAACGGCTTCAATTATTTTACTAATACCATTTTCTACTAATCTTTCTTGGTCAGTATCTTCAATACGCATATAAACAATTCCATTAGTTTGTCTAGCCATCTTTCTTGCTATAGAAAGCATAAATAAATTGCCTAAATGAACAAAACCAGTTGGACTTGGAGCATATCTTGTTACAATAGCCCCATCACCTAAATTTCTTTTGGGATATAATTCTTCATAATATGAAATATCATGAGTTAATCCCGGTAATAATCTTTCTACTAATTCTTTATTCATAAATCCTCCTTAAAATAATAAAAAGGTGATGCCAAAGGACGAATTAACTCGTGGTACCACCTTATTTTTTTCTTTATTCTTCGTAATGTGAAGATAACAAATAGCTCCAAAAGCTTCTTTTCAAAAGAATTATTCTTTGTTTCCACCACCCACAAAGTCTCTTTAAAATAAAATCTTTTTACTTTTCTTTCTTCAACGCTTTATAAACGTATTTTAACGAAAAAATCTTTTGATGTCAAACTATAATCCACCACCAGAACCAAAAGAATCTAGTTCATCTTGGGTAACTATAACATTAATTCTCATTCTTCTATTTCCACATACAAATAAAGCTTCACCTTGATTATAATATTTAATACTTTCTTTTTCACTTTCGTTTAAATCAATTAATTTTGATAAATCGTCAATAGCTTGTTTTCTTAAACCCATTACTAGATAGTATGCAGCATTATCAAAAATAGCTTTACCATGAGTTATAACACTTGGTGCAGCAAAGTCAGTTGGTTGCTGCGTAACAATAATTGTTCCAGTATTATACTTTCTACTTCGTCTTTGAATTTGAGCTAAGAATTCAGCTCCTAATTCATTTCTAGTTGATAAAAGAACATGAGCTTCATCAACATACATAACCGTATTAACTGTAGGATCCAAACATAAACCCCATGCATATTTTAAAACATTAAAGAATAAAGCATTTCTTACATTTTCATCAGCATTCATTAATTCTTTAATATTGAATACAATAAAATCACTATTAATATCTAATGTCGTATGACCAGTAAAATAATAACGTAACTCTTTAACTAAAGGTCTAACCTTTAATTCAAGTCTTTCCATAACATCTCGTTCATGAGTTCTCTCAGTCATTGATAATAAACGACCCTTAATTGTTGCATAGACATCATCAAAAGTTGGATAATCACTACTTGTAAATTTAGTATAATCTGTATCATAATCAATTTTATAACGTTTATATGTATCTGTTACAACTTCAGTAAACATTGTTAAAACATCTTCTTCAATATCAGGAGCATAATATTTCATAAAAGCCTTTAATTGTTGCAAAGTTCTAGTTAAAACTGTATAGCCTAAACCTTGATTTATTTCATTTTCATCAGCATCAATTACGATTTCTAATGGATTAACCATTCCAAAATCGCCACCTTTACCAAGGTCTAAGAAATCACCACCCATATTAGTAGCCATATCTTTTAATTCACCTTCAGGGTCAACACAAACAATTTTATATTCATTTCTAATATGACTACGAAGTAATAATTTAGCTGCAGTTGATTTACCAGAACCAGTTGTACCTAAAATAATCATATTGGCATTATTACGATTATGTTCTTTTTTAATCTGATATAAAAATTGATTAAATAAAACAACTCCACCTGAAAAATCTACACCAAATAAAGTACTATTCCCTGGGTCTTTAATACTATCAAAAATAAATGGATACATCGCAGCTATTGTAACAGATGGAATAGGTGCTCCAACCCGTTCTTCAATATCTTGCTTTGGAAAAATTGGTAACATTGATTTTATAACTTTTTCCTGTTCAAACATCAAAGATATTCCCCGCATACCTAAAGCATCTAAATAATTCCGAACTTGCATTTTTTTACTGTTCATTTCTTCTTTTGAATCAGCTGAAATAAAGATATGCAACTGAAAATCAAAAATTCTAGCTTGAGTAGCAACTAACATTGAAATAAATTGTTCCAATGATTCATAATCTTGTCTAATTCGCTCTTGAATAGTTCGGTCTCTCTCCGTTTGATAACGACTTTTTAAATCTGCAATTTCTTTATTAATCATTCTCTGCAAAGTAGATAATTCAATTGGAATATGTTTAGCAACAATTTTAATTCCTGATAAATTAGTTAAATTAGCCAAATAACCTTGTGATATAAATTTAGGAAAACTTACAACAGTTAAAATCGTACAATATTTTCCACTCATCATAAATTCTGTTGGTTTAAATTCTACTCCCTTTGGAGCAATCTGTGCTTTTAAGTTCATTGTGGACTCACCATCCCACTATATGAAGTCATTACTCCTCCATTAAAGAAATTATCTAAAATAACTCTCAAATCATTATTAGAAGTTTGCTGACTATTTAACCCACAATTAGCTAAATTACTAATCATTTGATGTAAACGTTTTTGAATAACATCTAATTTTTTTTCTTTAAATAAAATGTAATACTCTGTATCAACAACATTATATTCAGCTGACATAAACATGTTAGCTTTATTAATATCTTGAGTAATTAATTTTCTTGTATTAGCATTAGTTGCATTATTATATAAAATCTGCAATTGGGATAAATATACTTGAATATCAACAGGTCTATCAGCTACTACCAACCAAAATTCAAAATTAATTGTATTATAAAAATTTTGTAATTGATAAATAGCATTATCTCTTGTCCCAGCATCTAAAATGAAAATATTTCTTGGAGCAACTTTTATTCCCGTAACATACTCCCCATTTTCTAAAGCAATCATCCCATTTAAAATATTTTTAATTGGAACCCAATCTTCACTCCATTTA
>CANQZD010000046.1 GCA_947628275.1 uncultured Bacilli bacterium | reverse complement strand
AAATATAAAAATTCTTCACTAGCTTTTGAACCATTAGTAAATAGCTTTTTGACTATTTTATCATTTAATAAATAAAATGGTTCTTTTTTATTCTTGGCTTTTTCCATAACTTCGTTTTTCATCTAATTCCTCCTTTCTTGTTGTAAAAAACGTTAATAATGAATTCATGAAGTTTCCTCCTTTCATAGAAAAGTAAGTTTTAATTTACTCTTCTACTCATATATTACCTATTGAGGTTTTGATTTCCTTTTTTTTGAAAATAAAAAAATGTGCATTTTTTTGCACATTTTTATGTTTAATCTAAACTATTTTCAGTAGTTGTAGGACTACCAGGGATTGTTGGTTCTTCATTGGTTTCATTTGCATCATTTGGCTTGGACTCTTCGGTGTTATTATCTTCTTCGTTGGATGGCTTTTGTTCAGTTGTTTCATTTGAATTATTATCTTCTTTGTTATTTTCAATATTATTATTGTTTTCGTGGTTATTTTCTACCTCATTGTCATCATCATCATCTTTATTATCATTTTTTTGTTCTTCTTCATCTTCATCATAATTATTAACATAAATGGTGAAGCCAGAGATATTTTTTAATAAAGTTCCTTCTGGAATACTTTGTTTTAGAATAATACCTTCGATTTCATCTGGATTACTGATATATTCGATGTTTAGTGATAAATCATTTTTATTAGCAAAAGATTTAGCTGTACTAACACTTTCACCTCTAAAGTTTGGCATGAAGGTTAAAGTTTGACCAGTATAAATTCCTTTACCAACTATTTCGCTACTTCTTTCATAGTCTTCGTTGTAATTATATTTGAAAGTTCTGATGGTTTCACTCTTTAGGATTCCAAGGTTTTCTTTCATGGCTTCTTTAATTGCTTCTAAGCTACCATCATAGTATCCTAGAGCACTTACTTGATAGCCACCTAAGTATGTGTCAATATTATAATAAGTTAAATATGTTTTTTGAATATTAATGAAATCATTACCAGATAAAGCTGCTTTAAGCATTGATTTAATGGTTTCATAGAATGAAAGAATTTGAGTGGTTTTCATGTTAGTTGCAATGTGTTTACTAATAGTATCTAATACTTTTTCAAAATCAGCAATTGAGGTAGTTTTAACTAATTTTTGAGCAATAGCTTGAATTACTAATTGTTGATGACGTCCTCGGGCAATGTCACCTTCTAAGTAACCGTAACGATTTCGGGCATAAGCTAAGGCTTGTTCACCATTTAGGTGTTGCATACCAGTATTCATACAAATTAAGTGTTCTTCAAATCTTCTTAGGGAATCTTGTTCACAAAGGCGTCCGTCGTAAGTGTTATAGTAATATTCATAATCAGGAACTTCGACATCAACATCAATGCCTCCGATTGTTTCAACTAAATCGACAACAGCTTTGAAATCAACTTTAACAAAATAATCAATTTCAATATCAGTTAAATTTTCGACAGTATCTACGACACAGCTAGTTCCGCCATATGCTGCAGAGTTAATTTTGCTATAACGGTTATTGTTACAAGATATTGGGACATATAAGTCTCTTGGAATACTAAACATGGTTGCATTTAAAGTTTGTGGGTTAAAAGTAATAAGCATTAAGGTGTCACCATTAAAGGCAGCATTTGGGTCTAATTCATCAGTGCTTTCAGAGTCGACACCTAAAACTAAAACTGTAAATGGTTCAGTTAAACTTTTGGTTGAAACCATTTCACTTTCTTCTGTTTTCATTTCTTTGGAGTAGGTTTTGACGACTTTTGTTTCTTGTAAAATATTTTGATATTTTTCTTCATTTCCTAATAATATAGGATAATCTTTGGAAATAAATATTCCATCAACTTCATGGTTATATAAGGCTGATATTAAAATATGGATATCATTATAATCTTCGCTTTTAATTTCATTTTTGATATTTTCTTTTTCAATCATTTCTTTAGCTAGAATGTAGTTTTCACGGTTGGTTTCATTATTAATCATTCCTAATATTGAATCATCAGTAAGTTCAGTATCATTTAAGGTTAATAATACAGTTGTGTAAGTAGATGTATCACTTTTAGTAAAATTATCTAAGACATTATAAATTTTGTTTATATAGTAACTTGAGATGCCAAATATGATAGTAAAGATAAAGATAAAAATTGTAAAAGGAATAAAAACTTTTTTCTTTCTTTCAAACATTGATGCTAAACCAAAGATAATATATAAAATACCAAAGATACCAAATAAGATTAAAATAATTATTCTAATAATTGTCTCAATACCTTGTAATTTTAAAATACTTCTTAGAAAAAAAACATAAAAAATAATATATAGTGTTAAGCCAGTAAAATAAAAAAATTTATATCCCATACTAGCGTGTTTTAGTTTTTTAAATAATACTTTCATTAGGTAACCCACTTTCTTATTTCTAAAACATTATATAATAAAATGTTAAAATACTCAATGATAGAATGGTGATTTTTATTTAAAAATATTGTCTAATTAGTTGATATTTCTTTACATTTAAATTATATCCTAAACTTTAATGTTAAGTAAATATTTGATATAATACAGGTAGATTAGGAGGTATGACTAGTGAAAAAAATTAAGAATATTTTAGTTTTATTAGGCTTATTTATTTCATTTGGTTATCTTCCAATTGTTAAAGCAGATACTAAAGGTTATATAACTGGTGATGATGTTTTTTTTAGAAGTGGAGCTGGAACTAATTTTGGGACTTTAGATACATTAAATGTTGGTGATGAAGTTATTTTTAATAGTATGAATAAAGTTAAAGGTCCAGGATGTGATGATGATTGGTATAGCTTAACTTATAATAATAAAAAAGGTTATGTATGTAGTACTTATGTTAGTTTAACTAAACCTAGTGCTGATCAGATATCTTATAATAGACCTTGGACTAGTCCTAAGAAAGCTATTTTTGGGGGAGCTGAGTTTATTAGTGATGGTTATATTAATGCTGGACAGTTTACTAGTTATTTGAAAAAATTTAATGTTAATCCTAATAGTTATTATCAAATGTATAATCATCAATATATGACTAATATTGCTGCTCCTTTTAGTGAAGCTGCTTCTTCATATGATTCTTATAAAGAAAATAATTTGCTTAGTTTACCTTTAGAGTTTACAATACCAATTTATAATAAGATGCCTGATACAACAAAGCATCCAGGAGATAGTAGTCCTAAGAAAAATAATACTAAAGTTACTGATAAAGAATTTGAAAAAAAATTAGATACAGAAGGTTTTCCTGAAAGTTATAAAACTTGGTTAAGAGAATTACATAACAAATATCCTAATTGGATTTTTAAATCTTTAAAGACTGGTGTTGATTTTAATACGGCTGTTAGTGTTGAAAATACTGTTGCGGCAATTAATGGTTGTAGTAAATGTTATCAACAACCACTTGTTCAAACTGAGCCAGGATGGTATCGACCTAATAAAGCAACAATGGAATATTATATTGACCCAAGAAATTTTTTAGATGAAGATAGCATTTTAATGTTTGAAAATTTAAGTTATAGTACTAATCATACAACTAAGGTTGTTCAATCTGTTTTAAATGGAACATTTATGAGTGGTAAAGATCCAATTGATAATATAAGTTATGCTCAGATTTTTGTTGATGCTGGTAAAGCTTATAATGTTTCACCGGTATATTTAGCTTCACTATCAAGACAAGAAATGGGAGTAAAAGGTGGTACTGCTAATAGTGGTAATCGTTTTACTTATAAGGGAGCTACTTATGAAGGGTTTTATAATTTCTTTAATATTGGAGCTTATTCATCTGAATCTAATCCGGTTTTAGCTGGCTTAGTTTATGCGGCAGCTGGAAGTAGTAGAAATGCAGAAGGTGTTTTTTCGGGTAATGTTTCTGGTGGTAATAATAATGCTACTGCTAATCCACAAAAAAATACAACTAGTGGAACATCTGTGGCAACGCATTTAGCTAATATGAAATTAAATCGTAAAGGTAATATGGTTACTAACTTTAGTGTAGGTGAGACTGTTGGAGCTTTAAAGAAAAAAACTAATGCTGGAGAAGTAACAATTAAAAATGCTAACGGAGCTGTTGTTGGTGATAGTGAAAAAGTTGGAACTGGTTATACGATGACATTTAAAAATGGTGAAGTAGTTACAATAGTTATATATGGTGATTTAACTGGTGATGGTAATATTAATTCAGCTGATTTGCTAAAGATGCGTTTAGCTTTATTAAAGAAAACTAATTTGACTGGGGCTTATTTGGAAAGTGCGCATGTTCATAATATTTCTGGTGATATTAATTCAGCTGATTTATTGAGATTAAGATTACATTTATTAGGTAAAAAGATGATTAATCAGTCATAGGAGTGATAGTTTTGAAAAAGAAAATTATTTTTGGAATGATGTTATTAAGCTGTATTAAAATTGTTAATGCAGCTTCTGTTTCAGTAAGTGCTAGTTCTAATTATGTAACTAGTGGTAGTTCAGTTACGTTTTATGTAAACATTAGTGGGGCAGCTTGGCAATTAAGTGGTTATTCTGCTGGGGCAACATCTGGTTGTAGTTTAGGTGATGAAGGTGTAGGAGACTCAGGAACGGGAAATAATGTTAATAAAACGTTATCGGTTAGTTGTCGTGCAACTTCTGTTGGACAAATAAGTTTTACGGTAACTGGTAATGTAACGGATGCTAGTGGAAATGCTGTTGATGTATCTGGTTCTAAAACTGTTACAGTGGGGGCACCTAGAGAATTAGATTCTAATAATAACTTAAGTTCATTAGGAGTAGAGGGTTATAAAATATCTCCGGCATTTTCAGCTGATACTTTGGAGTATAGTGTTGAAGTTCCCTCAACTGTAAATGATGTAAATATTACTGGTAGTCCGGCTAGTGGCTATGCTTCTATTGCTGGAACAGGTAAAAAAGAAGTTAATGAAGGGGCCAACTTATTTATAATTACGGTTACTAGTGAAACGGGAGTTCCTAAGGAATATAAATTGACTGTAAATGTTAAAGATGAAAATCCTATTAAAGTAGTCCTTGGTGATGAAGAATATACAGTTATGAAAAATGCTAAAAATATTGTTAAACCTGAATTATATGAACAAACAACAATTAAAATTAATAATATTGAAATTCCAGCATTTTACAATGAAACGACAAATATTACTTTGGTAGGTGTAAAGGATAGTAAAGGAAATGTTCGCTTAGCAATTTATGATAAAGATAATGAATCATATCTTCTTTATGAAGAAAATAAATCTGATCAAATGATTTTATTAATTCATCCGATTAGTGAAATAAAAGATGGGTATATTAAAAGTACCATTAGAATTGATGATAGTGAATATGATTGTTTAAAAGTAAATGAGGAATCAGAATATGCAATTATTTATGCAACTAATTTAATTACTGGTGAGGATGATTATTATTTATATGATAGTAAAGAAAATTCTTATATAAGATATAATGAGGAACAATTAGAGCCTTTAAAAGAAGAATTAACTAAATATAAAGATGTTGTTAAATATTTAGTTATTGGGTTAGGAGTATTAGGATTATTATTAATAATTAGTTTAATTACAAGACCTAGAAAAAATAAAGATGTTAAAGAAAAAACTAAAAAAGATGAGTTAATAATTAAAGATGTAACTGAAGTGGAAAAGAAAGAATCTAAAAAGAAATTAGATGTAAAAGAAGAGGAAAAAGTTCCAGAAGAAAAGGTTGTCAAGAAAAGTAAAAAGCAATCACAAAAAGATGCCATAAAGAGTGTAGAAGAAGCTACTATGATTATTGAAAATTTTGAAAAAAAGGTTAAGGAAAAAGAATTAGAAAAACAACAAGAAGTAGAAGAAGAAACAATGTATGATATTTTTGAAGATGACCGAAAAAGGAAGAAAAAAACAAAGTAAATGTTAAAATGTGTTAATTGACGTTAAGAATAAAGAAACTCTAAAAATGATAATTAGAGTTTTTTTGTTAAATAATTTTAAAAATTGGTTAGCAAATATTTAGTTGATAGTTAAGAATAAATGTTATTTTAAAAATTTTAGTTTTTTGACTTTAATGGCTTTTAAAAATATAGTGTTGTTAGAAAGGAGGAATGAGCTTGGAGGCTAAACATATTAGAATCTTAATTAATGAGATGCCTAATTTAGATTATTATGTTACGAATGATTTGTATCCATTAGCTAAAGAGATTGGTGAAAAAGTAAATTGTGAAGATGTTGTTGTCAACTATAATTTAAAAGATAATAAAGCAAGATGTATTAAAAAAGTTATTTTTGATAAAATTGTTTATTATGAGATTAATTTTGAAAAAGCTTATCGAATTTCAAGAGCTTCGTTTAATAAATTAGAAAAATATTTACTTGATTTTACGGGGTTATTTTTTAAAGATAATGCTACTGAGTTAATAACTTTTTTAAAGAGTTTAAATTGTTTAAGTGAAGATAATTTATTGGATATTGAGTTTAATTATAATTATGAGAAAAAGAAAAATTATAAGAAACGATTAAAAGAGATATATGGTTGTTAAAAGATATTGAATTGCGAACAAATATATGCTATAGTATTTTTGCTATTTATTTTGGCTAAACTATAGATGGAGTGATTATTAATGGATAAAATAATTGTTAAAGGGGCTCGAGAAAATAATTTAAAAAATATTGATATTGAATTACCAAAAAATAAATTAATTGTAATGACTGGAGTTTCTGGCTCAGGAAAAAGTAGTTTAGCTTTTGATACTATTTTTGCGGAAGGTCAAAGAAGATATGTGGAAAGTTTATCAGCTTATGCTAGACAGTTTATTGGAGGAGTAGAAAAACCTGATGTTGATAGTATTGAAGGTTTAAGTCCAAGTATATCTATTGACCAGAAAACAACTAATAAAAATCCGCGAAGTACAGTTGGAACTATTACCGAAATTTATGATTTTTTAAGACTTTTATTTGCGCGTATAGGAGTTCCTTATTGTCCTAAACATCATATACCTATTGAAAGTCAAAGTATTGAAGAAATGACAAATAAAGTAATGGATTATGAAGAAGGAACTAAATTAGAAATAATGGCTCCGATTGTGCATGGTGAAAAGGGAACCCATAAAGATTTATTTGATGATTTAAGAAGTAAGGGATATTCTAGGGTTAGAGTAAATGGGGAAATTTATTCTTTAGATGAAGAAATTGTTTTAGAAAAAAATAAAAAAGATAATATTGATGTTGTTGTAGACCGAATTGTTTTAAAAAGTGAGGAACGTTCAAGAATTTTTGAAGCTATTGAGGTAAGTACTAAATTAGCTGATGGTAAAGTTGTTATTCACATTATTGGGGGAGAAGAAATATTAATGAGTGAACATTATGCTTGTTTAAAGTGTAATTATTCAATACCAGAATTAGAACCAAGATTGTTTTCTTTTAATAGTCCTTATGGAGCATGTCCGGCTTGTAAAGGTTTAGGTACAAAATTAATGATTAGTGAAAATTTAATTATACCTAATAAAGATAAAAGTTTAAGTGAAGGGGCTATTGTAGCGTATAATTCTGATAATAGTATTATGAATACAACTTTTAAGGCTATTTGTGATTATTATGGTATGGATATTAATGCTCCAATTAAAGATTTACCAAGAAATAAATTTGAATATATTTTATATGGAACACCTGATCCTATTCCAATTAAGCATGTTGCTAAAAATGGAAATGTTAGACAAAGTAATGATTATTTTGAAGGAGTTATTAACAATTTAGAAAGACGTTATATGGAAACTTCTAGTGCTTGGATTAGAGAATGGTTAGAAGGATTTATGATTGAGACTGATTGTAGTGTTTGTCATGGGACAAGATTACAAGATAGTGTTTTATCTATTTATATTAAAAATAAAAATATTTATGATTTAACAACAATGAGTATTAAAGATTTAAGAGAGTTTTTAAGGTCTTTAAAGCTTAGTAAGGAACAAGAAAATATTAGTCAATTATTACTTAAAGAAATTGATAATCGTTTAAGTTTTTTAATTAATGTTGGGTTAGAGTATTTATCACTTCATCGTAAAGCTGGTACTTTATCAGGTGGAGAATCTCAAAGAATTAGACTTGCTACTCAAATAGGTAGTAAATTATCAGGAGTATTATATGTTTTAGATGAACCAAGTATTGGGTTGCATCAAAAAGATAATGAAAAGTTAATTGCTAGTTTAAAAGAAATGCGAGATTTAGGGAATACTTTAATTGTTGTGGAACATGATACTGATACAATGCTTGCTAGTGATTATTTAGTTGATATTGGTCCTCATGCTGGAATGGAAGGTGGATATGTTGTTGCCAAAGGTACTCCAGAAGAAGTAATGGCTTGTGATGAAAGTATTACGGGACGTTATTTAAGTGGCAAAGAAAAAATTGAGGTTCCTAAGAAAAGACGAAAAGGTAATGGTAAATATCTTGAAGTAGTAAAAGCTGAAGAACATAATTTAAGGAAAATTAATGTTAAATTTCCTTTAGGTAAATTTATTTGTGTTACTGGAGTTTCTGGTTCAGGAAAAAGTACTTTGGTTAATGAAATTCTTTATAAAACAGTTGCTCAAAAGTTGTATCGGAGTAAAGAAGAACCAGGTAAATGTAAGGAAGTTAAAAATATTGATTTAATAGATAAAGTTGTAATGATTAGTCAAGATGCAATAGGAAGAACTCCTAGAAGTAATCCAGCAACTTATGTTGGGGTATTTGATGATATTAGAGATTTATATGCTAATACGAAAGAAAGTAAAATGCATGGCTATGATAAAGGAAGATTTTCTTTTAATGTTAAAGGTGGACGTTGTGAAGCTTGTTGGGGTGATGGTGTTAAGAGAATTGAAATGCATTTTTTACCTGATGTTTATGTACCTTGTGAAGTTTGTGGGGGAACGCGTTATAATAGAGAAACTCTAGATATCCGTTATAAAGGTAAAAATATTAGTGAAGTATTAGATATGCGAGTTAATGAGGCTGTTAAGTTTTTTGAAAATGTTCCAACAATTAAAAGAAAGTTAGATGTTTTGATGGATGTTGGTTTGTCTTATATTAAACTTGGTCAGAGTGCTCCAACATTATCTGGTGGGGAAGCTGGAAGAGTAAAATTATCTAAAGAATTACAAAAAAGACCAACGGGAAAGAGTTTATTTATATTAGATGAGCCTACTACTGGTCTTCATAGTGATGATATAAAAAAATTGTTAGTTATTTTAAATCGAATTGTTGATAATGGGGATACGGTTGTTGTTATTGAACATAATTTAGATGTTATAAAAGTAGCCGATTATATTATTGATTTAGGACCTGATGGTGGTGATGGTGGAGGAATGGTTGTTGCTACAGGTACTCCAGAAGAAGTTAGTAAAGTACAACATTCTTATACTGGTCAATGGCTTAAAAAATATTTAAATTAATTTTAGAACACATTAGTTGTTCTTTTTTATAGTCGCAAATTTAAATTTTTATAAAAATTTCATAAAAAGATATTCACTTTTTAACAATTTAATAATAGAATTATAATATATGCTATTTTAAAAAAATAAAAAGATAGTACTGATTTAAGGAATCAAGGTGATAGTTGTGATTGAAATAAAGAAAATTAGTAAAATATATAAAACAGAAGGATTTTCGCAAAAAGCATTAGATAATGTTAGTGTAAATTTTAGACGTCATGAATTTGCTTCTATATTGGGTCCTTCTGGTTCTGGTAAAACAACTTTTCTAAATATTATTGGGGGATTAGATGAATATACTTCGGGAGATATAATTGTAAATGAGATAAGTACTAAAAAATTTAAAGATCGAGATTGGGATTCTTATCGTAATCATCGGGTAGGTTTTATTTTTCAAAGTTATAATTTAATTAGTCATCAAACGATTTTAAAAAATGTGGAACTTGCTTTGACTTTATCAGGAATATCTAAAAAAGAACGTAAAGAAAAAGCTAAAAAAGCTTTAAAAGAAGTTGGTTTAGAGCAACATATTAATAAAAGACCTAATCAATTGTCTGGTGGACAAATGCAAAGGGTTGCCATTGCTAGAGCTTTGATTAATGATCCTGAGATAATTTTAGCAGATGAACCAACTGGGGCTTTAGATTCAGATACATCTGTGCAAATAATGGATTTGTTAAAGAAAATATCTAAAGATAAATTAGTTATAATGGTTACTCATAATCCTGAACTTGCTGAAAAATATTCAAGTAGAATAATTAATATTAAAGATGGAAGAATTGTTAGTGATTCTGATCCATATGATGGGAAAATAAATACTAAAGAGCAAGACAGTGTTGCTAGTAATAAATCTAAGAAAACTAAAATGTCATTTTTAACAGCGTTATCTTTATCATTTAATAATTTAATGACTAAAAAAGCAAGAACAATTTTAGTTTCGGTTGCTGGTTCAATTGGAATTATTGGGATTGCTTTAATTCTTGCTGTTTCAACAGGTTTTCAAAATTATGTTGATTCGATTCAAGAAGATACTTTAACTTCATATCCTTTAACAATTCAACAAGAATCAGCGGATATAACAAGTGCTTTATTATCGTTAAGAAGTAATGGTAATGAATCAGCTAATTCTAATGAAGTTAAAGAACAACAAACTATTACTTCGATGCTTTCAAGTGTTAGTACCAATGATTTAAAAAGTTTTAAACAATATTTAGAAAAAAATGCTAAAGAAATAGAAGAAGATGTTTCAAACATTCAATATTCTTATAGTGTTAGTCCTAATATTTATACAATAGATGCTACTCAGAAATTAGCAAAACTTAATCCAAGTAATTTGTTTAGTTCAATAATGGGCAATAGTAGCATAATAAGTTCTTATTCTTCTATGACATCAATTTATTCTCAAATGGTTGATAATCGGGATGAGATTATAAATGATTATGATGTTTTAGCAGGAAGATGGCCAGAAAAATATGATGAGATGATGATTGTTTTATCTGAGCCTAATGCTATTTCTGATTTGCTTGTTTATACTTTAGGTTTAAGGGATACTGAGGAACTTACTAAAATGGTTACAGCCATAATGAGTGGAGAAACAGTTGATATTAATAATGAACCTTTAACTTTTACTTATGAAGATTTAATGAATATTGATTTAAGATTAATAATGGCACCAGAAACATATAAGTATAATTCTAAGTATGATGTATATGAAGATATGACAGCTGATGAAGAATATATGAAAAATTTATATGATAATGCTACTAAATTAAAAATAGTTGGTATAGTAAGTCCAAAAGAAGGAGTAACTTCGATGGCTTTAAATCCTGGTGTTGCATATACTTCTGATTTAATAAATTATATTATTGATTATGCAAGAGATACTGATGTTGTAAAAAGACAATTAGATAATGGTGAAATTGATGTTTTTTCAGGAAATAGATTTGATAGTAAGACAAATGATTTTGATTTTGAATTTTCTGATTTAGTTAAAGTTGATAGTGAAAAATTGCAAAGTGCATTTAATATTAATATCGATCAAAAGTCACTTGAACAACAGAATAAAAATTATATGGAGGAAATAACAAATTCGATAACTACTGATATTATTCCAGCTAAGAATTTATTTAGTAATAATTTAAAAACGTTTGCGACTGAAGTACTTAATAGTGTAGATAAAGATACTACAGTAGATAATATTGATAAATTAGTAGCTAAATATTTAAATAATGCTAATGTTGAAAAATCTTTAGCTAATATGGAGAAAGAGTATGTTATACCAAAAGATACTTTAAAAACAACATATAGTAGTTTATTAAATGGTTTGTTAAAAATATATGTACCACTTTATAGTGAGATGACAAAACCTGTAGTGCCTTCTGATGGAGAAGATACAGATTTGGAAGGTGAGATAACAACTCCTTCTAATCAAGAAGATTTAAATTCTCTATTAGGTAGTGAAGCTCAAGTTGAGGCTATGATAAAAGAATTAAAAAGTAAAGTTGTTTCTGAATATCTTAGTAATGCTGCAATAGTTGGTACGAATGAAACGATGGCAAGAGCTATGACAGAAGCAAAAGTTAAAAAAGATGTTTTAACTAAAGTAGGAGAGTTAACTAGTAATATAACAAATAGTTTTGCAACATCATTTAATGTAGACCAAGATAAAATAACTTCTGCTTTTACGCTTAATTTTAGTGAAGATGAACTTACTAGAGTAGTAAGTGCGATGATGAATCCAACAGAATCTACTCAAAAAACTAATTTAATTTCTTTGGGATATCAAGATATGGAAGAACCAACATATATTTCCGTATATTTTAATAGTTTTGAAGGTAAAGATCATTTTATGTCATTTATAGATGATTATAATAAAAGTGTAGATAAAGAAAAAGAAATAAATTATTCAGATACAACGGGAATTTTAATGTCATCTGTTAAAACGATTGTTAATGCTGTAAGTTATGTTTTAATAGCGTTTGTATCTATTTCGCTTGTAGTTTCTAGTATAATGATTGGAGTTATTACTTATATCTCTGTTTATGAACGAACAAAAGAGATTGGTATTTTAAGAGCAATTGGTGCTTCTAAAGGAAATATTTCTTCAATATTTAATGCTGAAACATTTATTATTGGGTTATTATCAGGTTTGTTTGGAATTGGAATTTCTTATTCATTAATTCCGATAATTAATAGTGTATTGCATCACTTTACTGGTAATATTCCATTAGCAGCTTCTTTACCATTTAACAATGCTTTAATATTAGTGGGATTATCAATTATATTAACTTTGATTGGTGGTTTAATACCAGCAAGAGCAGCATCTAAAAAAGATCCTGTTGAAGCTCTTAGAAGTGAATAAGTTCTAGTAAATACTAGAGCTTTTTTTTAAAAGACTAATCTTGTATATAAACTAATTTTCTGATAAAATTTGAATAGATGTAAGGATTGATAGTGATGGCCGATAGAAGAGTTAAAATAATGTCATTTATAGCTTATTTAGTTGTCTTTTGCTTTTTTTTAATTATGGTTTTAACCAATTATTATAAGCAAAATAAAAATCATGTAAATTTAGAAGAAACGGTTGCAGATGGTTTTACAATATCTTCATATAATGTTGTATTGGATGTGAAAGAAGATAATAAAATTGATGTTACGGAAAATATAGTTGTGAATTGGGAAAATAATTTTCATCATGGTATTTATAAATTTACTCCATTATGGTTAGAGTATACTAGTAAAAATGGGAAAACTCTTAATAGAAAAGCAAATATAAGTAATTATCGATCTGTAGGTGAAAAGTATGCTTTAGAAAATCAGGATAAAAAAGCAGTAATTAGAATAGGTGATCCTTATAGTTCTGTTTCTGTTGGTGAAAAAAAATATATTATTAAATATACTTATGATATGGGAACAGACCCATATAGAGGCTTTGATGAAATGATTTTTCATGCTTATGGTGATTATTGGGGAACAATTATAAATAATGCTTCGATTGAAGTAAATATGCCAAAGAGTATTGAAGGATATGATATAAAGTTTTTTACAGATAAATATCGTAAAAATGATGTTACGAATATTGTAGATTATTCGGTAAATGGTAATAAATTATATGCAACTTTTAATGAAAATAAAAATAAACTTAAAAACTATGAGCCATTATCAAAATCATTAACTGTAGATATAGCGTTACCAGAAGGTTATTTTACTAAAGGAAGTTATAATTATGGCTGGTGGTCAATTAGTATGTCAATAATTATTTTTATCTTAACTCTTTGGACGATTTTTAAATGGTTTAAGTATGGTAAAGATTATGAAAAAAGGGCTCAAACTGTAGAATTTTATCCACCTGATAATTTAGATGCTGCTCAAATTGGTTATATTTATAATGAATATCAATATTCTGATAAATTAACGATTGCTTTAGTAATTGAATTAGCAAGTAAAGGGTATATTAAAATAGATGAAATAGAAGATGAAAATATTAAAATAACTAATATGATTGTAAAACCTAAGTTTTTAAATACTGATATTTCTCCATTATTGTTAGAAAAACAAATAGTAGTTCAAAAATTAAAAGATATAGATGATAAATTAAATAAAAATGAAGTTGAAGTAATGACAAAATTATTTTTAGATAGTGATAGAAAAATGTTAGATAATAATTATGAAGAATTTTTAAAAGTAAAAGATAAATTAGTTAGTGAGGGTTATATCAAAATAATTAATATTAAAGATGAACAAAAGAAAGAAATGAAAGAATATGAAGAAAATATTGCTAAATATCCTCCGTTATCATCATTAGAAAAAATTGTATATGAAAAATTATTTATAGATAATGATGAGATAATTTTAAGTAATCATCCTACTTTTTATGAAGTTTTTTATGATGTTAGTACAAAATTAAAAGAAGAATTTAAAGAAAAAGTTTATGATTTAAATTCTAGAAAATATATTTTTGGTGGAATTAAAAGGGGAATTGTTATATTATTTTTGAGTTTTATTTCTTATATAATGTTTAAAGATTTAGATCCAAGATGGAATATAATTTATTATTTAGCATTTGCTTGTAATTTTATAAATATCTTTTTTGTTATTTATATGGAAAGAAGAACTAAATATGGTGAGTATATTTTAGCAAAAGTTTGTGGCTTTAAAAATTTCTTGGAAATGGTTGAGAAAGAACAATTAGAGGCATTAGTTTTAGAAAAACCTGAATATTTTTATGATATTCTTCCTTATACTTATGTATTAGATATTTCTAAAAAATGGATAAGTAAATTTGAAAATATATCTTATTCTAGAATAGATATGGGTTCTTTTGATTATGGTGATGATTCGTTTTATTCTAAAATGTATCATAATGTTACTTTTCCAGAAACAGATTATTCTTTTAGTAGTGGATGCTCTTCTGGTGGGGGATTTTCTAGCGGTTCATCTAGTGGTGGTGGAGGCTGTTCTTCATGTGGAGGTGGAGGTTCATGGTAAAAAGATTTGTCTTACAATGGCATTTAAGTGAAAACTGTAATTTAAAATGTTTACATTGTTATCAAGAATCTCATAAACCTATGCAATTAAAATATAATCAATTAGTGGATATTTATAATCAATTTAAAGAATTATTAAAAAAATTAAAAATGAAAGGTCATATTAATATTACGGGTGGAGAACCGTTGTGTAATCCTTATTTATTTAAGATTTTAGACCTTATTAAAAAAGATAAAGATTTAATTTCTTTTTCTATTCTTACTAATGGAACTTTGATTACGGAAGAAATAGCTAAAAAAATAAAAAGTTATAATCCGTATTATGTTCAAGTAAGTTTAGAAGGTGGAAAGAAGACGAATGATTTTATTAGAGGTAAAGGTACTTATCAAAAAATTGCTAAAGGAATAATTAATTTACGAAAAGAAAATATTTTTACTTCACTTTCTTTTACAGCTACTAAAATAAATTATCAGGAGTTTCCTAAAGTTGTTAAGTATGCTAAAAAATATGATGTAAATAATGTTTGGTCAGATAGATATATTCCTTTAGGTGATTCAGATGATAAAAATTTAACTTTAAATTTACAAGAGACAAGACATTATTTAAATATAATGAATAAAGAAAGAATTAAATTAAAAAATATTAAAAATAATCATTTAACTATTTCAATGTATCGAGCTTTACAATTTCAAATGACTAATGATTTTGCTTATGGTTGTACAGCTGGAGATACATTATTAACAGTTATGGAAAATGGTGATTTAGTTCCGTGTCGAAGAATGCCTATTGTTGTTGGTAATTTATTTAAAGAAAAAATGATTGATTTATATTTAAATAATCCAATTTTAAAAAATTTAAGAAAGAAAAAAATACCTGATGATTGTTTAGGATGTGAGCATGAACAAACTTGCCATGGTGGATTAAAGTGTTTAACTTATGCAATTTATAAAGATTTAAATCATAAAGATGTTGGGTGTAATATTAATTAGAAAGTTTTGCTAGTTATCTTGTAAAGAAACTAGTTTTTTCTTTGATATAAAAAAATGATAACATGCCTAGTATCATCTTGACTCAGGGGGGGGGGTCTTATGATATAATGCCATATAGAATATGGTGATAAAATGAAATTAGAAAAGTATACAGATAATAAGACAAGAAATAAGAAAATAATGTTGATAAGTATTGGGACAATAGTTTTAATAAGTGTAAGTTTACTATTATATAAAACCTTTGCTGTATTTAGTGAAAATAAAAGCTTTCCTTTTATGAGTGGACAAGTAGATTACTTTGGTAATAGTGATGTATATTTTTTATTTTATAAAGGAAATGAAATGTTAAATTCCATGCCTCAGAAAGGAAATGAGGAAAATTTAGCATTTGAACATGGAGAATGTAATAAAGGAGCAGGTATTGAATGGAATAAAGATAGGTGGGCACCTTTAGTATATAATTTAAGTCAAACAAAGACAGAATGTAAAATATATTTTGAAGAACAAGTAGGTGCAGAATTAGGTGGAATGCAAGTACCATTAGTAGAAAGTGGAGATGGACTTTATGCTGTACCTCATGATAATTTAGAAGAGTTAGGTCAAGAATGGAACAAAGCAGAATACAGATATGCTGGTGTAAATCCAGATAATTATGTATCATTTAATAATGAAATATGGCGAATTATTGGTTTAGTAAATGTTAAAACTAATAGTGGTATTGAGCAAAGAATAAAAATAGTAAGACAAGATGGAATAAATAATCAAAAAGATTTTGGGTCATATGCCTGGGATAGACTATCAGGATATACAGATAACTGGACAACATCAAAATTAAAAGATATGTTAAATGGAATATATTATGAAAGTGAAATAGGAGAATGTTATACTGGAGATATTGGTAATGACTCCGATCAGGCAACGTGTGATTTTAGTTCAGGGACAGAGCTACCAAATGGTTTAGGTGATACTGCGAGAAATATGGTAGATAAGGAAATAATTTGGAATATCGGAGGATGGGAAGATAGTGAAGTAACTGCAAATGAATTTTATGAAAAAGAAAGAGGATTAAACACTTGTCATGATTATCCAAGTGAATGGAGTACAGAAACTGATGTTGGAGAAAAACACAATGGAATAGGGTTAATCTATCCAAGTGATTATGGATATGCCGTTGGAGGAGAAGTAAGAAATAGTTGTTTTGCTAAAAAATTATCTGATTATAGTGGAGGTAATTGTTTTGCAAATGATTGGTTAAAACCAAATGATGATTTATGGACTATATCGCCAAATTCCACTGATGGTAGTATTGTTTTCTATGTTGGTTCATCAGGATATGTTTTAGATATTAGCGATATATCTTTTGCACTAGTTGTTTGGCCAACATTATATTTAACAACCTCTACTAAAATTGTTGATGGAACAGGAAGTATAAATTCTCCATTTGTATTATCGTAAAATTAAGTTTTGTTAAAAATTAATTATATGCTTGACTGTTATGATGTAATATTATACAATTTGTTTGGGTTTAGAGCTGACATAGACTTTGGTCTGTCAGTCTTTTTTGTTTTATGATTATTGATTAATATTTCTTTACATGATAATTTTCTATTATTTTTTAGTAAAATAATGTATAATAATCTTAGAGGGTGAGATTATGAATTTAGGAATAAAGGGTTCTAATATTCCATTTATTATCTTAACAACGTTTATATCTAGTTTGATTTTAGTTCCAATTATGAAAAGAATTGCTTTACATATTGGGTCTGTTGATTATCCTGGTAAGCATCATACTAATAAAAAACCAGTTCCTACTTTAGGTGGGGTTGCTATCTTTTTTTCCTTTTTACTTGGTTATATGATTTTTGCTCGAAGTAGTGTGGAAATGATTGCTATTTTAATTGCTAGTTTTATTATTTTATTTACGGGTATGGTTGATGATATAAAACCAATAAGTGCTAAGTATCAATTAATTGGTCAAGTTATTGCCTGTTTAGTTGTTATTTTATATGGTAATATTACAATTGATCGTCTTACTGTTTTAGGTATTAATTTAGTCTTTCCAAGTCCTATTAAAGAAATTATTACTTTAATTTTTATGGTAGCTATTATTAATGCTATTGATTTAAGTGATGGTCTTGATGGTTTAAGTTCTGGAATTACAACTATTTATTTTGTTACGATTATGATTATTGCTATTTTTTTGGGAAGAGTTGGTGGTATAGATACAACTATTAGTTTATTAATGATTGGTAGTTTATTAGGATTTTTAGTTTATAATTTTCCACCTGCTGATATTTATGTTGGTGATTCGGGAAGTAATTTTATGGGATTGCTTGTTGCGACAACGGCTGTTTTAGGTTTTAAATTAGCAACTTTTACGTCATTATTAATTCCTTTAGCTATTTTAGCAACACCTATTATTGATGTAATTTTTTCAATTATTAGAAGAACTTTGAAAGGTAAGAATCCTTTTACTAATCCTGATAAAGATCATTTACATCATCAATTATTAAAGATGAAGTTTTCTAAACGTTCTTCATTGTTAATTATCTACTTAATTAATATTTTGTTTTCAGCTGTATCTGTTTTATACGCGATAGGTAATATTAAGTATGCTATTATATTATATATATGTTTAATGATTGTCTTCTTGTTTATTGTATTAAAAACTGATATATTATTTACAAGAAGAAAGGAAAGACTTCATGAAAAAAAATCTATTAAATAAGCTTTTTTATTATTTATTATTTTTAATGCCTATTATTGATTTTATTACTTCAATTTATACTTGGAATGGTAAGCATTTTTGGGTATCTTCTGTTTTAAAAACTTTAATATTAGGTGTTTTTTTTCTAATTGTTTTGAAAAAGAATAAAGATCGGAAGATATGTTTAATATTACTTCTTTATTTTATTATTGATGGAATTTATATTATAGCAAGTAATAGTAATATTGTAATGTATGTGACTTCTTTGTTAAAGATTTTTTTCTTGCCAATTGCTTTATTATTTTTAAAAGATTATGATAATAAAATAATTAATACTAATTTTTTAGTTAAAATTTTTTATCTTTATTTATTACTTTTAATAGTACCTTATTTTTTAGGGATAGGACATAATATTAATGAAATATATGTTAATAAAGAAGCATATTTATCATTCTTTTATTCGGGTAATGAATTATCAGGAGTATTATTATGTTTAATGCCGCTTGTTTTAAATTATTTAAAAGAACATCATAATTGGTTAGTTAAGATAGTTGGTTTGTTTTTAATAATATTTGGTATATATTTACTGAAAACTAAAACTTTAGTTATTGGATTTGTCTTTAGTGTATTATATATATTATGGAAAAATCGTAAAAGAACTATTAAGTATTTGATGTATATACCAATTGTTTTAATTGTTTTTGTTGGTCTTGTTTTAGTGTTAGTTAAGAATTTTGATGTTGCTTTAAAATATTATGAAATAGATTCTGCTAGTGAAGTATTTAGTATTAAATTTATTGATAGAGTAATGCTTAGTAGTAGACTTTCTTTTGCTGGTGATGCATTTTTAGAGTTAAAAAATAAAGATGTTTCTAAATATATTTTTGGGGTTGGGGATGTTAGTAGTGAGCTTGTTAAAAATAGTGAAATTGATCTTATTGATATTTTCTTTAGTATAGGGTTACTTGGTTTAGCTGTATATATTTTAGTAATGGTTTATGTTTTAAGAAAAATTAAATTAAAAAATATATATGCTTTTAGTTTTTATTTAACTTTAATTGCTTCCGTTTTTGCTGGTCATATTCTTAATAGTGCAATGGTAAGTATTTTCTTGCCTTTAATTGTTATGGCTAATAAAAATGATGATAGAAGAAGAAAAGTTTTGGTTGTATCAAATATGTATCCTAGTAGATGGGCTAGACATTATGGTTCTTTTGTTAAAAATATGGTTGATTGTTTAGAAAGTGATTTTATTGTTCGTAAAAGTGTTATGTCTAAACATAAAAATATTTTTAGTAAATTAATTAGTTATAGTATTTTTTATTTAAAAACGTTCATTAAATCTTTTGGTTCTTATGATTATATTTGGGTTCATTTTATATCTCATTCTACTAAACCGGTTTTATTTAGTTATCGTTTTACTAAGAATACTCAACTTATTTTAAATGGGCATGGTAATGATTTAGTTGCTGATTATAATTTTGAAGAAAAGAATATTAAGCGAAGTAAAAAATATTTAAAATATGCTTCTTTAGTTGTGGTATCTTCTAATTATTTTAAAAAAGAGGTTAATCGAATATATAATTATCCACTTGATAAAATTAAAATATATCATGCTGGAGGTGTTGATTTAGCTAAATTTGAAAAATTAGATAAATATGAGTGTAAGAAGAAATTAGGGCTAGATGAAAATATTAGTTATATTGGTTTAGTTTCGCGGTTAGAAAAAAATAAGGGTTATGATACACTTTTGGAAAGTATGTATTTATTAAAAGATGATGAAGAATTTAGGAATACTAAATTATTAGTTATTGGTAGTGGTATTGAAGCTAAAAATTTTGATTATTTAGTTTCTAAGTATCATTTAGAAAATGTGGTTATTAAAAAAGATTTTGTTTATCAAAACGATTTAGTTAATTATTATAATGCTTTTGATGTTTTAGTTTTTCCAACTAAAAGAAAAAGTGAATCTTTAGGATTAGTTGGTTTAGAAGCTATGGCTTGTCATACTTTTGTTATTGGGTGTGATAGGTATGGACCAAGTGAATATTTAAAAAATGGGGAGAATGCTTTGACTTATCATAGTGATAGTGCAAAGAGTTTGGCAAGAAAAATTAAAATGTATTATAATATGAGTGAGAAAAGATGTGAATCTTATCTTCTAAATGGTTATGAAACGGTTAAAAGATTTAGTAGGGAAGCAACTAAAAAGGAATTAAAAGAAATAATTGGTGAAATATGAAAACAGGTATGGTTATATTAAATTATAATGATAGTGAAAATACTAAAAAAATGTTAAATCAGGTTAAAGATTATGAGTGTTTAAATAAGATTATTGTTGTTGATAATTGTAGCACTGATAATTCTTTAGAAGAGCTAAAAAAATATGAGACTAAGAAAGTTATTATTTTAGAAAATAAAAAGAATAAGGGTTATGCTCATGGGAATAATTTAGGTTTAAAGTATTTAGAGGAAAATACTAAATGTGAATTGGCTATTGTTTCTAATCCGGATGTTTTAGTGAGTGAAAGTGTAATTAGTGAGTTAATAAATGATTTTAAAGAAAATAGTCATATTGCTTTTTTAGGGCCTAAGATATTAGAAAATGGGTATATTAATCGGGGTTGGAAGTGTCCAAATTTTTGGACGGATTTAATATCTAATATAACGTTTTTTCATCGTTTTAGTACAAAAATGCTTAAATATCCTAAGGAATACTATAATCAAGCTTTAACTAAAGTAGAAGTTATTCATGGTTGTTTTATGATGGGTCGAATAAAAGATTTTAAAAAAGTTAATTATTTTGATACTCATACTTTCTTATATTATGAAGAAAATATTTTAGGAAAGAAAGCTATGATGAAGAATTTGGAAACTTATGTTGATAATCGGGTTGCGGTTAAGCATAATTTGTCTTTATCAGTTGATAAGAGTTTAAATAAAGTTAAAAAGTATAAGATATTAAAAAGTAGTATGTTTTATTATGAAAGAGAATATAATCATTTAAATAAAATCGGAATGTTTTTTTTGAAAATGGTTTATTATGTTAGTTTAGGTATTGCTTATTTAACATTTTGGATTTGAGGTGACATGAGATATGAAGAAGAATATCATAATTATTGGAGCACGTGGTTATAAATATAATTATGGAGGTTGGGAAACTTTTGTAACTAATTTAGTTAAAAATTATCAAGATGTTGATACTAAGTTTTATATTCCTCATTTAACACATGATAAAACAGAAGATTTAAAAGTTTATGAAGAAGATGGGGTGTTTTCTCCTAGAATATATGTAAAAGAACATGGTTTTGTAACTATGTTTAGTTTTATGATTAAAGCTGTTAGATATTTTAAAAAGTATTTAAAGGAACATGATTTAGAAAATACAATATTATATATATTAGGTTGTCGAGTTGGGCCATTCTTTTTGTTTTGGAAGTATTTTTTTCATCGGCATGGAGTTAAAATTGTAATTAATCCTGATGGTTTAGAATGGACGAGAGATAAGTGGTCATGGTGGATAAAGAAGTGTTTTAAAATTAGTGAGAGAACAATGATTAAAGCTAGTGATTATTGTGTTTGTGATTCTAAGGCTATTCAAAAATATATTGATAATAAATATTATAAGTATCATACTCCAACAAGTTTTATAGCGTATGGGGCTGATTTTAATGATGTTCGTGATGAAAAAGAATCTTTAGATTTAATGAAAAAGTATCATATTAAAGTTAATAACTATTATTTAATTGTTGGGCGTTTTATTCCAGAAAATAATTATGAAGTGATAATTAAAGAATTTATGAAGACTGATATTAAGAAAGATTTAGTTATTATTTGTAATTTAGAAGAAAATGCTTTTTATCAAAGGCTTAAAGATAATACTGGTTTTTTAAATGATCAAAGAATTAAGTTTATTGGTCCAGTTTATGATAAATCCCAGTTAGCAACTTTCCGGAATTTAGCGTATGCTTATATTCATGGGCATTCAGCTGGTGGAACTAATCCTTCTTTATTAGAGGCTTTAAGTTGTACGAAGATTAATATTTTATTTGATGTAGATTATAATAAAGAGGTTGGTTTAGATAGTTGTTTTTATTTTAATAAAGATGAAGATAATTTAAAAAAAGTTTTAGAAAAAGTTGATAAGTTAAGTAAAAATGAATGTTTAGAATATGAACGGATGGCTAAGAAAAGAATTAAAGATGATTATACATGGCAGTTAGTGGTTTTAAAATATCAAGAACTTTTTGAAAAAATATTAGGTATAAAATCTTAATTTACAAGAAAAGTGGTTTCGTGATATAATTAACCCACGAAAGGTTGATAAAATGAAAAAAGCGTTTTTAGGGTTAGTGTTATTGTTTTTTTGTACAGGATGCTCTAGTTTGGCTAATTTAAATTATGAGCAAATAATAGAAGATGCTTTTTCAAGTAAGTATAATATAACTAATGAAAATAGAAGGGGTTATTTATATTATCTACCTAAAGGGATGCGAATTATTAAGACAACTGGTAATAATGAAATATTTTCTAAAAATGATGATAAGTATTATTTATATGTGGATTTAGTTAGTTATTATAATAAAGTTAAAAATGATTATAAGGAAAAAAGTGATGTGGTATTTAGTCGAAGTATTCAAAATGAAGATAAATTTGGTTACTTAGAAATAAAAAAAACAGCAAATGAAAAATATTTTATTGAAATCATGTATAATTATGCTAAAATAGAAGTGATAGTATCCGAAGAAAACATTAAAGAAGCGCTTGCTTATTCATCGTCAATTTTAAAGTCTATTAAATATCAAGATACTGTCTTAGAAAGTCTTATGGAAGAAAGTTCTTTAAAATCTAGTGAAGTTTTATATAACATTTTTGAAACTGCTGATACGGAAAGTAGTTATTTACAAATTGCTGAAGAGTATGGTCAGTATGAAGAAGATGAAAGTGTTGATCCGGATTTTATAAGAAGATAAGAAAGCGGGTAAAAGAAAATGAAATTGTTTAATAAGTTAAAAAATGTTTTATTTGAAGAGGAAGAAATAGAAGTTCCGGTTGAAGAAGTTAAACCTAAAATTGCACCAGCTGAACCTCCTAAGAAAATTGAAAAAATGACTTTTAAAGAACCTGATGAAGAACCAATAGTTACTGATAGAGAATTATTTAAAGCTGAAAAAACTTTTGATTTTCCAGCATTTGATGACCATGAATTTGATAGTATGAAAAATTTTGCTTTAGATATTGATGATGAAGTTCCTGTTAAAGAAGAGAAAACAGAAAGTATGGCAATTAATTTATTTGATTATGAAAAGCCTAAGATAAAGAGAAGTGTAAAAGAGGAAAAACCAAAAGATGAAATAAAGGGAAGAGCTTATCCACCTAAGAAAGAAGAACCTAAATCTACTAAGTTTAAACCTTCACCATTTATATCACCTGTTTATGGAATTTTAGATAAAAATTATAAAAAAGAAGATTTAATTGTTAGTAATGATAATAAAAAAGAAATTGATGTTGATATAGTTAGAAAAAAGGCTTTTGGGACTTTAGAAGAAGATTTAGAAAAAACTTTGAATAAACCCGTTGATAATTTTTATAAAGAACAAGAACCTAAAGAACGACTACCAAAGGCTAGAGAAGAAAAAAGTGTTGAAGATATGCTTGAGGAAACAGCTTTTGATGTTATTGATTTAAAAAAAGAAAAGAAGACGGCTGGAATTGAATATGATACTGAGTCAATTCAGTTAGAACAAGTTGATAAACCAAAGATAAAAACTAAAGAAGAAAAAGAAGAAGCTACATTAGAAAATGATTTGTTTGATTTAATTGATTCAATGTATGATGATAAGGAGGATGAATAGAAATGAGTTTTTTGTTAGAGTTTTTACCCATAGTTATTTATATTTTATTAATTATTATTTTAATAATTGGAATTGTGTTAGCAATTAAGTTAATTATTACTTTAGATAAAGTTGAAAGAACAGTTGATAATGTTAATGAAAAAGTCCATGCTTTAGATAGTTTATTTCGGATTATTGATACGACAACTGATAAAATTGTTTTAGTTACTGATAAAATTGTTGAGTCAGTTGTAGGGATGATTACCGGAGTTTTTACAAAGAAAAAGAATAAAAAAGAAGAGACTGAAGTAGTAGAAGTGAAACCAGCAGCTAAGAAAAAGAGTGCTAAGTAATGGATGGTAAGCATAGTAAGTTTATAGCTGGTGCTTTGATTGGCTTAGGAGTTGGTCTTTTACTTGGCTCTAATGAGGGAAAAGATAAGTTAAAAGTATCTTTAAGTAATTTAGTTGATTCGATTAAAAATATTGATTTGGAAAAGATTAAAACAATCTTTATAGATAGATTAAATGAAATTAAAGATGAATTAAGTGATTTATCTGATGAAACTAGAAAGAAATTAGTTATAGATAAAATAAATAGAGTAAAAGAATCTTGTTTGACTTTAGAAGAAATTGCTCAAGAAAATAAAATATATAGATTAGAAGAAGTAGTTACGGAGATTAAAGAAAAAGCAGATAGTATTTTGGAAGAAATTAATAGTAATAAGAAAATGGTTATTGTTAAGAAGAAAGTTACTAATGCTGGTAAAAAGTCTTTGACAAGAAAGTCAGTTACTAAAAAGACTGTTTCAAGAAAGGTTAAGAAGAATTGAGTTCTTCTTTTTTTTGATAACCGATTAGTTAATTAGTCATAAACTATTCTGAGAGGAGAGTATTTTATGAATCCATATATGAATATGTATCGTGAACGTAATCGTTATTATCCTAATTATAATAATGACCGCTTTATTTTTCCTTTTTTAGTGGGGGCTGTTACGGGTGGTGCAGCTGTTGGTTTAACTCGGCCAAGACCAATTTATAATGTTGCTCCACAACCTATGTATGGTTATTCACCTGGTCCTTATGGTAACTATTCTTATAATTATTATGTTCCTTATTGATATTGAATATGAATTGTTTTACTTTTTTTAGTAAAACTTTTCTTTTGGTTTAAAATTATTCCTAAGAAAGCAAACATGATTATCATTGATGAGCCACCGTAACTTAAAAAGGGAAGAGGGATTCCAATAATAGGTAGTAAGCCTAAATTCATAGCAATATTTTCTAATTGACTAAATAAAAAAATAGTTAAAAATCCTTTGAAAAATAGTTTTGATTGTTCATCTTGTTCTTCTTTTAAGAGGTTACTTAGGCAATAGTCTAAGATTAAATAACAAATTAAGATACTAATTGGTCCAGATAGACCAAATATATTGCTTGATAAGGCAAAGATAAAGTCAGTAGGAGCTTCAGGAATATAAATTCCGGGTGTAGTTAGGTTAAAACTAAATAGTGGGGCACTGCCTAAAGCAATGATGGAATTTTCAATTTGCATACCTTTTCCAAATGATAAGACTCTTTCAATTCGATAGAAAAAACTTGTTCCTAATAGTTTTATTAGTAAATCTTGTTGAAAGTTATAGGCATAGAAAAATAAGCCTAATAAACTAGTGATGATGAAAATAAAAACAGCAAACCATTTTTTGGATATTTTGGTATTCCATAAAATACTAATAGCAATTAAAAGAAAAAAGATAATTGCTCCGGTGTCCGGTTCTAAAAAAACTAAAATTGAGGGAATAAGGAAAATAATTATTACTTTAAAGATAAATTTAAATTCGTCTTTAAGGGTATAAAAGCTACGATTTGAGCAAAAGCTTGCTAGAAAGAGGGTATAAGATAGTTTCATTAATTCACTAGGTTGAAATTGAAAGTTACCAATTTTTAACCAAGCTGTTGCTCCATTAACATTTTTGCCGATAATTAAAACTAATAAAAGCATGATAAGATTAATTATATAGAGTAATTTACTATATTTAAATAAATATTTTTTAGGAATAAAATATAATGCTAGAAAAATAATAAAACCAATGATAATCCATATTAGTTGTTTTTGAAAGTGTTTGGAATAAAGACTACTAATAAATTGGGAGTGATACATTATTAAAAGACTTATTATGAGTAATAATAAGAAAAAAATAGTAAATGTAAAGATGGTTATTTTGCGATTATTTTTCATATTATTAATATGAGTCCAAAAAAAGAAAATAAACATAAAATGATAGAAAGAGGTGATTATTGTGCAAAAAGATTTACCGGCTGTTTTTTCTAATCCTATTGAAAAAGAAATTAATAATAATACTGAGTATTATTATGGTAGTTTAAATAATAATGAGGTTCGTAGTAAGGATATTAATAAAGAAATAAATAAGATATTTGCTAGTAAAGATTTTGTATATAAAAAGCGGGTTAGAATTACAATGAATGATAAAGTTGATGAAGTTATATTAGTTGGTAAAAAGGATTATTCTTTACTCACTTTTGATAATAAACAAATTCCTATTTCGTCAATATTAGATATTGAAGTTATTGATTAAAATAAAAATACAAAGGTTAACTTTGTAATTTTTTTAAATTAATTGATCAATATATCTTTTTAGTTCTTTAGCATCTTTACCAAAGATTATTTTTAACTGATTGTCTATTTCAACTATTCCTTTTGCACCTAATTTAGTAATAGCGTCTTTATCAACAATGCTGATATCTTTTAAAATAACTTTAAAACGTGACATGTTACATTCAGCATTAACAATGTTGTCTTTTCCACCTAGATAAGATATTAATTTGTTTGCTTCAATATTGAAATCTTTTCTCATTAATTTGGCTATTATTAGGGAAATGAAAAGCAAACTAATGATAATAATTACATATATTAACCATTGATCCATATTTATCTAACCTTTCTTAATAAGAATTATACTATACTTTTTTTAAAAATGCACTATTTTTAAAAATTAACATAAATTAATAATGAGAATATAGGAAAGGGGAAAATGTTATGTGTAACAACGATAATAATTCTAACTGCATCAGTGAGATATTAAATGTCATCTTAGTTTTACAACAAAATGCATGTCCAGATTCTTGCTTAGATTCATGTGATCGACCTGTACTAGGCGGTGGACCAAATTGTTTAGTATGTAATACTAGACCAATTCAGCTTTTTACTTGTGGTTCAAATGGAACACCACTTGCGATGCCAACAACTAAAGATTTGGTTACCCCACAGACAACTTCAACTGTGTTTAGGGTAGAAAAAGTAGATAATAATTGTTGTACTTGTCGGGTCTTAGAAGAAAATCCTGATACAACAAGTCTAAATCCTTATGTTGCTACTAATTCATTTTTTACTATTGATTTAGGTTGTGTATGTGCGTTACGTTGTTTATCTGATACATATATTGAATGTGTTTAAAATAAGAAAACTGCTGCTGGCGGTTTTTTTATCTTATAGGAAAGTTCATCTTAGCAAAAACTAGCATACATGTGTATGTCAGTTATTTAGAAACACGATAA
>CANQZD010000045.1 GCA_947628275.1 uncultured Bacilli bacterium | reverse complement strand
AATTGAAGATTATCTATCTAAAGTTGCTTTAGAAGATACAACATCTACTTTTAATATTAATGATGCTCAAATGCGTTATAATTTATCTATTGAAGGACGCGCTGCTAAAATGGCTAATGATTTAGGCGTAAAAATTGTAATTGGAACTCATAAAGGTAGTGGTGAGGTAGATGAATATTATAATCGAAGCACTTTATATTTCATAAAAAATGATATTGTATATGCTGCTAAAAATTTCCATATTCATATTTATGGTAATGAGGATACAACTTCTTATGTAAATGAAGTAATTAGTAATGTTACTGTTGATACTTCTAAAGATACTGATGTTGCTATTGCTGCAGAAGCACTTGATGATACTAGTAAAGATTATTTAAATATTGTTGAAACAGCTAAGAAAAAAGGATATGGTAATATTTTAAATACTTATGAATTACATGTAGTAAAAGGCGAAATTAAAAATGGCATTAACATTGTATTTACAGTTGGTAAAGAGTATAATGGTAAACAAGCTTTAGTTTTACATTTAAAGAAAGATGGTACTTATCAAGAAGTTCAAAAAGAAATTGTTGATGGTAAAATTGATATTAATGTAAATGAACTTTCACCATTCTTAGTAGCCATTAAAGATGAAAATAGAGTTTTAGACGATGTTCCAAAAACAGGAAATAATAATATAATGATGGTATTAAGTATCTTAACACTTATGACTTTAAGTTTATTAACTTTAGTTATTAAAATTAAGGATTAATAAAGGGTGAATATTTCACCTTTTTTTTGTAAGAAGGTATAGTTGATGAAAATTAAGAAAAAATATAAAATTATGGGGCTTAGTATTATTTTAGTAATATTAATTGGTTGTTTATCTTATTTTGTTTTTATCAATTTTAGAGATAAAAAAATAAATCAAGAATTGCAAGAAAATATTTTTAATATAGAAATTAATTCTAGTGAAGAAGATGTAAATCAAACCATTTTTAATACAGTTATAGATTTACAAAAAGAAAATGAAGATGTTAAGGGATGGATTAAAATTAATGACACTAAAATTAATTATCCATTATTACAGGGAAGTGATAATGATTATTATTTAAATCATAATTATCAAAAGGAATATAGTAGTTATGGTTCGATATTTATTGATAATAATTCTAATTTAAATGATGTTAATTCTAATGTGATAATTTATGGGCATAGTATGAAAGATCAAGAGATGTTTCAAAATTTATTAAATTATGTTAATAAAGAATATTATGATAGTCATAATATAATTGAAATATATACTAATAATGAAGCAAGAAAGTATGAAATAGTAACGGTTTTTAAATCAAGGGTGTTTTATCAAGATGAACAAGATGTTTTTAGATATTATTATTATAATGATTTGAGTGATGAAAAAAAGTATAATGAATTTATTGATAATAGTAAAGCTTTGGAACTTTATTCAACTGGTGTTGATGCTCATTTTGGGGAACAATTAATAACTTTAATTACTTGTGAGTATTCACAGGAGAATGGACGAATGGTTGTTGTTGCTAAAAAAATTAATTAATATAATGTCAAAATACGTATTTATAAGTGCGTATTTTTTTTTAATATTGTATAATTTTGATAGGTGATTTTTGTGAAAATAAAAGTTAGTATTAGTAATCGTCATGTTCATTTAACTAAAGATGTATATGATAAATTATTTAATAAAGAAATGGTTAAAGATTTTATGATAAGTCAAAATAATGAGTATGCTTCTACTGATTATGTTACTTTAAAAACAAATTCTGGAGAGATTGCTCATGTAAGAGTTATGGGGCCTTGTCGTTCTTATAATCAAGTAGAAATATCAGCAAGTGATGCTTATGTTTTAGGAATAAATCCTCCGGTTAGAAAAAGTGGGGATTTGGCTAATAGTGAAAGTGTTTATGTTGAAGCTAATGGAAAAAAAGTATTACTTAATAGTTGTTGTATTTTAGCTAAAGCTCATTTACATTTAAATCCTAGTGAAGCTAGAAAATTAAATTTAGTTGATGATCAAATGATTGATGTGGTAATTGATAAGGAACGTAAAGGAATTATTAAAGCATTTGTTAAGGTAAAAGATAATGGGGTTATGGATTTACATATTGACCGTGATGAAGCTAATGCTTTTTTACTTAAAAATGGTGATGAAGTAGAAATTAGGTTTTAGATTATGGAATGGAAGATTGGAAATGTAAAAATTAAGAATCAGATTGTCTTGGCTCCGATGGCTGGTTATTCTAATACTAGTTTTAGAAAAATAATTAAGCAAATGGGTGCTGGGCTTATTTATGCGGAAATGGTAAGTGATAAAGCTTTAGTTTATCAAAATGAGAAAACATTAAAACTTTTAAAAATGAGTGATGAAGAAAGACCAATTGCTCAGCAGATATTTGGAAGTGATGTTTCATCTTTTGTTGAAGCAGCAAGAATTGTTGAAGAAAAGATGCATCCTGATATTATTGATATTAATATGGGTTGTCCAGTTCCGAAAGTAGCGGTAGGAGCTCAAGCTGGGAGTGCTTTACTTAAAAATCCGGATAAAATATATGAAATTGTTAAAAATGTTGTAGAAGCTGTTAATGTTCCGGTAACAGTTAAAATTAGAAGTGGTTGGGATGATTCTTCAATTAATGCGGTTTTAGTAGCTCGAAAATGTGAAGAAGCTGGGGCTAGTGCAATCTGTGTTCATGCTAGAACTAGAAGTCAGGGTTATAGTGGTAAAGCTAACTGGCAAATTATTAAAGAAGTTAAAGAAAATGTAAGAATTCCTGTTATTGGTAATGGTGATGTTACAAGTCCCATTTTGGCCAAGAAAATGTTAGATGAAACTGGTTGTGATGCGGTGATGATTGGAAGAGGAGTTTTAGGTAATCCGTGGTTAATTAAAGAATGTGTAGAATATTTAGATAAAGGTATAGTAATAGCTGCTCCGACAAATGAAGAAAAAGTGGCAATGATGAAAAAACATTTTAATTTATTAAAAAATGATAAATCTTTAAAAGCTGCTTTATTAGAAATTAGATCAAATATTTTGTTTTATTTAAAAGGAATGCCAAATAGTAAAGAAATGAAACAAAAAATTTGTTTATGTCAAAGTGAAGAAGAAATAATGAATTGTCTTGATGAATATTTATTGTGGTTAGAAAAGTGCAAGCAATTTGTTAGGTAAACTTCTTTTTTTGTGATACAATATTTTTGGTGAGGATATGCAGAAAATATATATAACAAGTGATAATAATAAACTATATTTATTAAATAAATTAAGAGGTAATAATGATTTAGATTCTTTAGTAATGTCTATAAGTGAATTAAAAAAACAACTTATTTTTGATTATACAGAAGAGACATTATTTTATCTTGTTAGTAAGTATCATATCTCTAAAGAAATAGCTAAAATTTATTTAGAAAATATCTATTATGTTAATGATAATAATTATGATAATGATAAAGTTATTTTTTTAGCAAATTTAAAAAAAGAATTAGAAGAAAACAATTTGCTTGTAGTTAATCCTTTATTTAAAGAATGGTTAAAAAATTATGAATTATGTTTTTATCATTTAGTAAAAACTAATATTGTTAATATTTTATATTTAAAGTGTTCTTTATTAACTAAAGTTTGGGAAGAAAATATAGAACTAGAGAGTAATTCTTTGGTTTATTTTAAAACATTAAAAAAAAGAGAAGAAGTAAGTAATATTTGTAATCTAATAGTAGATTTAATTAAAAAAGGTGTTCCTTATGAAAAAATATATTTAACTAATGTTGATGAGGAATATCGTAATTTATTTTTAACTTATGGTCATTTCTTTAATTTGAATTTTTCTTTTACGATGACTTTAAATGTATATTCAACTAAAATTGTAAAATATTTTGTTAAACATATTAAGGAAGATTGGCAAAGTATTTTTGCTGAATTAAAAAAAAATTTAAAGAATCATTTTGAAGAAAAAGTATATAATGCTTTGATTAATTTTGCTAATAAATATTTAGCTTTAGAAGTAAATACGGAATTTTATAATTATGTTTTAGACTCTTTGAAAAGTTTAACTATTAAAATTGATATTCCTAAAAACTGTATTAGAGATTTTGATTTTTTGACGGGTGAAGTTGATAGGGATGCTTATATATTTTTAGTAAATGCTCGAGAATCTTGTTTTCCTAATTTAGTTAAGAATTATGAATATTTAACGGATAAAGAAAGAAGTAATTTAAATTTATTAAGTATTTTAGAGGAAAATCAAAATATTTTGCAAGATACGATAAAAAGATTAAACTATTATTCTAATTTAACTATTTCTTTAAGTGCTTTGGATGATGGTAAATTTTATTTAGCTCCAGTTATAAAAGAAAATTATTTAAAAGAAATTGATATTAAACCTAATTATGAAAATTCTCATTTATTTAATAAACTTACTTTTGCGGCAAATATGGATCTTTATTATGAATATGGAGTGTGGGATTCTTCTTTAGAACAATTATATCCGGCTTATAAAGATTGTTCTTATAAAAGTTTTAATCATCAATTTAAAAAATTTAATATAATTAAGCCAATTAATACATTATCATATTCTAGTTTAGATTTATATAATCGTTGTCCTTTTCGTTTTTATTTAAATAATGTTTTAAAAATAAATAAATCTAATCCTACTTTTTTTCAAAGTGTTGGGAATTTTTATCATCATGTTTTAGAACAATTTTATGAACTAGATTTTGATTTTGAAAAATTGGTTTTAGAAGAAAAGAATAATTTTAGTAATTCAAAGAAAGAAGAATTTTTCTTTAATAAATTAGCAAATAATTTAAGAAGAGTTATTGAGGAAATTAAAAGACAAGAAGCATATTCAAGTCTTAAAAATGTGTTATGTGAAGTTAAAATTGAAGTTTTATTAAATCATGATATTATTTTTAAAGGTTTTATTGATAAATTTTATTATGATGAACAGCGAATAAGTGTAATTGATTATAAAACGGGTAGTCCTAAAATTGATTTTAATTTAATTAATTATGGAATTGGGATGCAATTGCCTATTTATGCTTATTTACTTAGTAAATCACAATTTAAAGATTATGAATTAGTGGGTTTTTATTTGCAAAAAGTAATTCCTTCTTTAGTTAGTGCTGATTTAAAACATCAAAGAAAAGAATTAGAAGAAAAAGAGTATTATTTGGAAGGTTATAGTATTAGTGATGAAGAAGCTTTGAGCAAATTTGATAGTAGTTATTTTGATAGTAAAGTAATTAAGGGTTTAAAAAAGTCAGCGAAAGGTTTTTATAAATATGCCAAAGTAATGAGCAAAGATGAGTTAGCTAAAATGAATTTATTTACTGAACAAAAGATAAAAGAAACAGTTGAAGAAATTTTTAATGGCAATTTTAAAATTGCGCCTAAAAATATTGGTAATAAAAATGTTGGTTGTGAATTTTGTCCTTATGAAGCTATTTGTAATTATGATGGACTAGATATTGTTTATGAAAAAATAGTTAAACCAGATTTTATAGGAGGTGAAGATGATGAACTACTCAGCGATGCAGTGGCAAGCAATTAAAAAAACAGGTAAGAATATTTTAGTAAGTGCGGGGGCTGGTTCTGGTAAAACAAGTGTTTTAACTGCAAGAGTTATTAATTTATTAAAAAATGGTCGGCATATTGATGAATTATTAATTTTAACTTTTACGAATGCTGCTGCTCAAGAAATGAAAGAACGAATTAGACAGGCAATTAGTAAAGAAGACGATTTACAAGATGAATTACTTAAATTAGATGAATCATTTATTTGTACATTTGATTCTTTTGCCTTGTTTTTAGTAAAAAAATATCATTGTTTGTTAAATTTACCAAGTAACCCTAAAATAAGTGATAATACTTTAATTGATATTTTACAAAAAGAATGTATGAGGGAAGTATTTGATAGTTATTATACAAAAGAAGATGTTAATTTTTTTAAACTTATTGAGTCTTTTTGTGTTAAAGATGATGATAATTTATTAAATGAATTTTTAAATATTGCTAAGAAATTAGAACTAAAATTAGATGTTCAAGAATATTTAGATAATTATTTAATTAATTATTATAATGATGAATATTTTGAAAAATTGTTTAATGAATATGAACAAATTGTTTTAAATAAAGTGCAAGAAATTGAAAATATTGTAGAAGAGGTATCTTATATAGATAAAAATTATTGTGATAAATTAAATGATGCTTTACAAAATTTGTTTAAGGCTCAAGGTTATTCTGATGTAAAGCTTTTAAGTGGGATTGTTTTACCAAGATTATCAAAAGATGCGTCTTTAGAACTTAAAATGGTTAAAGATGATATATCAGCTACTTTAAAAGAATTAAAAAATTTAGTAAAATTTGGTTTTAAAGATGATTTGAAAGAAGATTATTTTAAAACAAAAGATAATACGTCAGTATTAATTAATATTTTAAAAGATTATTTTCAACTTTATGAAGAAAAAAAGACTTTACTTGGTTATTTTGATTTTACAACTATTTTTAAAATTGCCTATTATTTAGTGAAAATTCATCCTCATATTTTAGGAGAGTTAAAAGAACAATTTAAAGAAATTATGGTAGATGAATATCAAGATACCAATGATTTAGAAGAAGCTTTTATTAATTTAATTGGTCAAGATAATATTTATATGGTTGGGGATATAAAACAAAGTATTTATCGGTTTCGAAATGCTAATCCGAATTTATTTAAAGAAAAATATGAGTTATACAAAGATGAAAAGAATGGTTATAAAATTGATTTGATAGATAATTTTCGCTCTAGGAAAGAAGTATTAACTAATATTAATTTGCTTTTTAATCCTTTAATGAGTGATGCTTTAGGTGGCGCTAATTACTTTTTAGAGCATCAAATGGTTTTTGGTAATAAAAGTTATGAAGAGATTAAAGATAATTGTGACTATAATATGGAAATTATTAGTTATGAACCTTCTAAAGAATATTTAAAAGAAGAATTGGAAGCTTTTTATATTGCTAATGATATTAAAAAACGGATTTTAAATAAAGAAAAAGTAGTTAGTAATAAAACTTTAAGAGAAATTAAATATGAAGATTTTTGTATTTTAATGGATCGGGGTAGTGACTTTTTACTTTATCAAAAAATTTTTAATTATTTAGGTATTCCTATTCATGCTTATTATGATGAACAAATTAAAAGTAATATTCATTTCCAAACTTTAAAAAATGCTTTTTTATTAATTAATAAAATGGCTGATAAAGAAAAAGATGAAGACTTTAAAATGGCATTTGTTACTTTAGCTAGAGGTTTTTTATTTAATTTAACTGATGAAGAGATATATCAGATAGTTACAAATAATTTATATTATGATTCAGAAGTTATAAAAACTTTTAAACCTGTTCTTTTAGGAATAGATGCTAAGCCTTTAAGAATAATTTTAGATGAAATTTTAGAAGTAACTAATTATTATGAGAAAATGATTAGTATTGGTAATATAAATGATGGAATGGTATTAGTTGATTATTTTAAAAATTTTGTTATTGAGTGTAGTAGATTTGGTTATACTTATGAGGACTTTACTAATTATTTAAATAATTTGGTTGATTATAAATTAGAATTAAAGTATCGTTTTGAAAAGAAAAATGATAATTGTGTAAAATTAATGACTATTCATGCTTCTAAAGGTTTAGAGTTTCCCGTGTGTTATTATTCAGGATTATATAAAAAATTTAATTTAGCGGATATTAAAGAACATTTTTTATATTCTAAAAAGTATGGATTAGTAAGTTCTATAGATAAAGAAGGTATTTATACAACTTTTGTTAAAGAATTAGTTAAAAATAATTTTTATATGGAAGAAATATCTGAAAAGATTAGATTATTTTATGTAGCTTTAACTAGAAGTAAAGAAAAAATGATTTTTTTACTTCCAAATAATGATAAATTGGTTTTAAATAGTAAAATAACGGATAATATAAAATTAAAAGCTCGGTCTTTTGCTGACTTTTTGGCTTTATTAAAAAAATATTATCAACCATATATTAAACAAGTAGATGATATTAAAGTATCAAAAGCATATTTGACTCCTAAAACAAAAGAAATAAAAAAGGTTGAAGCTTCTAAGTTAATGGTTATGGAATTAGAAAAAGATAATAATAGAGAAGAACAAAAAACTTTTTCTAAAAAAACAAATGAATTGAATACGTTACAAGAACTGGAAAATATGAAATTAGGAACGAAGTTTCATGAAACTTTACAATATTTAGATTTTAATAAGCCGCGGTTAGATTTAATTTCTGATAATTTTATTAGAAATAAGATAAAAGTATTTTTGGATAGTGAAATTATTAAAAATAGTTTAAGTGATAAAATATTTCATGAATATGAATTTATAAGTTCTAATGAAGATGAATTATTGCATGGAATAATTGATTTATTAATTGTTAAAGAAAATGAAATTTTAATAATTGATTATAAATTACAAAATGTTTCTAGTAAAGAGTATTTAACCCAATTAAAGGGTTATAAAGAATATATTGTCAAAACCTTTAAAAAGCCGGTTAAAACATATTTGTATTCTATAATTCTTGAGAGCTTTAATTTACTTGACATTTAAGTTTAATTTAATATAATAAAAAATTATGAAAGAAGGCTCGATAATGACTTTAGATGAAATGAAAAAGGAAATTAAATATCGTGAAAAATTAAAAAAGATATCTGGTTGTTCTAAAATTGGCTTAGTTGCAGCAACTTATTTACTTTTTAAAAGCAATCATATGACTCCTTTTACTGAGGATATGTTAAGGTATTATGTTCCAGCTATTGAAAATGTTAATGAAGATGATGAAAAAACTAAACCAATGTTAGATATAGAAAAAAAGACTTTAAATGGTTATAAAGATGTAAAGTTATTAGTTTTATATAATACGGCTTGGGAAAAAACAAGTGAGGGATTATATCGTCAGATGCGTTGTGTTTATTCTTATCAAAATATTAAAGAAGAAGATATTAAAGATATTGTAAGTAATCCAAAACTTTTGAATGAATATTTAACTAAAGAATCAGAATTTCCAGTTTATAGTGAGACAATTGATGAAGCAAATAATTATCCAACTTATAATATTCAAATTTTAAATAAAGAAAAAGCTATATATCAAAATGAATTAGAAAGTAGAGGAGACGCTATTTTAGACACTATAACTTATTTGCTTTTAAATGGGATTTTTTTGGGAATAATAATATTAGCTGATGAGAAAGAAAATAGTGATTTAGAAAAATTAAAAAGTGAGTATCAAATATTAGCTAGAAAGAAAAAATAAAAGGGAGGTAAATTTTTGAATAACATTGAAAAGTTAATATTACAAATTGTTAATAAAGACGATTATGAATTAGGCTTAGAATATGATGAAGATAATATTTATATGGATGAACCATATACTAATAATAGTGGAAAGCATTTTATTTTTGTAGTATATAATTATCGGGTAGATTATAATGTTCATATTTTAAAAAATCAAAATCGTTTTCGTTTTTTTTGTGATTGTTCAAAATTTTATCATTTTCATTCTTGTGAACATTTAGCGGCATGTTTAATTAGTTATAGTAATGAAATATTTGAAACAGGAACAACTAAGTTTAAATTAGAAGAAAAAAGTAAATTGTTTTTGAATCGTTTAAAAAATAATTATAATTCTAAATCTTTGGGAGTAAAAAAACAATTACAATTAAGAGCATCGTTAAATTTAAATTTTTATTCTAGTTATCGGGGTAATAGAATTGAAACCAATTTGAAGGTTAAAATTGGTGATGATAAATTGTATGTTTTAAATAAAAAGTTTTGGGATTTTTTACAGGCTTATTATAATGAAGAAAAATATAGTTTTGGAATATCTTTTACTTATGATCCTGATAAGTATTATTTTTCTAAAAAAGATGAGGATTTTCTGCGTTATTTAGAAAGAACTTTTAATTATGCTAATTTAAGAGATTTTAAAATGGATGATAATATTTTAAAGCAATATTTAGAAAAAGAAGAAGAAATTGAAATTGATAATCTAAATAAAAAAGTTAAAATTAAAAATGGTTTTTTCTTCGACGCATTGCTTACTAAAGAAGATAAGTATTATCGTTTAAATTTGCAATGTAATTATAATGATGCTTATTTATTAACAAGAGATTTTGAATATATATGGTATCAAAATAATATTTATCATTTGAATTATAAAGAAAGAAAATTATATAGTGAATTAAAAAATAATAATTTAAATGAGTTATTGTTTGATGAACAACAGTTTTTAAATTTTAAAAATTATTTGCTACCGTTTTTAAAAAAACAAATTAAAATTGATTCTTCAGTAACTAATTTAGTTATATCTAAAGAGCCTAAAGTAAGTTATTATTTTGATTTAGAAAGTGATTATATTTCAGCTAAAATAGTTTTTCTTTATGATGAATATGAAGTTTTATATACGAAGCTTAAAGATGATGAAGTAATTTTACGAGATAGAGAATTTGAAAATAGTTGTTTTGAGGAAATATTAAAATACGGTTTTAAATTGCAAAAAGATAATATTATATTAGAAGATATTGATGATATGGTTTTATTTTTAGAAGTTGGTTTAGAAGAACTTAGTAGTAAATATCCAGTTTATACTTCAGAAAAGTTAAAGGAAACTGATATTATTAGAAAGCCTAAAGTATCTTCAACTTTTCATTTAGGCATGAATCAGATTTTAAATTATCATTTAGCTTTAGAAGGTGTAGAAGAAAATGAATTAATAAATATTTTTGCTTCTTTAAAACAAAAGAAAAAATATTATCGGTTAAAAAGTGGAGATATTATTGATATTGGTAGTGATGAGATAAAAGAATTAGAAAATTTAAAAGAAGAATTACAATTAACTGATGAATTAGATGGGAAAATTCCTAAATTTAGAGCTCTTTATTTAGATAGTATAAAAGCTAAATCTAATATTATTGAAACTGATGATTCTTTTAATCTTTTTATTAATAATTTTAAAGAATATAAAAATTGTAAAGTAGAGTTTACTAAAGATGAAAAAGAGCGGTTAAGAGATTATCAAGTTGAGGGTGTAAAATGGCTTTATACAATATATAAATGTGGTTTTGGGGGTATTTTAGCAGATGAAATGGGCTTAGGGAAATCTTTTCAAACGATTGTCTTTTTAAGAAAAATATTAGAAAAAGATGATAAAGTTTTAATTGTTGTCCCGACTTCATTAGTTTATAATTGGGAAGAAGAATTTAATAAGTTTGGACCAGAAATGAAGTATCAGGTTTTTGCTGGGATTAAAAATCAACGATTAGAAGCTTTAAAAAAGTATGATGGTAATATTTATATTACTAGTTATGGATTATTAAAAGAAGATTATGATTTTTATCAAGCTTTAGATTTTAAAGCTATGATAATTGATGAAGCTGGAGCAATTAAAAATCCGATGACTGATATTTCTAAAACGGTTAAGAAAATTAATGCTGTTACTAAAATCGCTTTAACGGGAACACCAATTGAAAATTCAGTTATTGAATTATGGAATATTTTTGATTTTATTATGCCAGGTTTTTTAGGAAATATTACTAATTTTAGTCAAAAGTATAAAATGAAAGAAGATTTTGATGATGAAGTAAAAGAGTTGTTAGGTAATTTAAAAAAACAAATTAAACCTTTTTTACTTAGAAGAAAAAAGAGTGATGTGGCTAAGGAATTACCTGATAAAATTGAAAATACTATTATAGTTGATTTGGAAGAAGAACAAAAGAAAATTTATGCAGCTGCTGTTGCTGAAGCTAATTTGTTAATGAATAAGGCTATTGAAAATGGGGGATTTATTAAAAATAAAATGATTATTTTAAGCTTACTTACGAAGTTAAGACAGATTTGTATAACCCCAGCTATTCTTTTTCCAGATTATGAAAAGAATTCTAGTAAGATTGAGGAATTAATTAAAGTTGTTAAAGAATGTATTTTAAATGGTCATAAAATATTGTTATTTACTAGTTTTAAAACAGCCTTAGAAATTGTTAAAAAAGAGTTTGATAAAAATGGAATTACAAGTTATACAATTGCTGGTGATGTAAAAAGTAAAACGAGATTAGAATTAGTTAAGGCTTTTAATCATGATGATACTAATGTATTTTTAATTATGTTAAAAAGTGGTGGAACTGGTCTTAATTTAACGAGTGCTGATGTAGTTATTCATCTAGATTTATGGTGGAATCCTCAAGTAGAAAATCAAGCTACTGATCGGACACATCGGATTGGTCAAACTAAAGTGGTTGATGTGATTAAAATTATTTGTAAAAATACAATTGAAGAAAGAATTTTAGATTTACAAGAAAGAAAGAAAATATTAAGTGATAAATTAATTGAAGATGGTACAGATGATGGCTCATTTATTAAAAATTTAACTGAAAAAGATATTAGAGACTTATTAACTTATGAAAATGAATAGATAATTTATAGTTGATAAGTCTATCTTTTTTTATAATAATTAGTAAAGGACTTTGGGTGTTTTTAATTTGTTATTGACTTCCTGTGTGAAACTAGTGTTATAATTGTTTTATAATAGGTGGTTTAAATGAAATGCTTAAATAAAAATTGTAATGCAACAGAGATAGAAAATGATGATAATTTTTGTTATAAATGTGGATATTGGACAGCCAAGGGTATAAATTTTTAAAAGATAAAGAAAATGTTGAAAATATTTTAAAGGGAGCTGGAGTAAAAAAAAATGCTCGATTTTCGATAATGATAACTTTGGTTTTATTGGCTGGTATTTCATTTATATTAGTAGGAATAGTTAGAAAAGATGATATATTTAAACCTCTATATTATGTTAAAAGACAGATTGATAGTTATGTTTATGGATATAATACAGCAATTATTAAAAATGATAATATTTATAATAAAAAAAAGATAAATAGTTTAGAAGACGCGACTAAAATTATAAGAGATGATTTAAAACATCAAAATTTTAAGTGCTCTAATGATCTTGAAACTTTAAGTCTAGAAAATGAACTTGAAAGTTCTTATTTAATAGCGGATGTTAGTTTTTGTGATATAAGTTATAATGAAGCAGAAAAAATAAAAATGGTTATTGATAAAATGTATAATTTGTTTCCTAATATAAAGGGAGCATTAACTAATATTTCTATTACTAATGCTAAAACTAAATCAGAATATATTGCTTATTTTCAACCAATGTATCAATTTGTAAATCCGAGTGAAGATATAACAAAATATAATAAAGTAAATAAAACTCAGATATTATTAAATAGTTATTATTTTTTAAATGAAGAAATTATGAATAATTCTTTGGAAAGGGTTGTTGGAGAAGATTGGTATGTTAAGGATGCAACTTGGGAATCAGCTATTTCTCATGAATTAGGTCATTATATAACTTTTGTAATTTTTTTAAGAGAAAATGGTTTAGAAAATATTACTTTTGTTACTAAAGAAAATGAAGATAAAATTAATGAAGTAGTAAAAAATTATGAAACGGGGGATTTTTCTAGGAAAATTGTTACTCAAGCTTTAAATAATTATAATAGTAAATATATGACTAATTTAAATCTTGATGAATTTGCTTTAACAATTTCTAAATATGCTGGGGTTAAAGATGAAAATGATGTGCTAATAGCTGATGAGACAATTGCTGAAGCAATTCATGATTTTTATTTACATGATAATAATTGTTTGCAAAGCAGTAAAGAAATAATTGAACTAATAAAGGCAAGATTGTGAGTGATGAGTATGAAAAATTGTTATAATTGTAAATCTTTAAATCGAGAAGGCGATGTTTTTTGCCGGAATTGTGGTTTATTGATGAGGAGTCATAAATATTATATTTTTATAAATATTGGAACAATAATTGCCATATTTATTTTACTATTTGTAATTATTTTATTTATTGCATCTTATTTTATTCATTAAAAGTAAAGAGGGAAAAGTATGAAAAAAGAAAATGTATATAATGAAAAAGTTGAAGAACTTTATAAAAGATTAGGAACAAGTGAAAAAGGTTTAACAGATGCAGAAGCTGAAAAAAGGTTATTAAAAGATGGAGAAAATAAATTAGCAGAGAAAAAGAAAAAATCTAACTTGGTATTATTTTTTAATCAATTTAATGATTTTATGATTATTTTATTAATTTGTGCTTCTTTATTTTCAAGTTTTGTTTCTTATGTTCGAAATGAGTCTTATATTGATTCAATTATTATAATTGTAATTGTTATAATAAATGCCATATTAAGTTTTATTCAAGAAAAAAAAGCTGATGTGGCTATTCAAGAATTGAATAAAATGTTTGTTACTAATAATTATGTTATAAGAAATGGCCTAAAAAAGTCAATTGATGTACGAAATGTTGTTGTTGGTGATATTTTAGAGTTAGAAGCGGGAGACTATGTTTCGGCTGATGCTAGAGTAATTACTTCAGAAAGTTTAGAGGTAAATGAATCGACACTTACTGGTGAATCGAAATCTATAAAGAAAGATAACAAGAATATTAATGAAGAAAAAGAGTTATATGACAGGAAAAATATGGTCTTTGCTGGTTGTAATGTGACAAATGGTCATGCTTTTGTAGTAGTTACTTCTACGGGTATGAAAACTGAACTTGGTAAAATAGCAACTAGTCTAATTGATAAGAAAAGTGATTTAACTCCTTTACAAAAGAAGATTAATCAAATTAGTAAAGTACTAACTTATATAATATTAGCGATTATTGTGGTGATGTTAATAATTGGTTTAATTAAGAAAAATGATTTTTTTGATATTTTAATGTTGTCAATATCTTTAGCTGTAGCGGCTATTCCAGAAGGATTGTCTTCGATAATTACGATTATTTTATCTTTAGGTATGACAGCAATGGCTAAAAAGAATGTTATTATTAGAAAAATGGCTTCGGTTGAGACATTGGGTTCAACTGATATTATTTGCTCAGATAAAACAGGGACAATCACCCAAAATAAAATGGTAGTTAAAAGAATATATGTTAATGATAAGCTGTATACTGATACTGATGATATTCCTAATTTACAATTACTTAGCAATTGTGCTTGTAATTGTCAAAATGTTACTAAAAATAATGATATATATATTGGCGATGAAACTGAAGTTTCAATATATAAGTATTTAGAGAAAATTAATAATAACGTTGTTAATAAGTATAAAAGAATAAAAGAATATCCTTTTGATTCTGACCGAAAAATGATGAGTACCGTAAATCAATTAGAAGATAAAGTTTATTCATTTACTAAAGGTAGTTTAGATTCGGTTATTAATAATTGTTCACATTATATAATAAATGGTAAAAAATTGGTGATGACTAAAGAATATCGGCAAAAGATATTTGATATAGAAAAAGAGCAATCTGCTCAATCTTTAAGATTACTGGCTTTTGCTTATAAAGATGAGAATGTTAATAATCCAGAACATGATATGATTTTTATTGGTTTAATTGGAATGATGGATCCACCAAGAGATAGTGTTTTAAATGCAATTGCAATTTGTCATAAGGCAGGTTTAAAACCAGTGATGATAACTGGCGATAGTATTAATACAGCTATTGCTATTGCAAAATCAGTCAATATTATTGATAGTGATGATATGGCAATAGAAGGAAAATTTGTTGATAAAATGACTGATGATGAGCTTGTTGAAGCCGTAAAGTATTATCAAGTTTATGCTAGAATTAGTCCAAATACTAAGTTAAGAATTGTTGAAGCTTTACAACAGCAAGGATATGTAGTAGCAATGACTGGTGATGGAGTAAATGATGCCCCAGCAATTCAAAAAGCTGATATTGGAATAGGCATGGGAATAACGGGAACGGAAGTTGTTAAAAAAGTCGCTGATTGTATTTTGGTTGATGATAGTTTTTCAACTATTGTTGATGGAGTTGAAGAAGGAAGAAGAATAACGGCAAATATCAAAAAAGTTATTTTGTACTTATTAGCAGGGAATATAGTTGAAGTAATTTTAGTGTTTGTATCAATGCTTTTAAATATGGAAATGTTTACGACGTTACAACTTTTATGGATTAATTTAGTAACAGATTCTATTCCAGCCATCATGTTGGCTTTTGAAAAATCTGATGATGATATAATGGAAGATATGCCATGTAATAGATCTAATTCTAGTTTTTTTACTCCGTTTTTAAATGCTAAAATTATTATAAGTGCTCTTTTTAAATCAGCAATTATGATAATATTATTCTTATATTATGCTAATAATTATGATGCAAGTTATGCTGGGTCTTTAATGTTTATTTATTTAATAGCAAATGAATTATTGTATTCATTATCTTGTAAGAATTTAAAAAAACCAGTGTTTAATAAAAAATTTTTGGAAAATAAACGTTTAATAATAAGTTTAGTAGGACTTATAATAATTCAAATTTTAGTTTTAACAACAGGATTATCTAAGTTCTTTATTGTTAGCGGTTTAAAATTTAAAAGTGTATTAGTAATGTTAGGAATCTGTTTTGGGGTTTTTGTTTTAGAGGAATTAGTAAAACCGTTATATAATAAATTTTTTAAAGATTATACGGAGGTTAAGAGATGAAAAAGATAAATAAAGATGATAATCAAATTACATTTATAATTGTTGTGGGGGTAATAATATTGTGTGTGTTTTCGTTTATTTGCGCAAGTAGTCTGTTACCTATAAATAATGAAAGTGATTCATATTTTGTTAAATTAGAAGATGATATGAATGCTAAAATTGAGTCTTTAGATATTGAAAATAATAAGTTAAAAATTACGATGTCTGGTGATACGGTTTCGTATTGTGTTAAATCAACTAAAAGTAATCCTAGCACTAATTCTTTATGTTGGAAGAAAGTAGATAATAATGTTGCAACTATTTCTATTTATCAGTATAAAAAATATTATGTGTGGATAAAAGACGCTAACGGGAATATTAGTATCCCAATGAGTATTAATACTAAAAGTGATAATTAAGGAGAAACCATGGATAGAATAAAAGAGTCAAAAAATCGGGTTTTTAAAAATGATTTGGCATTTGGTAAAAATATTTTATATGCTATGGCAACATCATCTTCTTCCGTTTATAGAGTTACTGGTTTAGATCAAATTGAAGATATTTTGCTTTGTGGATATGTAAGACCTAAAAATGGTAAATTAGCTGGGGGTCATACAAATGAAATATTTTGGACTAAAGGTGGCGAGAATACTTTTTATTATGATAAAAGACCTGTATTAGAAGTTGAACAAAGTAAAATAAAAGATGGTCAACTTGGGGCAATTTCTTTAGAAGATTTAAAGGGAATATGGCTTTTTGATGAGAAGCAAAATAAATATCTTAATCAAATAGATTATATGAAAAATTTATATTATCAACGTTGTGAGACGGTTCCTTTAGAAAATATTCTTTTTGAAAAAGAATATGAATATATAGGTTATGAAATGCTAAAATTAGAAAGTGAAAATGATATTGTTCAAAATGTATTTAAAAATGGTTTATTAATAGAAGATGAGTCTAGAATTATAAAACTTGATTCAATTAATTTAGTAGAAAATTTGCATGAAGCTAAAAAAATATATTTAATTCGATTGCCAATTAAATATGTGAATTTGTTAGAAAATAAAGAAGTGTTTAAGGTTTTTTCTAAAGAAATTATAATAGATGATAAAGTAGTAGATAGTTTAGATTCCAAATTTATTATTGGGTGTTATGATGTTTCTAATAAAGAAGTTATTTTAAATAATAATTTTGAAAGATGTTTAAGTGAAGATACATTGCAAAAGATAAGAGAAAAATATAAAAAATCACTTGAAATGCTAGAAGCACAAAGTTTAGAAAATAAAAATGTTAAAGTAAGTAAATAAAATTGCTTATTTTTTTATTAGTCTTAAAATATTGGTTAATTTAATAATTTTTATGATACAATACGGGTAAAGGAAGTTATGGTTATGAAGAAGGTTTTAATTACTGGGGGAACAAGAGGCTTAGGTAAAGAAATAGCTAAAATATTTGCTAAAAATGGTTATGAACTTTATTTAAATTATGTTAGTAATGATGATGAAGCATTTAAAACGAAAGATAGTCTTGTTAATGAATATCATAGTAAGGTTAATTTATTAAAAGGGGATATTTCTAAAAAAGAAGTTGTCGATAATTTTAAAATAGATGGATTAGATGTATTAGTTTGTAATGCTGGTATTGATAATGTTTGTGAGATTACTGATAAAACTTATGAATCTTTTAAAAGAGTGATTGAGGTTAATTTAATAGCTAATTTTTTATTAACTCAAAAGTTTGGTTTAGAAATGGAAAAGATTGGTCATGGAACAATTATTTATATTAGTTCTGATAATATAATTGATAAAAATGATTATGTGACTTTAGAATATGATGTTGCAAAATATGGTTTACTCATGTTAGCAAAAGATTATGCTAAGTATTTTAAAAAGGTGAAAATTCATACAATTGCTCCAGGGTGGATGGATACTTCAATGAATGATATTCCAGATGAAGTAAAATGCGAATTTAGTTTTGTTTCTACTAGTGAGGTTGCTAAATTAGTTTTAAAACAAGTTGATTTGATGGATAGTGGAAATGTGGAGGTTATTAGATGAAAGATTTAATTGGAATTAGTTCTAAAACTTATGAAATATATGAAAAGGTTTTGCCAAAAATTAGTGAAGAATTTAAGCAGATTGATAATATTTGTGAATATAATAATGCCAAGATGATGAATGCTTTTTTTGATTGTCATGTTAGTGAAACACACTTTAATATGACGACTGGTTATGGTTACAATGATTTAGGAAGAGATGTTGTTGAAGAAGTGTTTGCGCATATTTTTCGGGCTGAAAAAGCACTTGTCCGAACTCAATTTGTGTCAGGAAGTCATACGCTTTGTAAAACTTTCTTTGCTCTTTTACGACCTAATGACTTACTTTTAAGTATTACTGGAACGCCGTATGATACTTTACATGAAGTAATTGGTATTAAATCTAATCCTAGTTCTTTAAAGTCATTTGGAATTAATTATGATGAAATTGCTTTGGTAAATGATGATTTTGATTATGATAAAATTGCAGATTATGTAAAAAAACATCAAGTAAAAGTTATTGAAATTCAAAGAAGTAAGGGATATTCAACAAGGAAAAGTCTTAGTATTGTAAAATTAGAAAAAGTATGTAAGTTAATTAAACAAATATCTCCTGAAACAATTATTATGGTTGATAATTGTTATTGTGAATTTGTAAGTGAGAAAGAACCAATTGAAGTTGGGGCTGATATTGTTGTTGGCTCTTTGATTAAAAATTTAGGTGGAGGTCTTGCTAATAATGGGGGTTATGTTGTTGGCAGTAAAGAACTTATTGATTTAGTTGGTGAATCACTTACTTTACCAGGTGAAGGCGCAGATGTTGGTCCAAGTCTTGGGGCGAATAAATTGTTTTTACAAGGTATTTTTATGGCTCCAACGATTGTTGCTAATGCGCTTAAAACGAGTGTTTTAGCTAGTGCAATGTTAGAAGAATTAGGATATATGGTAAGTCCTTTATATAATGAAGAAAAGGTTGATATTGTTTTAACTATTGGTTTTGGTAATGAAAAAGCTTTAATTGATTTTTGCAAAGGTATTCAAAGTGGTTCACCAATTGATAGTTATGTTAGTCCAGTTCCTGTTAGTACACCTGGATATACTGACAAAGTTATTATGGCAGCGGGAACGTTTGTCCAAGGTTCTAGTATTGAACTTTCTTGTGATGGCCCCATAAGAGAACCATATATTGCATATCTTCAAGGGGGACTTACTTATGATACCGGTAAAATTGGTATTTTAAAAGCCATAGATAGGTTGATTAGTGATGACTAAGAAAAAGAAATTAACTATTTTATATGAAGATAAAAATTTATTGATTGTTGATAAACCACCTAAGTTATTAACAATTGCAACAGCTAAAGAAAAAGAACATACTTTATATCATGAAGTAAGTGAATATGTTAAAAAACAATATCCTAAAAATAAAATTTTTATTGTAAATCGTCTAGATAAAGATACATCAGGAATAGTTGTCTTTGCTAAAAATGAAAAGACTAAATTAGAATATCAAAATAATTGGCAAGATTATGCTCTTAATAGAGAATATTTGGCTATTGTGGAAGGAAAAGTTTTAAAAAGCCAAGATACTTTAAAAAATTATTTAAAAGAAGATAAAAATTTTAAAGTTCATGTAAGTTTAGATGGTGAACTTGCAATTACTAAGTATGAAGTATTAGAAAAAAATAAAAGTTATTCATTATTAAAAGTTAAGATTTTAACTGGTAAGAAAAATCAAATTCGGGTAAGTTTAAGTAATATTAATCATCCAATTGTTGGTGATAAAAAATATGATAGTGAAAAAAATCCGATTAATCGTTTGGGACTTCATGCTAGTTCTATAGAATTAATGATTAATGGTAAACCTGTTATTATTCAAAGTAAGATACCCAAGGAATTTAAGTTAATGTTTAAATTAGATTAGGAGAAGTTATGGAAAGATTACAAAAAGTTATTGCGTCTTCTGGTTATTGTTCTAGAAGAAAAGCTGAAGAATTTATTTTAAATGGTAAAGTTAAAGTTAATAATAAAGTTGTAACTGAATTAGGAACGAAAGTAAGCTATGAAGATGAAATAGTAGTTAATAATGAAGTTATCAACTCTAAAGAAGATAAAGAATATTATTTACTTTATAAACCGGCTAAAACTATTTCTTCGGTTAAAGATGAAAAAAATCGGCAAACAGTGGTGGATTTGATTGCAACTCAAGCTCGAATTTATCCTATTGGGCGGTTAGATTATGATACAACAGGTCTTCTTTTATTAACTAATGATGGAGAATTAACTAATCTTTTAAGTCATCCTAAAAATGAAGTAGAAAAAATTTATACAGCTAAAGTTAAAGGGCTTATCACGCCTTTAGAGTTTATGCAAATTAAAAAAGGAATAGAAGTTGATAATCGAATAGTTAAAACTACTTATTTAAAAATAAGAAAGCAAAATATTGATACAAATACTACAACTATTACAATTGGGATTGTTGAGGGAAGAAATCATATTGTCAAAAAATTATTTTCGCAAATTAATCATGAAGTACTTAAATTAAAAAGAGATTCTTATGCGTTTTTAGATTTAAAAGGATTAAAGGTTGGAGAGTATCGAAAATTAACGGTTAAGGAAGTTAAAAAATTATATTCATTAAAATAAAAAAACCATTAAAGGTTTTCGTTTTCATCTTCGTTATTATCAGTTGTTTCTTCAAAAGAAATTATGCCTACTGGACATGATTCAATCGCGTTCATTAAAGCTTCTGAATCTAAGTTTTCATTACTTTTAGGAATAGAGTATCCTTCTTCATTAAAAGTAAAGTGTTCTGGATCAATTCCTACACAAGCTCCACATCCAATGCAATTTTCAGTTTGAACTTTAATTTTTTTCATAATTATGATTCCTTTCTTTATTGAATTGAAAAAATGTGATTATTTTTATTAATTTTTTCTTTTCTAATAGTAATTATAAATTTTAATTTCTAAAAAATCAATAAATAACCATGTTCAAATTTGACAAAATATGATATATTTATGATGAAAGGATAGGTTATCATGAAAACAAGAGTTGAAAAATATAATGATGATAACGTAGATTTTGTACCGAAAAGAACAAGAAAGAATGAACAATTATATAGAGAAATTAAAGATAGTGAGTTAGAAAATCTATCAATAGGTTTAAATGCTAAAGTAATTGGCGATAATTCTAATCAAATGGATATTGATAAAATTAAAGAAATTTTAGAAAAGAATTATCAAGATATTCCTAAAAGAAGAAGTGTAGAAATGGTTAAAGAAGAAGAATCTTTAGACCAATATGAATTAGAAAAAACTCGAGAATATGATATAAATGCTATTTTGGAAAAGGCTAGAGAAGCAAAAGAGGTTGACTATCAAGAAGAACGTTTAAAAAAGGTTCGTGATACACAGTATGATATTTTGAAAAATCTTGATTTAGATGAAGATAAAGATAAGGCTAGTAGTAAGAAAACAAAAGATGAACTATTAGAATTAATTAATACCATTAAATTAAATGAAAATCAAAAAAAGCAAATTGAGCAAGATGGTTCAGATCCTTTAGAAATATTAAGTGATTTAAAGGGTGATGATGATACTGTTGTAGTTGGTGCTCAAGAGTTTACTCAACAAATGCAAATTGATAATAAAGATGAAAAAAAATTAGAAATTCCTAAAACAGAATTAACGGTTATAATTGAAGATAATGAAGAAGATAAAGATAAAACAGGAAAGATTGATAAAAGCTTTTATACTAATAGTATGACTTTTGATAAAAGTGATTTTGATACTTTTGAAGATGTTGATTCGTCAAGTAAAATTGGGGGAATAGTTGTTAAAGTTTTGATTGTAATAATTTTCTTAGCAATTATTACCGGAATAGTATTATTCTTAAATGATTTTTTGAAATTAGGTTGGTTTTAAAACCTTTTTTTTCATATGATTTAATATGAAAATAAAACATAAAACTTTAGTAAAATTATCAATATTTGGATATATGTTAGGAATTGGGATATTAACTGGCTTTTTTTTAAATGGTTTTAATAAAAAGGTAAGTCCTAAATTAAGTCATGTTGCTAATTTAGAGTTTACTAAAACGATTAATGCTATTGCTAGTGAATATCAGTCTTTATTAAATGTTGAAATTGATGATTTATTTGTGGTTAATTTAAATGATAAGCAAGAAATTTTAACGGTTGATTATAAAATGACAGAGATATATCATTTAGCGGATACGGTTACTAAAGAGTTGTTAAGTAATGTAAATAAAGCTAAACAAAATAATTATTTTAAATATTTAGGTAAAAATAATTTTTCTGAAGAAAATACGGTTTTATTAATGTTACCAATGGGAATAGTTAGTGATTATGTTTTTTTTAATAATCTTGGCCCGCGAATTCCGGTATTGTTTCATTTTGTTAATTCGGTTTTTACTAATGTTAAAACAAAGATGACTAATTATGGAATTAATAATGCTTTGGTTGAAGTGTTTTTAGAAATATCAATAAATTATGAATTAATTACTCCGGTTGATTATCAAGATCATGATTTAAATTTTACGATTATGTTGGGGGCCAAAGTAATTAATGGGACTGTGCCTAATTGGTATGGAAATGAATTAATTACTAAAAGTAGTAGTATCAAAAATGATTTTTATATGGTATAATTATAATGGTGAATAAGAATATGGGAAATGAAGAGTTTATAAGTAAAGAATTTACCATGGCTATTGAAAATTTTTTAGCAACTAAAGAACAAAATCTTTCTAGTTCATTATCTTTTCCTGTGATTGTTATTCGAACGTTAGTTGAAATATATGGCGAATTAGAGATTATTAATCCATATTTAAATAAAAATATAAGCGGTCAAAATGGTTTTGATGATAATATTATGAAATATGGTTTTAGTAAAGAAAAATTAGAAGATTTTAAAAAATGTTTTAATTCTTTTTGGTATACATCTAAACAAAGACCTAATATTTTTTTAGTAAAAATTGAACAATATTTAATTGATATGTTCTTTTTAAAGAAAAAAAAGTTAGGTTTAAAAGATGATGAAGAAAACAATTTTAAAAAGTTATTATGTTTAAGTACTAATGAATATTTAAGTGATTATACAAATTATTATTTACAAGATAAGGCATGCTTAGATTATTATTATGCTAGACAAAATTATATAAGTGAACATACTTTTGATTTGTCACCAATAAAAAAAACAACATTGTTTATTGATGCTTATTTACTTTTAGGTTATACAGTTGAAGAGATTTCTAAAATGAATTCTGAAGAATTAGAGGAAGCTAATCATAAAGTTTATGCTTTCTTTAAGATTGATGAAAATGATAAAAATAAACGTGATTTATTAATAGATGCAGTTAATTATTATAAAAAGTATGGTAATCGTCTTAGTAGTGGTAATGGTTACGTAGATTTATTATTATTAGTAAGTGTTGTAGTAACGATTGTTTTGACTTTATTTATTGTAGCAATAAGAATTTCATAAGAGGTGGATAATGGAAAAGATAGAGTTATTGAATCAAGTATATACTTTATTTAGAAATTTTAATGATGGTTTTATTTTAGAAGAAGTTGAAAAGATAATTACTGATTATTTTTTAGATTTTGATTATATTTTAGGTGATTGGTCGTATGGTAAATTAAGATTAAAAGGTTTTAATAGTCGACGTAATCCTAATTTTAAAGAAATAAATGATATTGATAAAGTTGATGATTATTTAAATAATTATTGTGCATATGGTTGCAAATATTTTATTTTAGCTAAAGAAGATATTGCAGAGTAAATCTTTTTTTGCTATAATGATGTTTAGAATGGAGAGAGGGTTCCAAGTATGAAAGAAAAAGTTGTATTAAATAGACCAAGTGGGGAAGTTGAAGAAAGAAAAGTAGTAGCGCATTTTACAATTGCTGATGATAATCGTCCAAATATTAAAAATATTCCAATCTTAATTTTAGATAAAAAAGAGATGAATAATGGAAATAATGTTTTAGAATTTATGTGGGAAAAAGATGGTGTCTATCAGGCAATAAATGATGAAAATGCTTGGTCAGAAGTTAAATCAGTAGTAGTTGATATTATTAAAAACAATGCTAAGAATATTAATTATATAAGTGCTGAAAATGTAAAAGCAGATATTGGACCAGGTCGTAGTTTAGGACTTACGGTTGCTCAAACGGACCCTTTAATTGCTAATTTTAAAAATTTGGTTAAGGATAGTATTCCAGCTAAGGAAGAAACTTTGGTTGAACCTGTTTCAGAAGTTTCAATGCCAGTTGTAGATACTCTTGCTCCAGAAGTTACTAATCCTGTAGTTACTGATACTCCGGTAGTAACTGAGGAGGCTCCACCAGTATTTTCTTTCCCAGAAAGTATTACTAATAATGAACCTCAAGAAGAGGTAATTACTCCGTTTGCTAGTAATGCTCCAGCAATTGAAAGCGTTATTAATCCACCACCAGTAATTGAAAGTCCTGTAGTTAATGAAGTAACTAGTGGTCCAGAAATTATTCCGGTAGAAAAAGAAAATGATTTTGATAAGATGCAACAAGAAATTGCGGCAGCTACTAAAGAATATCAAGAAAAAGTTGAAAAAATTATTGATACTTATAAAAAAAAAATAGTTGATACCATTAAAGAAGCTAATAGTTTAAAAGAACAAGCTAATGATCATTTAAAAAATGCTCAAGCTGCTGAACAAATTGCAACAATGGCTTATCAAAATTCAGTTGGTGTGACATCGTCAACTCCCAGTTTAGAGTTACAGAAAGTTGCTTAATCTAAGATTTTTCTTAGATTTTTTTCATATAATTTAATATGAAAGAGAAAATTGAATATGAATATAAAATTAATGTTGAAGAACTTAAGGAAGGAATAAATTATTATTCTTTTAAAATTGATAATCAGTTTTTTTATTTAACTAAGGTTAAGAGAAATTTAGTTGAATTAAATGATTTAATGAAGCTTTATCAAGAGTTGGTTAATAAAAATTATCCTGTTCATCAAATTATTCCAACTGTTTTTCAATCATTAACGATTTTAGATAATAATGAACCTTATATGTTACTTTCTTTAACTAATCCTTTTGAGGAATATTCAATATTAGATATGTTAAAAATATGGGATATGTTACCTATTAATTTGCAAAATAAATCTTTGGAAAGACCAGATTGGGGTAGGCTCTGGAGTATTAAAATTGATTATTTTGAATATCAAATTGGTGAATTAGGAAAAGATAAAAAAGTTGTTATTAATACTTTTGGCTATTTTGCAGGTCTTGGAGAAAATGCTATAAGTTATGTTAATAAAGTTAATGCTACTTTAAAACCGATTAATAATAAATTAGTTTTATGCCACAAACGGGTTTATTATCCTAATAAACATTTGAATTATGATAATCCGTTAAATTTAATTTTTGATTGGGAAGTTAGAGATATTGCTGAATATTTAAAAAATGAAGCTTTGGTTTCGGTTGATGATGCTTTGATAGATTTACAAACATATTTAAAGATTCGAAAGTTAGATTTATATTCTTTAAGTTTGTTATATGCAAGATTAATTTATCCAAGTTATTATTTTGATTTATATGAAAATGTGATGAATTATGATGTTAGTGAAGATTGTTTAATTACGATAATGGAAAAAATTCCCCAAATTGAGGAATTTTTAAAGAAAAGTTATGAAATAATAGCTTTTTATGGGCAAATTGAAAAAATTGATTGGCTTACAAATTAACACTGATGACTCCGATGATTTCGGGGATTTCTTCTTTTAAATAACTTTCAATATTTTCTTTAATAGTTACATCTTGATAGTCACAGTTAGCACATGCGCCAGAAAGTTTAATATAAACATAATTATCTTCATATTTTAAAAATTCTAAATCGCCACCTTCCATATTAAGAAAAGGGCGGATATCATCTAATAGGTCTTTGATTTTATTAATTGTTTTATCCATACAGTAGTCACCTCATAGACATTATAAAAGTTATTTTATTTGTTGTAAAGGAAAAATCGTGATATAATGTTGTCGGTGAGCAAGATGGAAACGTATCAAATTGGGAATGTTGCATACGGGTCCGTTACTGGTTTAGAAAATTATGGAATTTTTGTTACTTTTGATGATGGTTATACAGGCTTAATTCATATTTCTGAGCTAAGTGAGCATTTTGTAAAAAATGTTGGAGATTATGCCCAATTAGGGGACGTAATTCCATGTGTTATATTAGAAATTGATGAAAATTTGAAGCAAATGAAGTGTAGTATTAAAAATACTGAATATGCAATGGATAAAGAAATTTTGATTGACCATGGTTTTGCTCCTTTAAAAAAGCAACTACCAATATGGATGGAAGAAAAATTGAAAGAACTTTAAGGTTCTTTTTTCTTGCAAGATAAGAAAAATATGATATATTATTAGTGAGAAAGGAGTTTATAGAAGATGGTTGTTAAAAGAAATATTGTTACTTGTATTTTACTTAGTATTTTTACTTGTGGAATTTATGCTATTTTTTGGTTTATAAGTTTAACTGATGATACAAGAGTACTAAGTAATGATGAAAGATTATCAGGAGGAAAAGCATTTTTACTAACTTTAATAACTTGTGGAATATATGGTTATTATTGGGCATATTTAATGGGAAAGGCTCTTTTAAAAGCTAAAGCTGATAATGGTCTTCCAGCTGATGATAATTCTTTACTTTATATTATTTTACAAATTTTTGGTTTAGGACTTGTTAATTATTGTATAATGCAAAATGACATTAATACAATTGCTCTTAAGAAAACTGTTTAAAAATGAAAAAAAATTTAGCTGGAATAGGATTAGTTGCTGGGTATTTTTTAGTAGGTCATTATTTTAATTTTTATTTAAAATGTCCAATATATGAATTAACTCATTTATATTGTCCTGGTTGTGGGATTACAAGGATGATAATTAGTTTAGTAAAGGGTAATTTTTATCAAGCTTTTCGTTATAATCCTTTGTTATTTATTTTAATTCCGTTTGTTGTTTGGTATTTTTTAGATGTTATTATCGCGTCTAAAAGAAAGAAAAATCCTTTTTTAGAAAGATTTGAACCAAATATTTGGTATATTTTAATAGGCATATTTATGGTTTATGGAATTTTAAGAAATATTCCAGGTTTTGAATTTTTGCAGCCTTATGAGGTTATGATAAGAAGATGATTAATTCATCTTTTTAATTTATATGTCAATAAATTGTCAAAATTTTAAGACAATGATTGTCTAAAAGTAAGATTATTTAGTATGATATTAATGTAAGGAAGTGGTTGATATGTTATATCCTTCAATTGATAAACTTCTTAATATTGTTGATTCTAAATACAAATTAGTTCATGTAGCATCAATTAGAAGTAAGCAAATGTTAGAAAAAGATCATTATCAGTTAAATGAAAATGAGTATGTGAATAAGCGGACAATTGGAAGGGCATTGGAAGAATTAGAAAAGGGACTTATTGAAGTAAAAGAACATAAATAAGTTTTTTTATATGCAAAATTATTTATTTTGTGATAAATAAACGGCCTTTTTTACTAAAAGTTCATAAAATACTTTTAGAAAGAAGGTTTTTTATATGAGTAGAGTTTTATTAAAAGCCGAAAATCAAATAACAAATGCTTTTGGTAATAATCATACTGGGGTTGATGTTGTTAAAAAATATAATCAGTTAGATACAATCATTGCTCATAGCGGGGGAATTGTTATTTTGACACAGACGGGTATGAAAAATGAAAAGGGAGCAACAGGAGTTAGAAGTTATGGTAATTATGTTAAAATAAAGCATGATAATGGTTATTATACTTTATATGCTCATTTGAAAGATGTCTATGTTAGAAATGGTATGAGGGTTAATGAAGGCGATAAGATAGGTTATATGGGTGACAGTGGCAATGCTTATGGAGCTCATTTGCATTTCGAGGTTAGAAATCCTAATAATCAGGTTATTAATCCAACTTATTACTTAGACCATAATTTGCCAAATGATGATAGAGTGATAACTTATCAATCTTATGATAATAAGAAAAAAATATGGTTACCGAATGTAGTTATTGGAACTAATCAGTACGCTGGAAATTATGGAAATTCAATGGGTGGAATATATTTAGATACTTATGATTTAAGAGTTCATGATAAAGTATTAAATAGATGGCTTCCTTGGGTTAAAAATCGAAATGATTATGCAGGAATATTAGGTAATGCAATAGATGGCGTACAAATAAGAGATGTTACTTATCGGGTTCATTTAAAAGGTGGTTCGTGGCTTTCTTGGGTTAATAAAGTTGATGATACAGCTAATGGTTATGCTGGGATTTATGGTCGTGAGATTGATGCTTTACAGATAAAATAAAAAAAACGCTACTTTAAAATTTGGTAAATTTCTGCAGCGCTTAATTTTTGAGGCTTATTATTGTAATAAGGACAAATATGTAAATGAAGATGCTTAATTTCTTGGGCGTCTTTATAGTTAATACTGTAAGTCATACCACTAGCTTTAAGTTTAGACATTATTTTTTCGCTAATATTAATAGCAACTTTCATCATGTGAGTTAAAGTATAGTCATCTACTTCTTTGATATCAACGATGTGTTTTTTAGGAATAACTAGAGTATGACCAACATTACTTTGATTAATGTCTAAGAAAACTAAGACTAAATCATCTTCATATAAAATATTACTTGGTACTTCTTTATTAAGAATTTTACAAAATAAACAATCCATTTATACTCCTCCTAGTTTTATTTTAACATTAAATTTTAGTTAATTAAAGCACAATTTTGGGACATTTGGCATAGATTAAACTAGAGGTGAATATTTATGGCAAATTATAAGGAAATTGTAACGAAAGCAGTAGTTGGAAAGGCTAAAAAGGCTAATACACTTCATTTATCTTTAACCCCTGATGAAAATATTAATACAGTTTTAGGTTGCTGGGTAATTAACCATAATTTTAAAGGAATGAATCAAGCTGGTAAGGTAGGAGTTGATGGAACTTTTGATGTTAATGTTTGGTATAGTTATGATAATGATACTAAAACTAAGGTTAATTCTAAAAGATTTAGTTACCATGAATTATATCAGGTTCCTCTTAAGAGTAATCAAGCTTTAACAAATTCATCAGAGATAATGGTTAGAAGTTTAAAACAACCTGCAGTTAGTAATGTTAATATTGAAAATGGTAATATTATTTTAGATGTTGATAAAGAACTTGGGGTAGAAATTGTTGGCGATACAAAAATTAAAGTTCCAATTGAAGATATGGAAGATGATTATGAAGAAATGATAAGTGAAGATGAAATAGATAGTATTGATGAAGTAAATGATAATTATTTAGAAAATCCAACAGAAGAAGTTTAGACTTCTTTTTTTTAAGATTTTAAAGTATATTATTTATAGGTGATTTAGATAATGCTTAAATATGAGACAAATATAGCTTTAAATAAATATTGGGAAAAATCGGTAATTAGGGAAGAAGAAAATTGTAATGAAGAATTTAATATTATTAGAGGATATCCGGATATTAAAGAGCAAGTGTTTAAAGGCTTTGGTGGAGCTTTGACTGAAGCAAGCGCAATTAATTATAATAAATTAAGTGATTTGAAAAAACAAGAATTTATAGAGGCTTATTATAGTAGAGATGGACTAGATTATTCATGGGCTAGATTAGCAATAGGTAGTAATGATTTTTGTCTTAATTCTTATGAAACTACTGATTTTAGTCATGAAAAAGTTTATATAATACCTTTTGTTAAAGATATTTTGGCTGTTAAAGATTTAAATTTTTTAGCAACTCCATGGTCACCACCAGCTAAGATGAAGGATAATAAGAGTTTAAAAAATGGAGGCAAGTTATTAAAAAAATATTATGATGATTATGTAAATTATTTACTTAATTTTATTAAAACTTTTAAAGAAAAGGGAATTGATATAAAATATCTTACGATGCAAAATGAGCCAATGGCTAGGCAAAGTTGGGAATCATGTTGTTTTACCTTAGCTGAACAAAAAGATTTTATTTACAATTATTTATTGCCTAGGTTAGATAATGTTTCAGTATTTTTATGGGACCATAATAAAGAAGATTTATATAATCTCGTGAATGAACTTTATAGGCAAAATGAAAAAATAATGGGAGTTGCATATCATTGGTATACTGGTATTCATGCAACTAATTTAAGATTAATTCATGAAAAATATCCTGATTTATTACTTATGCACTCAGAAGGTTGTTGTTGTTTTTCTGTCTATAATGAAAGAGAATGGGTAAATGATGCCGAAATGTTACTTGTGGATTTAATAAGTGACTTAAATAATGGAATGAATATTTATCTTGATTGGAATATATTACTAGATTATCACGGCGGGCCTAATCATCAAAATAATTTTTGTAAAAGTCCTATTATTTTAAGTGAAGATGAAAAAGATTTTATTAAAACGCCTATATATTATTATTTTGGACATATTTCTAAATTTATTAAAGAAGGGGATATTATTAATCAAATTAGTTTATATGATAATTCTTTATATGGGGTGGTTGCTACAAATGATTTAAAGACAAGTATCATAATTTTAAACTCAACAGATGTAGATAAAGAAATAAATTTAGTTATCAAAGATAAGGTAGTTAAAGATACAATTAAAGCTCATACGATTGTTACCTATTTAAAAGATTGGAGTTAAAAGCAAAAAAATACTGTCAACTAAAAAATATTGACACCTAAAAAAAATTTTGTTATATTAAATTCATGAAAAAGGAGGGACATATATGGCCGTTAAATTAAGATTAAAAAGAATGGGTGCTAAAGCAAAACCTTTTTATCGAATTGTTGCTGCTGATTCGAGAAGTCCTAGAGATGGTCGTTTCTTAGAAGTTGTTGGAACATATGATCCAATTAAAGATGCTTCTAAAGTAACAGTTAATGAAGAAAAAGCTTTATATTGGTTAAGTAAAGGTGCCCAACCAACTGAAACAGTTCGGAATATTTTAAGTAAACAAGGAATTATGAAAAAATTTGCTGATTCTAAAGCTAAGAAGAGTGTGAAATAATGGAAAAATTAGTGCAATATGCTTTGTTTTTAGTAAAAAGTATTTGCAAAGATGTTGATAGTGTTAATGTCGAATGTAAAATTGAAGATGAAGTTAACATTGTAGATATTTTTGTTAGTGAAAATGATATGGGTGCAGTTATTGGTAAATCTGGTAAAATGGCATCAAGTATTAGAACATTATTAATTGCTTTTGCATATTTAAATAATTTAGGCAAAGTAAAGATTAATTTTAATTCAATAGCATGAAGTTAATTTTCATGTTTTTTCTTTTGTCAAATTTTATTTTAAAAGATTGCATAAATTAAAGATAAAGAGTATACTTTAATTGAAAGACGTAGGTGAGGCAATGAAAAAAAGAATATTAAGTTCAATAATTATGTTACTAATTGCAGTCCCAATTATTTTAGCTGGTAAAGAAGTATTTTTATTGGGAATAGCAGTTTTATCAGTTCTTACCTTAAAAGAAATTCTTGATTTAAAAAAAAGTCATAATAAAGTACCAAGTGCTTTGGCTTTGTTTAGTGTATTAGCTTTGATATGGGTCGTTTTTTATGAATATCGAGGTGGAGAGTTCTCATATAGTATAAGTAATCGATTATTGATTTTAATTTTAATTTGTTATTTGTTGCCAACTTTATTTATTAGTAAGAATAAATATGAAACAAAGGATGCTTTTTATTTATTTGCCGTAGTAATATTTTTGGGAATAGCTTTTCATTCAATGATAATAGTTAGAACTTTAAATATTTATTTATTTGGTTATTTACTTTTAATTCCAATTATTACTGATACAACGGCATTTATAGTTGGCTCGTTAATTGGTAAAAGAAAAATTGCTCCAGTTATTAGTCCTTCTAAAACGGTTGCAGGTTTTATAAGTGGCAGTTTTGTGGCAATGGTGTTAGGAAGTTGTTACTATTATATTTTTATTGGTAGCAGTAATATGATAATAATTGTTATAATGAGCTTAATTTTATCAATAATGGGACAATTAGGAGATTTAATATTTAGTAAAATTAAAAGAGAAAATGAAATTAAAGATTATTCGAAATTAATACCTGGACATGGGGGAATATTAGATAGAATTGATAGTTTTATTTTTGTTATTTTAATATATTATGTATTTTTAAAAGTTATATAGGAGGATAAAATATGTGGATTGTTAGTTTACTATTATTTATATTTATTTTAGGAATTATTATTTTGGTTCATGAATTTGGTCATTTTATTACAGCTAAAAAATCAGGAGTATTTATTTATGAATTTTCAATAGGAATGGGTCCTGTTATATTTTCTCATAAAGGAAAAGATGGAATATTTTATAATATTAGAGCTTTGCCAATAGGTGGTTTTGTACAAATGGCTGGGGAAGTTTATGAAGATGATAGTAAAATTCCTAAAGAAAAATTTTTATGCAATAGGCCTTGGTATCAAAGATTGCTTATTTTATCAGCTGGAGTTATTAATAATTTTTTACTAGCATTGATTTTATTATTTATTGTATCTTTAATTTGGGGTAGTAAAGTAGCTACTAATACAATATTAAAGGTTGAACCTAATTCAGCAGCTTCTCGGTCTGGCTTAAGAGATAATGATAAAATATTAGCTGTTAATGGTCATAAGATTTCCAATTGGGATGTTGGTCAAATTTATTTATATTATAAAGTTGATAATAATACTTATGATTTTGAAGTTAGACATGAAGATGGTAATATTGAAAATATCAAAGTTGTTCCAGAAAAACAAGTTGTTGATGGTAAGGAGCAGAATGTTTTTGGAATTAATTTAAGTACAACAGAGGAAAAGGGCTTATGGGGAAGTCTTAAATATACTTTTACAAAATTCGGCAATATTATTCATAGTATGGCCATAACAATTGGAGGGTTAATTACCGGTCAGTTATCAGTAAATAATTTGTCTGGGCCAGTAGGTATTTATAAAGTAATTGATGATTCTGTTCAATATGGAATTGCTCAATTATTATATATAACAGCATTTTTATGTATTAATGTCGGGTTTATTAATATTTTGCCTTTCCCAGCTTTCGATGGCGGTCATATTTTCTTTATGATTGTTGAAAAGATTAAGGGAAGTCCAGTTAATGTCAAATTTGAAAATATTTGTAATTTGATAGGTTTTGCTTTATTAATGTTGTTAATGGTTTATATTACCATTCAAGATATATTACATTTATTTTAATGTAATATCTTTATGTCCCAGTAGCTCAATTGGATAGAGCGTTAGCCTCCGGAGCTAAAGGTTGTAGGTTCAAGCCCTATCTGGGACACCATTTATGTTGATTTAAAATTTCAGTTTAATACTATTTTTTTATAGATGTTTTATGATAATATAATAGTGAATTTTAAAGGTGATAAAAATGATGAAAATTAAAATGGGTAAAATGGAAGTAGATAAAAATATAAAACCATGGATATTTTTAATTTTAATGTTATTTTCGTTTCTATTTTTTATAATGTTTAGTATTGATGTAGTGTCGATATATATTGATACTAAAGATTATGTTAAAGTTGAAGCAACAGTTATAGATATTGGTTATGAACATGTTCCAAATATTACTGAAGGTGATTCTGTTGATCATTATGCAGTTTTGCAATATGAGTATAACGGAAAGACATATCATTGTCAAAAATTATTACATATGATTATGTTTTATCCTAAAATTAATAGTAAAACGAAGATATATATCGATCCTAATGTGCCAACTAATTTTCGGAATACTTGGCAGATTGGAAATGATATTTTAGGTGCTGTTCTTGGTCTAGTTTTTACAATAGCAATGATTAAGTGTTATATAGTTAGAAAAAAAATAAAATAAGAGTGATTCTTATTTTATTTTTCTTCTAAGATAGTAATTTTATTATTTTTTAAAGTTTTTTTGACATCAATAACTCTTTGGTTTGATGAACCTTTCCAATGCAAAGTAGGGTCTCTTAATTCATCAACAAATTGACCATCTACTAAAACATCAATATAATTTAAAACATCTTTATCTTTTAAATTTTCAAATAGAAAACCAGACCATACCCAAACTGTTTTATCTGGATATTTTTCTTTAAATGCTTTAGCAAGCTTTTTAGTTGCTTCAATATTTTTAGGATGCATTGGTTCACCGCCTAAGATGGAAAGACCAGCAATGTGGTCTTTATCAGCTAATTGTAAAACTTTATTAATTACTTCTTCATTAAATTCTGAACCTCCATTAAAATCATGGGTTTCAGGATTAAAACAATTTTTACAATTAAATGAACAACCTTGTAAGAATATTGCTACTCTTACACCGGGTCCATTGGAGATGTCCATTTTTCTTATTTTATTGTATCTCATAATTAAGCATCCTTATTATCTAAGTGAATAACTCTTTCTTTAATTTCTTGAGTACGACCCTTATTCCAGAAGTTAGAACCAATGTAACCACAAGTACGTCTAGCAACATTTAATTTAGCGTGGTCACGATTACCACATTCTGGACAATACCATTCAAGGTTATCATCAATTAAAATCTCACCAGTATATCCACATTCGTGACAATAATCTAATTTAGTGTTTAATTCAGCATACATGATAGTATCATAAATAAATTTAATTACTTCAATAACTGCGTCTAAATTATTAGATAAATTAGGAGTTTCAATATATGATATTGCTCCACCAGGACTTAGAGCTTGGAATTCACTTTCTAATTTTAATTTATCAAAAGCATCAATTTCTTCAAATACAGGAACATGATAAGAATTAGTTATATAATCACGGTCTGTAATACCTTTGACAACTCCAAATCTTTCTCTTAAAGCTTTGGCAAATTTATAAGTTGTTGATTCGATAGGAGTTCCATAAACACTGTAGTCAATATTTTCAGTTTCTTTCCATTTTTTACAAGCTTCATTTAATTTTCTCATAACGCTTAAAGCAAATTCTTTACCTTTGCCATTATCAGTATGAGAATGACCAGTCATATATTTAGTACATTCATATAGTCCGGCATATCCTAAAGAAATAGTAGAGTAGCCATTATGTAATAAATCATGAATTGATTCACCTGGTTTTAATCTTGCTAGAGCACCATGTTGCCATAATATTGGAGCAACGTCACTAGTAGCTTTGCTAAGTCTTTTATGACGAATTTGTAAAGCACGATGACATAATTCTAGACGATCGTCCATAATCTTCCAGAATTCTTCTTCATCTTTATCAGAACTTAGGGCAACATCAACTAAGTTAATTGTTACAACTCCTTGATTAAATCTTCCATAATATTTAGGTTTGCCAGATTCATCTACATATGGAGTAAGGAAAGAACGACATCCCATACAAGGATAACATTGACCATCACCATTTTTATCAATTTTTAATTGTTTCATAATTTTTTCAGAGATATAATCTGGAACCATTCTTTTAGCTGTACATTCAGCTGCAAGTTTAGTTAAATACCAATATTTGCTATCTTCATGAATATTGTCTTCTTCTAAAACATATAAAAGTTTAGGAAAGGCTGGAGTAACCCATACACCTTTATCATTTTTCATGCCTTCAATTCGTTGTTTTAAGACTTCTTCAATAATCATTGCTAATTCTTCTTTGTATTCTTCTGTTTCACCTAAATACATACAAACACTTAAGAATGGAGCTTGACCGTTAGTAGTTGTCATTGAGTTAATTTGATATTGGAATGTTTGAACTCCGTCTTTAATTTCTCTTGCTAAATCTTCTTTAGCATATTTTTCACAATCAGCTTTGCTAAATTTTCTAGCTTTATATTTATCTAAATAACGATTATAACTGTCTCTGACAAAAGGTGCTAAGTGAGTAAGAGTAATTGTAACTCCACCATATTGACTTGAATTAACTGCAGTAATAAGTTGAGTTGCAATGGTCATAGCTGTTAAAAATTTATGAGGTTTTTCAATCATTACACCATTGATATTCGTACCATTTTGTAACATGTCTTCTAAGTTTATTAAGTCACAGTTATGCATGGCATTTTGAGCAAAGTAATCGGCATCATGGAAGTGAATAATACCTTCATCATGAGCTTTAACAATATCTTCAGGAAGTAAAAATCTTCTGGTGATATCAGTGCTAGTAATACCAGCTAGATAATCTCTTTGGGTAGTAATTATTTTGGCATTTTTATTAGAATTTTCAGTATTCCAATATTCACTTTCACCATCAATTAATTCTTTAATTGCTAAATCTGTAGTGTTACTTTTTCTAACTAGCTCTCTAGTATAACGATAAGTTATATATTTTTTGGCTAGAGCATATTTGCCAATACTCATTAATTTTTCTTCAATGATATCTTGGATGTCTTCAACAAGCATTCTTTTTTTACCTAATTTTTCAATATATTTAATAATATTTTTTATTTGAGTTGCGCTTGCTTGTTCTTCTTCTTCAACTTCTTTATTTGCTTTCATAATAGCATTTTCAATTTTTTCAGGACAATAATCTACCATGTGTCCATCACGTTTAATTATTTTCATAATACTGCCTACCTTCCTTTAACCACACCAAGTATAGCACCATATCAAAAAAGTTTAATGTTGCAATTGCAACATTTTACAAATTATGTTATGATTTTTTTAGGAGGTTGTAAAATGATTAGTCCTTTTCAAAATATTAGCCTTAAAAATCGTGAAAAATTGCTTTACACTTTAGAGTCAAGCCGATTAACATTTCCAAAAAATCAATCAATTTTATCTAATATAAACCGGGGAAATATTATTGGAATTGTAGTTAAAGGGATGATGCAAATTATTAAAAATGATTATGATGGGACCAGAACAATTATTGAAGAATTAGAAGAAGATGACGTTTTTGGGACCGATATTACACCACTTTCTAATGAATATGAAATTGTCACTAAAGAAGAAAGTGTTGTTTATATAATTGATTATGATGAAATTAAAGCTTTAGAATTAGAAAATAAAAAATATTATAGTCAATTTATTAAAAATTTATTAGAAATAGTTCTTTTAAAAATTGAAGAAAAAAATAATCGAATTGAAATTTTAACTAAAAAAACGATTAGAAATAAATTATTGGAATATTTTAATATTGAAACTCGAAAAACAAAAACTAGAGTATTAAATTTACCATTTAGTTTTACTAATTTAGCTGATTATTTAGCAATTGATAGAAGTGCAATGTCAAGAGAATTAAAATATTTAAAAGAAGAAGGTTTTATTGAAATAAAAAAACATAAAATAACACTTTTATATGACAAATATTAAAATATTAGTTATAATTATTTTAAGGATGTGATTAGAATGAAAGAAAGAGGATTTGAAGTAGTTAAAGGATATGAAGATAAGGATATTCATTTACCAATTAGAAAAACTAAAAAAAGTGCAGCTTATGATGTTGAAGCAGCAGAAGATATTACAATCCCACCATATGAATTTGGAATTAAGCCAACTCTTATTCCAACGGGTTTAAAAGCATATTGTCAAGATGATGAATGTTATATTTTATTAAACAGAAGTTCAGGACCTAAAAAGGGTTTTATAATGGCTAATAGTATTGGCTTAGTAGATGCTGATTATTATGGTAATGAAGGTAATGATGGTCATTTTTATTTTCAATATTTTAATTTTAATAAAGAACCATTAGAAGTTCATAAAGGGGATGTTATTGGACAAGTAATGTTTTTAAAATTTTTAACGGTTGACCATGACATAGCTGAAGGAACAAGAAAAGGTGGCTTTGGTTCAACTGATAAAGCTTAAGATAATAAGTAATGAGTGGCAATAGAAGAATTGTATTGGCTTAAAATCAATGGTTGGTGGTCCCAAATTCATTTAAAAAATAATATACAAATATGGTTAATAAATATTTTTTGGATTTTACAAATAGTAAAAAAAATGCAAGCAGAAGATTTACTTGAACTTTAACATGAAAAGGTAGAGAACAAAGAGCTTCAAAACTATAAATAAATTGAATTTTAGTATTCATCATGATATAATCTTTAAACAAGAAAGGGATGTTTTTATTTGAAAACCTTATTAAAACGTTTAGGAGCGTATTTAATTGATTATTTAGTTGTAACAGTTATTATTTATGGTGTTATGTTACTTCCTTTTGTAAATCCACATAAAGAAGAATATAATACTAAATATAATGAAGTAGTAAGAGTAAATGAACAATTTCAAAATAATGAAATAAGTAGTGAAGAATTTAATGAAGCTTTAATTCCTATTGCTTATGATTTATACCGTTTAAATGGTAGTTATGTTATTGTATCAACAATTTGTTTTATTGGCTATTTTGTTATCTTTCAATTTTTATATAAAGGACAAACTATTGGTAAGAAAATATTTAAATTAAAATTAGCAAGTGCAAATGATAAACCGTTAAGTATGGTTAATTATTTGGTAAGAGCAATCATTTTATATAATATATTAATTCCAATAATTGAATTAATTATTGTCTTTACAATGAGTTCGGAAAATTACTATAATGTTTACCAAAATGTTAATTTAGTAAGTTATATTATTATGTATATTACATTATTCTTTATGTTAGTTAGAACTGATGGTCGAGGCTTACATGATATTCTTGCTAATACCATTGTCAAAGATGAAAAGGAAATTGAAGCCAAACAAGAAATAATTGAAGTTAAAGAAAAAGAAGAAGTAAAAAAATCTCCTAAGAAAAAAACACCAACTAAAAAGAAAACAACTACTAAAAAGACAAAACCTAGTGAAAAATAAGTTTTGTCTTTTCTTTATTTATAATAATATCAGTTTGATAAAATTTACTTAAAGTTAAATATAAATCATAAACATCTTTTAAGCCACAAACTTCAAATGATGAGTGCATGGCAAGTTGAGGTATACCAATATCAATTGAAGATACACTTACATGCCTTAAACTTAATCCTGATAGAGTAGAGCCCGAACTTAAATCATTTTTAAAAGTTGAGTCTTGGTACTTAGCGCCTATTTCATCACAAATCTTTTTTAAAATACTTGAAAAATAACCATCTGTTGTGGAACTAATTTCTTTAATAATAGCTATTCCTTCATTTAATTTTAAATTACCAGTATCATCCATTAATTCGTCATGATTAGGATGAATCGCATGAGTATTATCAGAACTAATAATAAAACTATTGGCTAAAGTTTTAGCTAAATCTAATTTTAGACTTGTTGCAATTCGCTTTAAAATATCTAAAAGAAAACTACTTTCAGCACCTTCTTTAGTTAAAGAACCAATCTCTTCATTATTAAAAGTTACATAAACATTAATAGAATTACTATTATTATCTAAAAAACCTTGTAAACAAGCAAAAGTACTCGTTAAATTATCAATTCTTGGTGATAACAAAAGATTTTTATCAAAGCCAATTATTTGAGGTTCTTCACAGTTATAGAAAAATAAATCATAATCTTTTATTTCCCCTTTAATTTGTAAACTATTCTTTAAATAATCTAAAAATGTATCCTTAGAATTATCATTTTTTAAAGTAATTATTGGTTGTAAATCAGTTTGCATATTTAAATCAAGATTAGTATTAGCTTTATCATTTTGATGAATTGCTAAACTAGGAATAATAGCAATCGGTTCTTTATAATCTATTATCTTTTTTTCTAATTCATGATTTTTTTCAATAATAATTCTTCCAGCTACCGATAAAGGTCTATCAAGCCATCCATAATTTAATAATCCTCCATAAGGCATACTATTAAATTTCATATAATCGTTTTTAAAATATTCGCCATTTGCTTTTAAAGTTAATGCCGGTGTGTCACAGTGCGTACTACAAATAGCATAACGTTCTTCAAATTTTTTAGGAATTGAAAAAGCTATTAAAGTTGCATCATTTCTCGTTGTAAAATAATTACCAGCACTTAAATCCCAAATATCGGTTTCTTCTAATTCACTAAAACCATTACTAAGTAAAATTTCTTTAATTTTATCGACAACAGTAAAAGCACAAGAACCATCTTTGATAAAATTTAATAAATCATTTGTAAATATTTCTTTTTTCATATTTCATCACTTTATTAGTATTGTTGTGAATTTTATTTTTATACGTTATAATAGTTTTTAAGAAGGGATTAAGATGAAAAAAGAAATCATTATTGGTAGCAGTATTATTTTTATAATGGACCAAGCATCTAAATTTTTAATTGAACATTTTTTTAAAAATAAAGTATTAGTAGTTATTCCTAATTTATTTAATATTGATTTTACTTATAATAAAGGGGGAGCTTTTTCTATTTTAAATAATCAAATAGTGGTACTTATTTTGGCAACTATTGTCTGTTTATTTGTATTAATTAAAATTGCTAGGGAAGTAAAACCAAGTATTTTTAAAACATTTATTTTTTCATTATTATATGGGGGAATAGTTGGTAATTTATTTGATCGGGTATTTTTTTATTCTGTAAGAGATTTTTTGGATTTTAAGTTTTTTGATTATCATTTTCCAACTTTTAATGTAGCTGATATAGCTATTGTATGTGGAATGATTTTATTAATTATTGAACTTTTTAGAAAGAGTGATAAACATGCAAAAGATTATTGTTAGTGAACCGGTAAATGAAAGAATTGATAAATATTTAAGTGATATTACTGATTATTCAAGGTCTTTAATTTTAAAAATGCTTAAAGAGGAATGTATTTTAGTTAATGATAATGTTGTTAAAGCTTCATATAAAGTTAAGGAAAATGATGAAATAAAAATTATTAAAGAATACACGGAAGATATTGATTTAGTACCTGAAGATATTCCTTTAGATATTGTTTTTGAAGATGAAAATGTTATTTTAGTAAATAAACCAAGTGGAATGGTTGTTCATCCAGGAAATGGTAATTCTAATCATACTTTAGTTAATGCTTTACTTTTTCATACTAAAAATTTAAGTTTAGGAAGTGATACTTTAAGACCAGGAATTGTACATCGGATTGATAAAGATACTTCGGGATTAATTTTGGTAGCTAAAAATAATAAAGCTCATGAAATATTAGCTGAGGATTTTAAAAACAAAAAGGTTAAGCGAAAATATATTGCGTTAGTTAAAGGAATTCTTGATTATAATCATATTACTATTGATGCTCCGATAGGTAGAGATAAAATTGAGAGAAAGAAAATGGCAGTTACAGATGTTAATAGTAAAGATGCCATTACACATGTGACAGTTTTAAAAAGATTTAAGAAATATACTTTAATTGAATGTGAATTGGAAACGGGAAGGACTCATCAAATTAGGGTTCATTTAGCTTATATTGGTCATCCAATTTATAATGATCCGGTTTATCAAAAAGATAAAACTAGTGATTTTGGACAATTTTTACATTCTAGTGAAATAACTTTTGTTGAACCAATAACTAAAGAGAATCTTCATTTTAAAGTACCGTTGCCTAAAGATTTTCAAGATTTTTTAGATACGCTTGATTAGTATTCTTTACTATTTTGCTTATCTGTTATAAAATAGTAGTCGTGGAGTGATGATATGCCTTCAATAATGATAAATAAAAAAGATGAAATTATTATGCGTTTAGCTCATTACTTTATAACGGAACAAAATTATGCTCCGATTATAGTTAATGGTGTTAAGGATGAAATTTGGTTACAAAATCAAGATGGACCATATAAAATTATTAGAATAAATGCTAATTATATTCATAATAATGAACAGATGGATTTTGATTTATTAAAATTAAATAATGTTATGCATCAAGTTAAACGTAAAACGGTTTCTTTAACAATGAATGCTTTAAATATATTATTAGATGTTAATGATAATATTAAGATGGCTGATTCAAAAAATATTAATTCAATTGTAATAAAAAATTTAAATGATATAAAAGAGCCTAATTTAATTAAAATGTTTCCTGATATAAAAAATAAATTAATGCTTGATATGAATGGGTTAGATTTAATTGTTAATGTTACAAATGATATTAATAATAAAACTGAAGAAGATAATAAATTGTATGAAAAAACTTTTAAAAAGAAAAAGATTGTCTTTACTAATGCTTTGATTTTTATTAATGTTGTAATTTTTATGGTGACTTATGTTTTAGCTAATGCTAATTTGTCATCTGCTGCTTTAGTAAGATTTGGAGCTTCATTTGCCCCTTTAATTAAAAGTGGAGAATTATGGCGTTTAATAACAGCTGCATTTTTACATGTTGGAATTGTGCATTTGTTGGTTAATATGTATTCTTTGTATATTATTGGAACACAGGTAGAAACATATATTGGAAAGTATAAGTTTTTGGCTATTTATTTAGTAAGTGCAATTTCGGGAGTTTTAATGAGTTGTATATTTAATCCTAATGTTGTTAGTGCGGGAGCGTCAGGAGCAATTTTTGGATTATTGGGTAGTTTAGTTTATTTTGGTTATCATTATCGATTATATTTAGGTAGTGTTTTAAAAAATCAAATTATTCCTATTATTGTTCTTAATTTAATTTTAGGATTTATTATTCCAGGAATAGATAATGCTGCTCATATTGGTGGTTTAGTTGGCGGATATTTAGCTACAATGGCTTTAGGAGTAAGAGGCAAGAGTTCTAAAAATGATATGATTAATGGAGCTATTACGACGGTTATTTATTTATTGTTTTTAGCTTATATTGTCTTTTTCAGATAAAAAAAGATATTTTAGGAAACTAGAATATCTTTTTAAAATCTTCTAAATAAACCAATTGCTTTACCTAAAATCGTAATGTTTTTGAAAATAAATGGGGCCATTGTATCATTTTCAGGTTGAAGTCTAATATGGTCTTTTTCTTTATAAAAGGTTTTTAGTGTTACTTCATTATCTTCAGTCATAGCAACAACGACATCACCGTTATTAGCCGTGTTTTGTTTTTCAATAATAACGTAGTCTCCATCAAAGATACCTTTGTTAATCATGGATTCACCACTTACTTCTAAGGTAAATATATTTTTACCGATGGGAACTAGGCTTTGAGGAATATCAAAATATTCATCGGGTTTTTCAATGGCTTCAATGGGATTTCCTGCAGTTACTTTACCAAGTAGAGGTACTTTAATGACATCCTCATTTTTAGTTAAATATTCATTTTCGGTAAGTATTTCAATAGTTCTAAATTTATTAGAAGAATTTTTTATTACCCCTGCTTCTTTTAAATGATTGATATGGGCTTGAACTGTGGCTGGACTTCTTAATCCTAAGTTAGCACATATTTCTCTTACTGAAGGGGGAAACCCATGTTCAGCACTATATTTTTTTATAAAATTGAATACTTCTTCTTGTTTGGGGGTTAATTTTTTATTTTTAGTTTTCATAAATAATTTCACTCTCCATGATTAATATAGCATACACCTATTTATTTGTCAAACACATGTTTGACACTTATCTGCAAAAATAGTTTGACACGAACATTTGTTTATATTAAAATTAATTGCAGAAAGAGGGTATAAGGTTGAAAATAAAAATATAAATTTTAGACACGCAAAAAAGTGTCTTGTCAATGAAGACATTAAAATAAGTTGAT
>CANQZD010000044.1 GCA_947628275.1 uncultured Bacilli bacterium | reverse complement strand
CACTTTAGTGGAGGCCGATAGTAAAGCCTTTTAGGCGGAAATGAAAAACCACCAGCTATGCTGGTGGATATTTATTTCTTGATAGTTTTACTTTCTTCCTAATCCATGATATAATCTTTTAGAAAAGAGGTTGTTATTAATGCAAAAAAGAAAAAGAAAAAAAAAGAGTTTAAAATATGTTGTTGCCAGTAAAATAATCTGGATACTAGCCGTTATTTTAATGATTATACTAGGATATTTCATTTTTGATGCAAATATTCTTCCCTTTAAATATTTCTTAATTATTGTGGTCGTTTTAATTATTTTAGGAAGTATTCATGGCTTAATTGTTATGAAAAAGCACACTAAAAAAGTAACTTTAATTATTATTGATATCCTAGCCGTTATCTTCATGCTTATTGAAGGTTATGCTATATATCAAATTAATGATACTATTTCCTTTTTAAGGTCTAACTTAGGAGCTCATTTTGAAACAAATGTTTATAATATCATCGTTAATAAAGAATCTTCTTATGAAACAATTGAAGATATTAAAGACCATACTATTAAAACTGTTAAAGATTTAGAAGATTTAACAGAATATGAAGGAGCTATTAAACGTAAAGTAAACGTTAGTATTGAATATGTTTCTGATATTGTCTCACTAATGGATGAAGTAAAAGAAGATAAAGAATTAATAATAATTATTAACTCTGGAAATTATGATGCTAAATTAGAAGTTGATGATGATTATGAGAACAAAGTTAAAGTCCTTGATACTATTACGATAACGACCGAAAAAAATGTAACTGATACTGGTATAGATATTACTAAAGACCCATTTGTTTTATATTTAAGCGGTATTGATACAAGAAGTAATTATATGCCTTCCCGAAGTTTAAGTGATGTTAATATTATTTTAGCTATTAACCCTAATACTAGAAATATTTTAATGATTCATATTCCTCGTGATTATTATGTTCCAATTCATGGTACTGATGGCTTAAAAGATAAATTAACTCATTCAGGAACTATTGGGGGTATTGAACTATCTATGGCTACAATTGAAGATTTATTAGAAATTAAAATTCCTTATTATTTAAGAGTAAACTTTAATGCTGTTGTTAATCTTGTTGATGCTATTGGTGGTTTAAGTATTAATTCTGATGTTGATTATTCTTTTAGTTGTAAGACCAACCGTAGTTGCATATTCTATCCTGGCTTAAATAATGTTGGCGGAACTTGTGCTTTAGCCTTTGCCAGAGAACGTTATGCCTATAATACTGGAGATCGCCATCGAGGTGAAAATCAAGAACAAGTAATTAGTTTAATTATTGATAAAGTAACTAGTTCAAGTACAATTATTAATAATTATAATGATATTTTAAATGCCTTAGATGGAACTTTTGAAACTAACTTAACCTCTGATGATATAACTAGTCTAGTTAAAATGCAATTAGATAATATGGCTCCATGGCATATTGAAACTAAAAATGTCGATGGTACTGGAAATAATTTACCAACATATAGTTATCCAAACCAAAATTTATATGTTATGGAACCTAAAATGGAAACCGTTGCTGAAGCGATTGCTAAATTAAATGAAGTATTGGAAACCCAAGATGAATAGCAAAAAAGTCTTTGCTTGGGTTTTATTCCTAGGCTGTTTAGCCTTAATTTTCTTTTTTTCTTCCCAAAATGGAAATGATAGCAGTGCTACTTCTAATGTCGTTCTAAAAATTTTAAATGACTTTTTAAAAATTCCTTATCAAAATTGGGAAAGCCTTTTAATTAGAAAAATTGCCCATTTTAGTATTTATTTAATATTAGCAATCGTAACCCTTAATTTATTAAAACAGTATACTAAATTAAGTAAACGTCAAATCATTATGGCTTTAATATTTTGCTTACTCTATGCCATAAGTGATGAATTTCATCAATCATTTATAGGTGGCAGAAGTCCAGAAGTAACTGATGTCTTAATTGACTTTGCTGGCTCAATAATCGGTTCATTAATATATTGGTATTTTTTAGACAAGTTCATTAAAAAAAGGAATAATACTTTCATATAATTTAATAGGTGATAATATATGAAATTAATTATTCTTTTTTTTCTTGCAATATTTATTCTTGATCTTTGTTGCTGTGTTAATTCTTCTAAAATGAATAAATAAAAACTTCCAATTTGTGGAAGTATTTTTATGAATTAGTAGCAGTTTTTAAATCAGTTACAAATTCATTCATAATAGTTAAATAATTATAATCTTGATTATTTAAAGTATTCATCATATTAATATCTAAAATATTAGCATTATAATTATCTTTTAAATCTAATATAATGTTACTAGTTTCTTCATCATTTCGTTTAAATAAATACTTATAATTACCATTTCTAAAATTATTTTTTAAAGTATTTAGATTAGCTGAATTTTCTTCATAATCTTCTAAGCAAATAACATTAAAACCATAATTTTCTAAAAACTTAAATATTTTTTTAGTTGCAACCAAAGTATTTCGATTATTTTCTTTAGCAACCGAAGCAATTTTCCTTATCTCGGCATCCATTACTGATAATGTTTCTTCTAAATTATGATATTTATTTTCAATGTCTTCATTTGTATATTTACTACCAATTAGCTTTTCTAAATTATTTTTAAAATTAGTTGCTAACATTAAATAATTACTTGGACTAAGCCATAATTCTTCAACTCCATAAGTATATTTTAAGCCTTGAGCAACATCAATTATTTTCATGTTTTTGTTTTCATTAATAAAAGCTTTTGCAATTTGCTTTTCATTAGTAATACCATTATAGACAAATAAAGTTCCCTTACTAAAATCATTTATTTGCTTATCAGTTAAAGAATAAGTTGTAACATCAGCATTAGGTGGATATATTGAACTTGAACTTTTATAGTTAGAATATAAACTTTCTACTAAATATTCAATAGGGTAGACTGTTGTATAAATTGTTGCATTATCTAAATCATTCCATTGCCAACAACCTCCCGTAAAAAATAACAATCCTCCTAAAATTAACATACAAAATATTTTTTTCATAACTTAGCTCCTATTCTAAAGGCTGATATCCAAAAATACCACCTGGTCGACACTTTATAATTCTTTTAATTCCTAATTTTATTCCTTTTAAGCACCCATATTTTTCAATAGCTTCAATCATATAATTACTACAAGATGGAACACATCTACAACAACTATGACAAGCAAGGGGAGTAATTTGATAACATTTAATCAAAAAAATAATGGTTTTCTTCATTTAACCACCCACAAACATTTTACTATAAATATTTTTATTTGTAAACTAGATGTCTTAAACCATTATTTTTGAAAATTAATTTATTAAAGTAACATTTTTAACATTTAAAGTGTCTTTAATTGATAAAGAAATAGAGTATTCTACTTGTTCTTTCATTTCCTCACTATTTAATCCTTCAAATAAAGCATCATTAAAACTTAATTTAATTTCTTCTTCTAATAATTCATAACTATTTAATTCTGTTGAAGCATTAAGATAACTAATTAAATTAGTTTGCAAATGAGGATTACTTTTTAATCTTTCAATAACTATTTCTACTTTATCTTTATTATTATTTTCAAATAAAGTAACAGGTACATAATAAGCAATCTCATTTTCTACAGCTAAATAATAAGTCGTGGTTTTTTGAACATTTTTAAGATTATCAATATTATATATAGTATTAATTCCCATATCTCTTGTTAAAATATGAGGTAACTTTTCTTTACTATTAGGTAATTGATCTAAAATTTGATTTTCAACAAAAATTATCAGCTGATTAATTTCTTCAAAATCCGTAAAAGTATATACTAAACTTTCAATTATTTTTTTTTCATATTTTGCTGGCATATTTAAAAATTCTTTACTAAAATTAATTTTTAATAAGCCATTTTGAAAATCTAAACTTAAAACTTTAGTATTAGAAGGAATAACCGGTTCAAAAATACTTGGAATATAAATATTATTTTTACTACCAATTGTTAAGAATGTAATTAATTCTTCAATTTTACTAATTAATTCTTTATTTTTAGTTATCACTTCTGCTCGAGAAACATAATTATTTTTATTTAATAAGTAAATAGTTGTTTTTTCTCCTTCACTATAAGTTGTGGTGCTAGATGTTGTCATTTCTTTATTACTTGGAAAAAGTAAAGTAATGAAAAAGATTAAAAAAGCAAAGGTGGTTATTATAAATTTTCTTTTAGCAAAATTTTTAATCAAAAAAATCACCTAATTAAATTTATGAAAATTATCCTAAAACATGAATTAAATTCGTCATATTTATTAATTGCAATATCTATAGAAAAAAAGTATAATTAAGACCGGAGGAATAAGATGAAGAAAAAGATTCATTTAAAAAAAGATGCTTATTTAGTAATTATTATCTTGGCAATTGTTTTATTAAGCATTGCTGGTTTTGGCTATGCTTTTTTAAAATTTAAACCCCTAGAAAAATGTTTAGAAATTACGGCTATTGAAAATAACCAAACAGTGAAAGAAAATATGGAATTAAACGAATTATATAATTATACTTTTAAAGTAAAAAATAGCTGTGCCCAAAAAGTTGTTAATATTAGTTTAGAAACTTTGACTAATAGTAATATTAAAGAAAATTATCTTCTTGTTAATAATAAAATATTGAGTAGCTATCCAGCTAAAGTTAAAACTAAAGACAATAGTCTAAGTAGTCATCTTATCATTAGTGATGAATTGGCCAAAAATGAAGAGAAAACCTATAATTTTCAACTTCAAGTCGCTAGCGATATAAATGAAACTAATTTAGAATATCAAGGAGAATTTGTTATCAATTAAAAATAATTGTCAAAATATGTAAACTTCTATTTAAATCTTTTATAAGTTAGTATATACTAAAAATTGTAATAGGGAGGTTTTACGATGACAAAAGTAACATTTACTGATTTATATGAAAATAAGGAATATACGGAAGTTTTACCGAATTGTACTCAAACCGATTTTTTAAGAGAACGAAATAAAAATTATATGAATTACATTGCGATAAGTACGGAAGATAATCGTCAAATAACATATGAACAAATGCATGAAGAAATTAGAAAATATGCTAAATATTTATATTATGAAAAAGGTATTAGAAAAGAAGAAAAAATAGGAGTAAGCTTAATAAATTGTCCCGAAGCAATTTATCTTTTATATGCTTTATATGATATTGGATGTGAAGTTATTGGCTTAAATCCTTTTAATAATAATTTACGTATGAATAATGATATTCTTGATACCAAGCCTAATCGGATTATTGTAATGGATTGCCTTACCAATAATTTGCAAGATTCTTTAGCAAATTTAAAAGTTTCACCAATTATTTTTCCTTTTAATGAAGAAGAAATTGCCAAAAAATCAACTTATCCAGATTTTAAAGGTTATTATGAACCTAATAGAACAACTGATGTCATTTTTACTGGAGGAACAACTGGCAATCATAAAGGAGCCGAATTAGTAGGTAATGGTTTAAATTGTGTTACTCAAGCTCTTGATCATGTTTTTATTGCTGAACCAGGAATGACCCAGTTAGGAAATATCCCTTTTGGTAATATGTGTTTTGGTCGGTTAGTTTTACATTATGCTTTAGCTAATAATTTAGTTTTTGCTTCAACAACTAAATTTATGCCTCAAGATTTTGTTTCAGAAATAATAAGAACTCATAGTGATGCTGTAACCGGGGGACCAATTCATTGGAATTCTTTACATAATAATCCATTAGTTAAACCAGGTGTTTTTAATAATATAATTCAAGCTACCAGTGGTGGGGAGTATTTTAAACCGGCCGAAGAAGCCTTAGCTAATGAAACTTTACATTATGGTGGAAGTAAAACCAGTATTGGCAGTGTCTTAGGAATGACTGAATTTTGGGCACCAGTTATGGTTAATATAGGTAATAAAAACACCCCAGGAACCATCGGCTATCCCATTCCTTATACTAAAGTAAAAGTAGTAGATGCTAATTTTCAAGAAGTCAAAGATAATCAAGCCGGATTATTATTACTTAGTGGTCCAGCTATGTTAAATAATTATCGAAATCGTCCTTTAGAAAACAATGATGCTTTTTGGTTCGATGAAAATAATACCAGATGGTATATAACCGGTGATATTGTTAAAAAGTCTGATAAAAACCCTAACGAATATATTTATATTGGACGTAATAAACGTAACTTTGTTTGCGGAATTGATAATATATATCCTGAACAAATAGAAAAACTTTTATTAGAAATCGATGCTAATATCGCCGAAGTAGCAGTGACTAAAAAGCCTGATAGACAAGCTCAATATGTTCCTATTTATCATATTTGTGTTAGAGACTTAAACTTTGATAGAAAAGCTTTAGAAGAGAAAATTAATAGTATTATTATTAATAATATTGGTACTAGTGCCTTACCATTTGATATCATTTATACCAATCAACCTCTTCCTAGAAGCTCTAATTCCAAAGTTGACTATACCTTATTAGAAAATAACTACAATAAAGAACAAGAAGAGAAAAATATTGCCTTAAAGAGAACTATTTAGAAAAATTAAAAAATAGTTCTTTTTTTATTTCCACCTAAATTTTTGACATTGAAACATCAATTTAGATATGATAAAATTGGTTATAATAAGGGAGATGTAAAAATGGGACTATATTTTTCTATTAGCGCATTGATAATTATTTTTATCTTTATGATTGACTTTTTTTCAAAAGAAAGAATTAAAAACCATGAAACTACAATTTATAAATATTTATTAATTATTTCACTTGCCGGCATTATATTTGATGTTTTAACCTCAATTTGGTTTAAATTAGGTTTAGATTATCATAATATAATATATACCTTTAGTTGCCGTCTAGTTTTTCTGTATTTAGTTGTGTGGGGAATGATTTTCTCTTATTATATTAAAACAATCAGTTTAACTAATGATAAAGAAAAAAAATTAATAAAAACCCGTAAAGTCTATTTTTATATCTTTATTGTTTTACTAGCTTTAATTATGTTTTTACCTTTAGATTATCAAGAAATTAATGATGTTATCATGCCTTTTGGACCATCTGTTGTTGTCACATATTTATTTGCTATTTTATTTTTATGTTATTCAGTTATTCTAGCTATTAAAAATCGTAAAATAATTGATCGCAAAAAGTTAAGACCCATTTATGTTTTAGTTGTTGCCTTAGTTATTAATGTTATTATTCAAATCTTTTTTCCTGAAGCTTTCTTAATAAGCTATTTATTAAGTTTAATAGATATTGTCATGTACTTTACTATTGAAAATCCTGATATTAAAATGATTAAAGAATTAAATATGGCTAAAGACCAAGCCGAAAAAGCTAATCGTGCTAAAACCGATTTTTTATCAAATATGTCCCATGAAATAAGAACTCCATTAAATGCTATTGTTGGTTTTAGTGAATGCCTTTTAGATCATCAAGATTTACCTTTAGAAGCTCGTAATTTTGCTACTGATATAGTTGATGCTTCACATAACTTACTAGAAATTGTTAATGGAATCTTAGATATATCTAAAATAGAAGCTAATAAAATGGAAATTATTTTAAAAGAATATAACCCTAAAGAAGTTTTAGAGTCTTTAGGAAAATTAGTAATCCCTCGAATTAGAGAAAAACCAATTGAGTTTAAAACTTATTTTTCTCCAGATTTACCTGGTACCCTAAAAGGAGACGTTGGTAAATTAAAACAAATTGTTTTAAATATTTTAACTAATGCTGCTAAATATACTGATAAAGGTGAAATCGTTTTACATGTTACATGCGTTAATGATATAGCTAAACGTAAATCAGTATTATATATTTCTGTTAAAGATACTGGTCGTGGAATTAAAGAAAGTAATATTAAAAACTTATTTCGGAAATTTGAAAGAATCGATGAAGATAAAAATACAACAATTGAAGGAACTGGTTTAGGACTTGCCATTACCAAAAATTTAGTAGAAATGATGGGTGGTAAAATATCTGTTTTTAGTAAATTTGGTGAAGGTTCTATTTTTCGGGTCTACTTAGAACAAGAAATTGTTAGAATGGAAGAAGATGCTAAAGAAGAAAATTTAACAAATAATCAAATTAAAACATATGAAAATAAACGGGTTTTAATTGTAGATGATTCTAAAATTAATCTTAAAGTAGCTATTCAATTAATGAAAGAATATAAATTTGCTGTTGTAGCTAGTGAAAGTGGCTTTGATGCTATAGAACAAGTAAAAAAACAAGATTTTGATTTAATTTTTATGGATATTATGATGCCAAAAAAAAATGGTGTTGAAACTTTAAATGATTTAAAATCTCTGAAAAATTTTCGAACTCCGGTTATTGCTTTAACCGCTGATGCTATCGAAGGTACTGAAGAAAAATATCTTCAAGCTGGATTTAATGGTTACTTATCTAAACCAATCGATAGAGAAATGTTAAATAAAACAATTAATAAATATTTAGGAGGTAAAAAATGAAAAATACTGATTTATTAATTAATCATGGCGTCGATGTTAATGCTGGCTTAGAAATCTGGGGTGATATAGCTAGTTATAATGATGGCTTAAAAGATTATTATGACTCATTATTAGCTAAAAAAACCGAACTAGAAAATTACAAAAATAATCATGATTATGAAAATTATGCTATTTTAGCTCATAGTTTGAAAAGTGAATCAAAATATTTTGGCTTAATGAAAGAAGCTGAAGTTTTTTTAGAACATGAATTAAAAGGTAAAGAAAATAATGGAGAGTTTATTGAAAGCCATTTTAATGAATTAGCCATGACAATTAATAACATTTATCAATTATTAAGTACGTACTTTAATATAGATAAGGAGTGTAACTAATGATTTTAGCAGTTGATGATTCTGATATAATTTTAAATTTTATCGAAAAAAGTTTAAAAGATAAATTTGCCGTAACTAAAGCTCATGATGGTCATGTTGCTATTGAAATATTAAAAGCTAATGATGTCTATGCTATTTTATTAGATTTAAATATGCCTGAATCAAATGGCTTTGAAGTATTAAGTTATTTGGAAGCTAACAACTTAATTGAAAAAATTCCCGTAATTATTATCACTGGTGATGACAATAAAGAAACTATTGAAAAAGCCTTTAGTTATCCAATATTAGATGTTTTAAATAAACCTTTTACTATTGATAATATGAATAGAGTAGTTGATTCGATTAAAAATTTTTATGACCGTAAAGAACAAGAGATTGAACAGAAATAATCTCTTTTTTGATTAGTAGACATTTTAAAATGCTTTTGGTAAAATATGAGTGGTTGGTGATATTATGTTTCAGATTAAAAATTTAAATGTTAAAACTGGTGATAGAAAATTATTAAATAATATCAATATAGAAATCAATGAAAATGAGATACATGTTATAATGGGACCTAACGGAGCTGGAAAAAGTACCCTTTGTAAAGCTATTTTATCTCATCCCAGCTTAGAAAAAAACGGTACGATTAGCTTTGATAATCAAGATATAACCAATTTAAAAACTGATCAAATTGCCAAATTAGGAATTTATTATATTGCTCAGTCTCCATTTCCCATTGAAGGTGTTAAAAATGTTGAACTAATTAGAACTGCCTTACAAGAAAAGGGTAGTCCAATGGATATTTTTACCTTTAATAAAGAATATAAAAAGTATTGTGAAGAATTAAATATTGATAAAGATTTTGTTCACAGAGAAGTAAACGTTAATATGTCTGGTGGCGAGAAAAAGAAAAATGAATTATTGACTATGTTATTTTTAAAACCTAAATTAATTATTTTAGATGAAATTGATTCAGGTTTGGATGTTGATGCGATTAAAGATGTTGCTAAAGTTTTAAATAATTATCGAAAAAATAATTCCTGTGCTATTTTAATTGTTACCCATCAAGAAATGTTACTTAAGTTACTTAACCCAACTCATGTTCATTTAGTGATGGATAAAACCATTAAAAAATCAAGTGATGCTTCTTTAAGCAAAGAAATTTTAGAAAAAGGTTTTAATAACTTCTAGGAATTTTGATTAATCAGGTCATAAAGGAGCGAATATAATACTATGAGTAAGAAAGAAAAGATTAAAATTTTAGCCCAAAAATCTAATATTAAAATAGCTGAAAATTTAGATATTTATGAATGGGAATTACCCAATGAAGAATTTGATTGTGATATCTTTTTAGCCGATAATGTTATCCTAGAAAGTCATTGTCTACTTAATTTAAATGGCATAAATGGTAAAATTCATATTCATTGTCAAAACAATAATGTTGTTAATATTTCTTTAGGACTAACCACAACTAAAGAGAATAACTTACAAATTTTAAATACTTTAGCTGGTAATTCAACTTTTAGTAAAATAACCTTTCATATAGTACCTAAAGATAATTGTCCATCAGTTTTAAAAACTGTAGGAATTATAGAAGAAAAAACTAAAGATAATGAATTTTTAGAACAAATAAAAGTTTTAAATATTAATGAACAACAGATAAAATGTTTACCAGAACTTTATGTTTATTCTAATGAAGCAATTGCTAATCATAATGCCACCATTAAAACTATTAATGAAGACGAATTATTTTATTTAAATAGCAAAGGTCTTGTAAAAGAACAAGCTATGGATTTAATTAAAGAAGGCTTTTTAAAAAGCATGTTAAATAAGTAAGGGAGGTGAATTATTTGAATCGAGAAGATTTTCCAATGTTAAATAAAGATATAATCTATTTAGATAATGGGGCAACAACTCTCAAACCTCAAGTTGTTATTGATAAAATTGTAGACTATTACACCAATTATTCGGCTAATGCTCATCGCGGTGATTATGATATATCTTTTAAAGTTGACCAAGAATATGAACAAGCTCGTGAAAAAGTAAGGCAATTTATCAATGCCCAAAAACGTGAGGAAATTATTTTTACAAGTGGTTCTACTGAAAGTTTAAATATGATTGCCAATGGTTTTTTTAAAAATTATTTAGAACCAACTGATGAAATTTTAATCACTACCAGTGAGCACGCCTCAAATGTTTTACCATGGTTTCATCTTCAAAATACCATAGGAGTGCAAGTTAAGTATATTCCTTTAGATAATAATCATTATGTTACATTAGATAATGTAATCAAAAGTATTACTCCTAATACTAAAGTTATTGCACTAGCTGGGATAACTAATGTTATTGGTGATGAAAGACCAATTAAAGAAATTTGTCATTTGGCCCATCAACATAATATTTTTGTAGTCATGGATGCTTCGCAATATGTTCCTCATCGTAAAACAGATGTTGTTGATTTAGATGTTGATTTTCTTGCTTTTTCAGGTCATAAAATGTGTGGCCCAACTGGTATTGGAGTACTATATGGCAAAAAAGAACTTTTAGAAGAATTAGAACCTCTTAATTTAGGTGGGGGCATGAATGAATCTTTTGATTCACCAAATGAAGTTTATTTTAAAGAATTACCAGCCCGTCTAGAAGCTGGAACTCCCAATATTGCTGGAGCTATTGGTCTAGGAGCTGCAATTGATTATCTAACTAAAATTGGAATGACTAAAATTCAAGAATATGAAATAAATTTAAGAAAATATGCTCTGGAAAAATTAATTAAAATTCCTTACTTAGATATATTAAATATTGAATCTGATAGTGGGATTATTGCCTTTAATGTTGAAGGAATTTTTAGTCAAGATGTTGCTTATTACTTAAATAAATATAATATATGTGTAAGAGCTGGTAATCACTGTGCTAAAAATTTAAAAAGTGAAGTAGGGGTTAAAAATAGTATTCGTTTGAGCCTATATTTTTATAATACTGAAAGTGAAATTGATGATTTAGTAGAACTATTAAGCAATAAAGAAAAAATGAGAATAGAGATGATTTAAATGGATGAAAATTTAAGAAGAGAAATTATTCTGGATCATTATACAAATCCTCTTAATAAAAAAATTCCAGAAAATAAAGAAAATTATGAAAAAATAAACACTAATAATAGTAGTTGTATTGATAATTTAGATATTTATATTGAAATTAAAGATAATCTTATTAAAGATATTTGTTTTACTGGAGAAGCCTGTGCAATATCTACTTCTTCTTGCTCAATTATGATTCATAATTTAATTGGTAAAACCATTAAAGAAGCCAAAGAATACATTCTTAATTTTAAAAATATGATTGATGAATTACCATACAATGAAGATATTCTTAATGAAGCTCTTGCTTACAATAATATTTATAAACAAAATAATCGAAAACATTGTGCTTTTTTGCCTTATGAAGGAATATTAAAAATCTTAGCTAAATATGAATAAAAGATTTGCGATTTGCAAATCTTTTTCTATTTATTAGTTACAATTAATTTAATTGCGGTTTTATCTTCACCACCAATTGTAATATCACTAAAAGCTGGAATTACAATTAAATTATCACCAGATGGAGCCACAAAACCTCTAGCTATTGCAATTGCTTTTATAGCCTGATTTAAACTACCAGCTCCAATAGTTTGAATTTCCACACTTTTTGCCTCGCGATAAATATTAGCAATCGCTCCTGCAACTTTATTGGGATTTGACTTTGATGAAACTTTTAATATTTCCATTTAATTAACCTCATTTCTAATTAAATGTATGAAAGAAAATAAAAAAAAGAACTACTAAGAAACACTTAATAGCAATACCGAAGCAATAATTCCTACTAACAAAACAACAAAGATAATAACTGATGCATTAGTAAAGCCAGCACTAAAGCTCATAGCCTCATTTTTTCTTTCTAATTTAAGTTCATCAGTGGTTTTCGTTTTAGCAATTTGTTCTAATTGATTCATCATTTTTTCGTTTCTCTGTAACGCACTAACAATATTGCTAGTTTTGTTTTCTTTAGGAAGTAAAGTCGCATTCATTATTAAATCATCATATTTTTTTAACATCTCTGTTACTGAAGGACTAGTTATTTCATCTTCATAAGTTTTTGCTAATAAAATAATTCGTTCATATTCTAAAACTTGCTTTAATTCTTCTTCATTTAAAGGTGTAGCTTTACTAATAGCCATTACATAATCATTTTCGCGCATCATTTTTAATTGCCTCCCCAAATTCTTGTAAAGTAATATTGTTATGAGTTTGTTTTAATTGCTCATAAATTAATTTTGTTCTATTAATATCATCAGTATCAAAACGATATTTTTTATTATCATTAGTATGAATTAAAATAAATGTTTTCTGCGCATCATTTAATATTTCTAAATTAGTAATAAATGGAGTTGTTACTTGGACATTTTTCGTAGCTTCTTTTGCTTTACAATAAACTTCGATAATTCGATATAAATTTTCAGCCGTATAATCTTTTTCTAATTTTCTTCTAAATGTTTCATTATATAGCATATCAGGAAAATAAAAATCTGATATATCTTGTTTTTCTACATTGCCATTTAATCTTAAAACCAAATATTTATCTTCAATAGATAGAGCATTAAAAGCCGGATTAATATTTGCCCATTGTCTAAGATACATAATATTTTCTCTTAAAATATTTTCATTCATCTTAACTCCACACCCTTATTCTAAATAAAGTATATCATTTTCAAATTCAGATGTAAATAATTTATGATGGAGTTTTATCCTAAAATGTGATACTATCTTTATATAGTAGTAGGTGGTTTTAAAGTGAAGAAAAAACTAAAATTGAAGAAAAAAAATTGTTCATTATTAGTAATTGGAATAGTCATTTTTCTTTGCTTTATGTTAGAAATTTGTTACACTTTATGGATATTTAATGGCGGACCTACTATACCTAGTAGTGATGAGGTAAATAAATGTTTTAAAGAACATCATAAATTATTAGGTGATTGCCTATATTCTATTGCTAATTCTTCTAAAGCTCTTAAAAAAAATGTTGATGATAATTTATATTATGTTGGAAATAATCCAAATAATTATCTTGATTTAGGAGAGAAGTATTCTAAAGAAATTTATCGGGGATACTCTTTAACTAACGATCTAGATTATCAAGATTATCCTTCTATGAGTGCCTGCTTAGACGCTAATCGAAAATGTTTTTTAAAATATCACGTAAATGATCCCATTTTATGGCGCATTATTGGCATTTTTAAGATAAACAATCAATCTTATGTTAAAATCATTCGCTCAGATAGTCTTGGTAAATATGCCTGGGATAGCTCAAGTTCCGATATCAATGAAGGTTATGGAGTTAATGAATGGTCAACTTCCAAATTAAATGACCTATTAAATAATCAATTTTTAAATCGCCAAAAAGCTGATTGTTTTATTGGCAAAGAAAATCAAACTACCGCTTGTGATTTTACAATAGCTGGTCTTAGTGCTCAAAAATATCTTTATAATGCTCCTTGGTATTTAGGAAGTATTAATGATGATGAAATAACTATGCTTTCTAAAATTGATTGGTATAATAAAGAAAGAGGAAATAATACCAAATTATGTTCAAATGGCGATTTTTGTACTGATAATTTAAATCGTCAAGCCAGTTATGAAAATTATCTGGGATTAATGTATCCTAGTGATTATCTATTTTCTCTTAATTGTGAAGAGGACCAATGTGAATCAAGTAGTTGGCTTACTAAAGAACAATTTTGGACCATCACGCCAGCTTCTTCAACAAATAGTAATTCTTATGCCATTATGTTTAATAAAGATACTGGCTTTGAAGCAACATTTAGTAGTAATATTGCTGACATTTATCCCGTTGCTTATTTAAAAAGAGAAGTTAAAATTGCTGGTGGTTTTGGAACTGAAGAAAGTCCTTATATTATCCATTAAATCTTGTTCTTTAGCCAAAAATTTATTATAATACTTTCTAATGAAAGGTGGGGTTTTACTTGAATATCTCATTCTTGCCAGCCGATAAATATATGGTTATTAATAAAACTACTTTAAGTGAATTAGACCGTAAAAATTTAGTTAATCTATATGAACCAATAATTGGTTCTGTTGCGGTTAGTCTTTATCTTACTTTATGGCGGGACTTAGACCGTTTCAATATTGTTAGCATTGAATATACCCATCATCATTTAATGACCATTTTAAAAACTAGTTTAGAAGATATCAAAAAAGCTCGTATTGCTTTAGAAGGTGTCGGTTTAATTAGAACTTATTATGAAAAAGGGGAACCAAATAATTATGTTTATGAACTATATAGTCCCTTAAATGCTAAAGAATTTTTTGCTAATCCCATTTTTAGTGTTGTTTTATATAATAATGTTGGTTCTTATGAATATGACTTATTAAAAAAAGAATATCAAGTTATGAAATTTGATTTAAAAAACTTTGAAGAAATAACAACTAAATTTGATGAAGCTTATACTTCTAGTAGTGATTTTTATACATTTGAAGCGATTGGTCGAACAACACTTCCTTTAAATATGCAAGATCAAGTTGATTTTGATTTACTAATATCTTCCTTGCCAAAAGGACTAATAAATGAAAAAGCTTTTAATCGTAAAGTTAAAGAATTAATTAATCAATTAGCCTTAATATATGATATAGATACTTTAAAAATGGTAGAAATTTTAAGAATGACTTTAAATGAAAAAGGCTTTATTGATAAAGAGGCTTTAAGATTACAAACTAGAAAATATTATCAATATAATCATCAAGGCAAATTGCCTACAATTATATATCGGACTCAGCCATCTTATTTAAAAACACCTAGTGGAGATACTTCTAAACGTGGTAGAATAATCGAAGTTTTTGAAAACACTAGCCCTTATGATTTTTTAGTAAGTAAACATAAAGGAGCTAATCCTACTTCAAGAGATTTAAGAATATTAGAAGAACTATTAATAGATGTAGAATTACCACCAGCTGTTACTAATGTATTAATAGATTATGTTTTAAAGAAAAATAACAATAAATTAAATCAAGCTTTTATTGAAACAATAGCTGGTCAATGGAAAAGACTTGGCATCAAAACTGCTAAAGAAGCTATGGATGTTGCTGAAAAAGAACATAAAAAATATACTAAAAAATTAAATAATGATAAAATAAAAGATAAAGAAATCATGCCTGTTTGGTTTAATGAAAATATTGAAAAAGAACAAATGACTAAAGAAGAAGAAGAAGACTTAAAAAATATTTTAGATAAATATCATTAAGGAGGATAAAAAATGAAACTAACAGTTAATGAAAATATTAAAGAATTAGAAAAAAATTTTAAACAGGCTTGTGAAAATGAAACATTTGTTAAACTTGTAAAAAAATTAAAATTAACTAAAAAAGATGCTCTTAAAATAACTTCTAAATTAGAAGACTGTGTTTTTGAATTAGAACATTGTCAAAACTGTCGTGGTCTAGCCAATTGTCAAAATGCTTATAATGGACATATTAAAATGCCTAAAAATGAAAATAATCATGTTTTTTTTACTTATTTACCATGTAAATATTTAAAAGAACGTAGTATTGAAGAAAAACTTAAAACCGCCAAATTAGAAGAACAGTTTCAAGCTCGTATGAAAGATATAGATTTTTCTGATAAAAAACGAACTAAAGTTATTAAATGGTTAGATGAATTTTTTCAAAAATTTAATTTTAAAGAAAATCATAAAGGATTATACTTATATGGTAATTTTGGCTGTGGTAAAACTTTTTTAATCAGTGCTTTATTAAATGAACTAAAATCTCAAAAACAAATCAGTTGTGAAATAGTATACTTTCCAGAATTGCTTAGAACCTTAAAAAATGATTGGGACTTATATGAAGAAAAAATTAATTTATACGAACAAGTTGATATTTTATGTATTGATGATATTGGAGCTGAAAAAGTTACTGATTGGGGCCGAGATGAAGTTTTAGGAACTATTTTACAAACTAGAATGAATCAGAATAAAACTACATTTTTCACATCTAATTTATCATTAGAAGAATTAGAAAGCCATTTTAAAGCAAGTGGTTCTGTTGATGACATGCTAAAATCAAGAAGAATTATGGAAAGAATCAAACAATTAGCTATTCCTATGGAATTAATAAGTGAAAACAAAAGGAAGTGATTAATTTGCAAAAACTATTTTTAATTAAATATGGTGAGTTAAATACCAAAAAAGCTAATATCGGTTTATTTTTAAAAACTCTTCAAAAAAATATTATGAATGAACTACAAGATATAACGTGTGATATTACTTTTGATAAGGGCAGAATGTATATTAAAACTGCTGAAAATAACTTTGAACTTGTCAAAGAAAAATTATCAAAAATTTTTGGAATTCATGAAATAGCTATTGGTTATGAATTAGAAAATAATAGTTTTGAATTACTTACTGATAATTTAATTCAATTATTACAAGAAAAAGATTTTAAAACTTTTAAAATTAATACAAAAAGAAGCGATAAAAACTATTTTTTAACAAGTCCAGAGATTAATCAAAAATTAGGGGGAGTTGTCTTAAAAAATATTCATGATGTTAAAGTTGATGTTAATAATCCCGAAATTATTATTAATGTTGAAATAAGAAAAACTAATGCTTATATTTATTTTGAAACAATTAAAGGTTTAGGAGGCTATCCTACTAGTACTCTAGGCAAAGGCTTATTAATGTTATCAGGAGGTATTGATAGTCCTGTTGCAGGATTTTTAGCAATGAAAAGGGGAGTTAAGCTTGAATGTATTTATTTTGATAGTCCTCCTCATACTAGCATTGAAGCTAAAAATAAAGTTATAACGTTAGCAAATATTATTGGACAATACCAAGGTCATATTAAAGTTCATGTTATTCCCTTTACTAAAATTCAAGAAACTATTTATAAAGAAGTTCCAAATGAATATATGATAACAATTATGCGAAGAATGATGTATCGAATAAGTGAAAAACTTGCTCATAAAAATCATTGCAAAATTATTGTTAATGGTGAAAGTATTGGTCAAGTAGCTAGTCAAACTCTAGATAGTATGAGTGTCATTAATGAAGTTGTGAAAATTCCTGTTATAAGACCGGTCGCTTGTTTTGACAAATTAGAAATTATTGCTTTAGCTAAAAAAATTAATACTTATGAAACAAGTATTTTACCTTATCAAGATTGCTGTACTATTTTCGTGCCAGAACATCCGGTTATTTATCCTACTTTAGATAAATGCATTGAATATGAACAACATTTTGATTATGAAAGCTTAATTAATGAAGCTTTAAAAAATGAAGTTATTATTAAAGACCAAATTAAAAATGACTATAGTGATTATTTATAGTCATTTTTTAAAAAGTTTTCACAACTAGCATTTTTATTTCCAACTGTAATACTACCTAAATGACACTTTTCGGCCATTTGGTCATAATATTTACAATTTTTAACATGACAACATATTCTTTGATTAAAAAATTCGTTTTTCATATGTCACCTCTTTTTTTAATATGTATTAAAAATAAAAAAATATACATACTAATAACGGTGAAGAAAATGCGAAAAATAACTAATAAAAAAGCCAATCTTAATGATAAAATTTTTGACAGCAAAATAAAAGAAAATAAGGAAGACAACATAACTAAAAATATTACAAGTGAACCAAATAATTGTAAATTAATGTAAAAAAAATTAAAATAATTATTAATTTATTAAGAAATATGCTATCATCTACTTAAAGGATGTGTTTTTATGAGTGAAATAGAAATGAATGAAATAGCTGAAAAAATTTTTAATTATTTCGTAATGAATTTTGATGAAAGAGACCTTGATGGAGCAATGACTTTAGTTGACAGTGTTGCCTTTACGAGCACTCGAATTGGAATACCTCTTAATATTGAACAAAATAGTCTTGAAGATCAAAAAATTACCGAATATGTTAATGCTAGGATAAAAGCTTTCAATGATGAAAGACAAAAAACATTATAATTCATTATTAGATTTAATTAATGAATACGTTAAAAACAATTGCAAATTTATCTTAGACACAAAAGAGTATAAGGATTTGGATAATTATTTCCAATCTTTTTTTGGTGATAATTTTAAATATGGGAAAATTAATAAATTATATTATAATTGTTTTATTTATCAAAATTATATTATTAAATTTTCTGATCATAAATCTCCCCTTAAAATTCCTAAAACTACCGAATTAGTAAAAAGTTATATAAGAAAAAATATCACATTTAAAACCTCTCATAAAACCTTGTATTTAGGCTTAGAAATACAAGATTACCTATATCCTAATAAACCTTGTTCTATAGAAGAATTATATTTATTGTATCAATCTTTAAGAGAAAAAGGCTATATATGGATGGATGCTAATCTAAGTAATGCGGTTAAATATCAAAATAAGCCTATAATTGTTGATACTGATTATATCTATCATTTTTCTAAGGCTAATTATACCGTTCAATCTTTAATGTCTAAAACATTTGCTGAAAAATATGAAGCAAAAAAGCATTAAGTTAATTGTCAAATCTCATCTTTCATGATGGACTTTAAGAGCTCTATTTGATAAAATACTTTTGGGAGTGATTAATTTGAAAGTATTAAGTGTCAATGCTGGTAGTTCATCTTTAAAGTTTTCAGCTTATGAAATGCCAGAAGAAAAATTATTAATAAGTGGTTATTTTGAAAGAATAGGAATGGATAAAAGTTTTTATACTATTAAAGTAAATGGTGAAAAACTAAAAAAAGAAGTTGATTTACCTAATCATGAGGTAGCCTTCAAATATTTAGTAGAAGAATTAATGGACCAAAAAATAGTCGAAAATTTAGATGAAATAAAGGCTATTGGTCATCGTTCAGTTCAAGGTGGAAGTATTTCTTCTAGTGTCGAAGTAAGTGATGAGGTTATTAAGACAATTGAAGATAATGCTCCTTTGGCACCTTTACATAATCCAGCAAGTATTGTAGGTATTAAATCAGCTATGAAGGTTGTTCCAAATGCCCATCATGTGGTTATTTTTGATACATCTTTTCATACAACAATTCCTTTAGAAAATTATTTATATCCAGTACCTAGGGAATGGTATACTAAGTATCGAGTAAGACGTTATGGTTTTCATGGAACCAGTTATCGTTATATAACTAGTATTATGCAAGAAAAATTACATAAAGAAAATGTTAATTTAATTATTTGTCATATTGGTAATGGAGCTAGTATCTGTGCAGTTAAAGATGGTAAAAGTATTAATACCTCAATGGGCTTTACTCCAGTATCTGGGTTAATGATGTCTACTCGTTGTGGGGAGATTGACCCATCAATTGTAACTTATATGATTGAAAATGGTATGAGCGCTAAAGAAGTATCTAATGCCCTAAATAAAGAAAGTGGTTTAATTGCTATCGGTGGTTATAGTGATTCAAGAGATATTGAAGAAGGCATTAAAAATGGTAATGAAGATTGCATACTTGCTCAAAAAATGTTAGTTAGAAGAATTGTTAATTACATTACTAATTATTATGTTGAATTACAAGAATGTGATGGAATAGTCTTTACAGCAGGCTTAGGAGAAAATGCCAAAGCAATGCGTGAACAAGTTTTAGAACAATTAGGTATTATGGGTATTAAAATCGATAAAGAAGCAAATAACCAAATAGCTAGTTACTTAGATAAAAATGAAGGAGTTATTACCACAAGCGATAGTAAAGTAAGTGCTTATGTTATTCCGACTAATGAAGAAGTTATGATGGCAAGAGATGCTTATTCATTTGTAAAATAAAAAAGGATGGTTAATATGAAGAGTGATATCAAGAAAATTATTTTAAAAAAAATTAAACAATATGAAACGATTGTTATCGCTCGTCATATTGGTCCTGACCCTGATGCTATTTGTAGTCAAATTGCATTAAGAGATTTTATTTTAGACAATTATCCGAAAAAGAAAGTCTATGCTGTAGGAAGTGGCGTAGCTAAATTTAAAAAATATGGTTTATTAGATAAAGTTGATAATAAATCTTTAAAAAATGTTTTATTAATAACTTTAGATGTCCCTAACTTTTATCGAATAGATGGTATCGAAGATTTAAAATTTAAAGAAATTATTAAAATAGATCATCATCCTTTTGAAGAAGAATTTGGTCTAGTTGAATGGATAGATGAAGAAGCTTGTAGTACCTGTCAAATGGTTGCTAAAATGGTTTTAAAAAGTAATTTAAAATTAACTAATAAAGTGGCAGCTAATCTATTTTGTGGTATTGTTTCTGATAGTGACCGTTTCTTACTTTCATATACAACAATCGAAACTTTTAAAATAGTTACAAATCTTTTAGAAAGAACTAAAATACCTTTTCATGAATTATACGCTAAATTATATGAAAGACCTTTAGAAGAAATAAGATTTCATGGTTACATTGCCACCAATTTAGAAGTAACTAAAAACGGCTTTGCCTCTATTATTATTGATGATGAAATTATCAAAAAATATAATGTTGATGTATCAACAGCTTCTAATATGGTTAATGATTTTAATTTTATTAAAGATATTAATGTCTGGGCTTTTGTAACTTATGATGAAAAAAATAATTTATATAAAGTTAATATCAGAAGTAAAGGACCAGTTATTAATGAAATAGCTAGCAAATATCATGGTGGTGGTCATAAATTTGCTAGTGGAGTTAGAACTCCTAATAAAGAAGATATTGATAGTTTATTTAAAGATTTAGATTTAGAATGTCAAAATTATAATGAAATGAAAAATAATGACTAGCGATTATAAACCTTGTTTCTTAAAACATAGAAACGAGGTTTTAATATGGGAAAAATAGATATGTCAACAATTCTCATTTATCCGTGCGGATTTTGCTTTTCTATTGTATAATTTTAATAGGTGATGTTCTTGACAAATCTACTTGTTAAAAATATTTTAAAAACTCTGGAAAAAAATGGTTTTGAAGCTTATTTAGTTGGTGGAGCAGTCCGTGATTACCTTCTTAATCGTAAGACTAATGATTTTGATATAGCCACTAACGCTTTGCCAAGTGACTTAGTCAAAATTTTTGGCTCACCTTTAAAACAAATTGAATATGGTTCTTACAATTTTAAACAAAAAGGCTTAAATATTGATATTACTACTTATCGAATTGAACATAATTATAATAATCGTCATCCTAAAATATCTTATAGTCAAAATTTACTTCTTGATGCTAAAAGAAGAGATTTTACAATTAATGCTATTTATCTTAGTAAAAATAATAGTAAAATTGATCCCTATAATGGTATCGAAGATTTAAAAAATAAAAAAATTGTTTGTATAGGTAATCCTTTAGAAAAATTAGTTGAAGACCCTTTAAGAATTTTAAGGGCTATTAGATTTGCTAGCTTACTTAACTTTACAATTGATGAAAATTTAAGTAAAGCTATCTTTGCTAAAAAAAACGAATTATTAACCTTAAGTAAAGAACGAATAAAAAAAGAATTAGATACTATTTTTTTAGCAAATGGTTTTGAACTTTTAAAATATTATGAATTAGATAAAACTTTAGATTTAAATTTTGATAATTTAGTCTATGTTTCTGATTTAGCTGGTTTATGGGCTCAAGTAAAAACTCATACTAATTATCCTTTAGAAAAAGAAGTAAAAAATAGTATAAAAATTATTACCAATACTATAAATTGTGGTACAATAAGACCGTATGACATTTATAAACATGGTTTATATCTAAATTATGTCTGTGCTCAAATATTAAAAATTAGTAAAAAACAAATTGATACTATTTATCATAAAATGCCCATTAAGTCTTCTAAAGATTTAAAAGTTAATGGTAAAATAGTTCTGATGATTACTAATTGTGAAAATCATGAAATAAAAGAAATCTTAAATGAAATTGAAGAGATGATTTTAGCTGGTGAATTAAAAAATAATCGTAAACAAATTATTAAATATTTAGAAAGAAGGAAAGCATATGCCACTACTAGAGATATTAGCTGAAAAACGATTTACTGTTTCAACCCATTTAATTAAAGTGGCTATATCTCTAAATCTTTCTTTAAATGAATTTTTATTATTAATGTATTTTGAAGATGCAACTGATAAAACTTTTGATGTTGATAAAATTACTAGTATATTATCTTTAGATGAAAAAACTATTTTAGGGGCTTTTAATAAACTATTAAATTTAAATTTAATCAAGATGGAAACAAGTAAAGATAATTCTAATCGTCATTGTGAAATTATTAGTCTAGTACCAATGTATAAAACTTTAGTTGAACAAAAAAGCGATGAAGAAAAGAAGAAAACTAAAGAAAATATTTTTGAAGTGTTAGAAAAAGAATTAAATCGCAGTATAAGTCCTATTGAGTATGAAATAATTAATGCTTGGTTAGAAAAAGGTACAAGTGAAGAAATGATTTTAGGAGCCGTAAAAGAAGCTGTTTATAATGGCGTAAGTAGTTTAAGATATATTGAAAAAATAATTTATGAATGGAATAAAAAGGGATATAAAAATATGAATGAAGTTAAGAAAGGATTAGAAAATCGAACAATGAAAACTAATAAAGAAGAACTGTTTGATTATAATTGGTTAGATGAAGAATAAAGTAATTGCTATTTTAAATTATTTAGATGAGTTATATCCCAATCCCAAATGTGAATTAGAATATCAAAGAGATTATGAACTATTAATTGCTACTGTTTTATCAGCTCAATGTACAGATAAAAGAGTTAATATAGTTACCAAAAAATTATGGGCCGAATATGATATTTATTCACTTAGTAAAGCTTCTAATCAAGAAATTGAAAAGATTATAAGACCAGTAGGAAGCTTTACCAAAAAAGCCGAGTATTTAATTACAATTGCTCAAAGATTAGTTAAAGATTATCAAGGAATAGTTCCTAATAATCGAAAATATTTAGAAAGCCTACCAGGTGTTGGACGTAAAACCTGCAATGTTGTCTTAGCTAATTTATATGATGTTCCAGCTATTGCTGTTGATACCCATGTTAAAAGAGTTAGTACTAGACTTGGTCTTTCATCTTTACAAGATGATGTTTTAACAATTGAAAAAAAATTGATGAAAAAAATTCCTAAAGAACGTTGGAGTAAGTTTCATCATCAAATGGTTTTATTTGGCCGTTATAAATGTATGGCTAAAAAACCATTATGTGCTGAATGTAAATTACAAGAACATTGTCGATATTATCGAGGTTTATTAAAATGATTTGGAATCCTTGGCATGGTTGTCATAAAAAAAGTGCTGGTTGTCTAAATTGCTATATGTTTCGAAGAGATAGTTTATATGATAAAGATAGTAATATTGTTAGTAAAACTAATGATTTTGATTTAGCTATTAGAAAAAATCGAAAAGGCGAGTATAAAATTTCTAGTAATGAAGTCGTTTATACTTGTATGACTTCGGACTTTTTTATTTCTGAAGCTGACTTATGGCGTGATGAAATATGGCAAATGATAAAAAAACGAAGCGATGTAACTTTTTATATCATCACTAAAAGAGTTGAAAGAATAAGAAAGAGTCTACCAAGTGATTGGCAAGATGGTTATGATAATGTTGTTATCTGTGCAACTGTAGAAAACGAAGCGATGGCAAAAGAAAGATTACCAATATTACTAAATTTGCCAATCAAACATCGAGAAGTAATTATGGAACCAATGTTAAGTAGCATTGATATCAAAAAGTTTTTGCAAACTGGCTTAATCGAAAAAGTTACTTGTGGAGGCGAATCAGGAGAAAATGCTAGAGAGTGTAATTATGAATGGATTTTAAAAGTTAAAGAAGATTGTTTAAATAGTAAAGTATCATTTTATTTTAAACAAACCGGTGCTAATTTTATTAAAGATAATAAAAGATATAAGATAGCTAGAAGTAAACAATTAAGCCAAGCTAATAAAGCCAATATTAATTTAGAATTTTAGGTGATGTTTATGGAAAAGTATCAAGAAATAGAAAGAAGTATAATTAAAAAATATCGTAAAGATATTTGGACTAAAGTTATTAAAGCTATTAAGGATTATGAATTAATTAAAGATAATGATCATATTATGGTTTGTATAAGTGGTGGAAAAGATTCATTCTTAATGGCCAAGTGTCTTCAGGAATTAAAAAAACATGGAAAAATCAATTTTGAAGTTTCATTTGTTGTTATGAATCCAGGTTATAATGAAGAAAATTTAAAATTAATTAAAACTAATGCTCAAATTTTAAATGTTCCTATTGAAATTTTTAATACCGATATCTTTGATGTTGCCTATCATGTTCCTTCCAAAAGCCCATGTTATCTGTGTGCTAGAATGCGAAGAGGTCATTTATATAATAAAGCTCAAGAATTAGGCTGTAATAAAATTGCTCTAGGTCATCACTTTGATGATGTCATTGAAACAACCTTACTATCCATGTTTTATGGTTCTGAGGTTAAAACAATGATGCCTAAATTACATAGTGATAATTTTGCTGGCTTAGAACTTATTAGACCTCTATACTTAGTTAAAGAAGCATCAATTATTAGCTGGGCAAAATATAATGATTTAAAATTTTTAAATTGTGCTTGTCGTTTTACTGAAAAATCAGCAATAGATGAAAGCAATAGCAAAAGATTAGAAATGAAAAAATTAATTAATAATTTAAGAAAAATAAATCCTGATATTGATTATAATATTTTTAAAGCTTTAGATAATATTAATTTAAACTGTGTCTTAGGTTTTAAAAAAGATGGTAACTATACTAATTTTTTAGATAATTATGATGAAAATTAAAAGACATTTATATAAAAATTTGCTACAATATAATAAATTAATCAGAAAGAAGGTGTTGGTCTTTGAGTTTTTGGGCTGTATGGTTAGTAATTGTTGTTTTACTTACGATAGTTGAAGCAATGACTGTTAATTTAGTAACTATTTGGTTTGTAATCAGTGGTGTTCTTGCTATGTTTGTTTCTTTCTTTATCAGCGATTTAGTTAGCCAATTTGCGGTGTTTGTTTTAGGGGGTATTTTATTAATGCTTTTAACTAAACCATTTCTTGAAGAATTTAAAAAAGCTAAAGATGAAAGTGTTAACTTAGAACGCATTATTGGCATGACGGGAATTGTCACTAAAGAAATTAAAAAAAATGTTATTGGTGAAGTTAAAGTTGATGGTAAATTATGGTCAGCAGTTTCCGATAAAAGAATAACTGTCAATTCAGAAATTAAAGTTGAAGAAATTAATGGAGTTAAATTATTGGTATCTAAGATTCCAAAAAATAAGAAGAAAAAATAAGAAAAGGAAGTGTTTTTATGAGTATTTTAATTGCTTTATTAATATTAATTTGTATTATTGTAATCCCTTGTGTAAAGATTGTTCCCCAATCTAAAGCCTATGTTATTGAACGTTTGGGTTCATACTATAAAACATGGAAAAATGGGTTACAATTTAAAATTCCATTTATTGACCGAATCAGCAATATTGTTACTTTAAAAGAAATAGTAAAAGATTTTGACCCTCAACCAGTTATAACTAAAGATAATGTTACAATGCAGATTGATACTGTTGTTTATTTTCAAATAACTGATCCTAAACTATATACTTATGGAGTAGAGCAACCAATAAGTGCTATTGAAAATTTAACTGCAACAACTTTAAGAAATATAATTGGTGAATTAGAACTAGATGAAACTTTAACTAGTCGTGACGTTATTAATACTAAAATGCGTAGTATCTTAGATGAAGCAACTGACCCATGGGGAATTAAAGTAACCAGAGTTGAAGTCAAAAATATTTTACCACCTAAAGATATTCAAGAAGCTATGGAAAAACAAATGCGAGCTGAACGAGAAAGAAGAGAGAAAATCTTACAAGCTGAAGGTGAAAAGAAAAGTAGTATTTTAATTGCTGAAGGGGAAAAAGAAAGTGCCATCTTACGTGCCGAAGCTGACAAGGAAGCTCGAATAAAAAGAGCTGAAGGTGAAGCTGAAGCTTTACTTAAAATGAAACAAGCTGAAGCTGATGGTATAAAAATGCTTAAAGAAGCCAAAGCTGATGATGCCGTTTTGAAATTGAAAAGCTATGAAACCTTAAGTAGACTATCTCAAGGGGATGCTACTAAAATAATTATTCCTGCTGAACTTAGTAGTATAGCTTCTTTTGGCACAGTTTTATCCGAAACAATGAAGAAAGATAAATGAAAGTCACCCATGAATTAGAACCCTTATATGATAAAGATTCCAAAGTCTTAATTCTTGGTTCAATTCCAAGTATTAAATCACGAGAAATAGGGTTTTATTATATGCATCCTTCTAATCGTTTTTGGCAAGTTTTAGAAGGCGTTTATGATGAAAAAATACTTGATAAAAAAGCTTTTTTAAAAAAACATCATCTAGCCTTATGGGATGTTATTAAAGAATGTGAAATAAAACATTCAGCTGATAGTACTATTAAAAATGTTAAAGTAAATGATTTAAATGAAATCTTAACCAAAACTAAGATTACTAAAATAATTACTACGGGAAGTAAAGCAAATAGTTTATATCAAAAATATTTATATCCAAAGACTAAAATTAAAAATATTGCTTTACCATCAACATCAAGTGCCAATGCTAAAATGAAACTTGCGGATTTAATTGCTGCCTATAAAATAATTGTTTAAATGACAATTATTTTATTTTTCTAAAATTCGTGTTAAGATATTATTAGTGATGAATATGTACGCAGACGTCTTAGTAGAAATAAAAGCTAAACAAGTTGATAAAACTTTTACTTATAAAATTCCAACTTCCATGCAAACTAAAATTCAAGTTGGCGTTTTAGTCGTTGTTCCATTTGCTACAAGAAAAGTAGAAGGCTATGTTTTAAAGATTCATGAAGAAACCCCAGAGTTTGAAGCTAAAGAAATTATTAGTGTTAAAAATGATGAACCCGTTTTAACTGAAGAATTAATTAATTTAGGTTATTTTCTAAAATCAGAAACCTTATGTAGTTTAAGTAGTTGTATTTCTACCATGCTTCCTAAAGCTCTTAAAGCTAAAGAAGGAGTAACTATAAACAAAAAATATATAAGTTATTTAACTTTAGTAAATTCAAATGGTAACTTCAATTCTAAACAACAATTAATTATTGACCTGTTTAAAAAACAACAAGAAATATTAAAAAAAGATGCTTATTTAATTAGTGAAAGTTCGACCAAAACTTTAATAAAAAATGGTAATATTAAAGAAATAAAAAAAGAAGCCTATCGTTATCAATTGCAAACTTCAAAACTAGATAGTCCCAAAAACTTAAATCCCACTCAAAAACAAGCAATCAAAAAAATTAGTAGCTATTTTAATACTTCTAAAACTATTTTACTTCATGGTATAACTGGCAGTGGCAAAACTGAAGTCTATATGAATTTAATATCTCAAGTTATTGCTCAAAATAAAACTGCCCTAGTATTAGTTCCTGAAATTAGTTTAACTCCTCAATTAATTGCTCGTTTTAATCAAAGATTTAAAAATCAAATTGCCGTTTTGCATAGTCATTTATCTGATGGGGAACGTTTTGATGAATGGCGTAAGATAACAAATGGTTTATGTAAAATTGTTATTGGCGCGCGAAGTGCTGTTTTTGCACCTTTAAATAATATCGGAATTATTATTTTAGATGAAGAACACTCCGATTCTTATAAACAAGAAAATAAGCCTAAATATCATGCTCGAAAAATAGCAATAAAAAGAAGTGAGTATCATCAATGTCCCGTTATTTTAGGTAGTGCAACTCCATGCCTTGATTCTATGGCTAGAGCTTTAAAAAAACGTTATGAATATGTTTTAATGGATAAACGAGCTAGTGGGGGAACCTTGCCTTTAATAACTCTTGTTGATATGAGCGAAGAAGCTAAAAATAAACATTTTATTTTAAGTAGAGAATTAGAATATAAAATAATTGAACGTCTTAATAATCAAGAACAAATTGTTTTGTTATTAAATCGCCGGGGGCATTCAACAATTATAACCTGTGCAAATTGTGGCTTTACTTATCGCTGTCCATTTTGTGATATTACTTTAACTTATCATAAAACTAATAAACATTTACGATGTCATTACTGTGGTTATACTAAATATCTTGATGATAACTGTCCAAATTGTCATGAAAAGTCTTTAAATTATTACGGTCTTGGAACTGAAAAATTAGAAGAATATCTAAATGAAGTATTCCCAACTGCTAAAATAATTAGAATGGATAAAGATAGTACAAATAATAAAGGAGAATATGAAAGAATTATTAATGAATTTCATGAAGGAAAATATGATATTTTATTAGGAACTCAAATGGTTAGTAAAGGACTTGATTTTCCAAAAGTTAGTTTAGTTGGTATCATTAATGCTGATAATTCTCTAAATATTCCTGAATATAAAAGCAATGAAAGAAGTTTTGCTCTTTTAACGCAAGCCAGTGGCAGAGCAGGAAGAGCCAATATTAAAGGGGAAGTTATCATTCAAAGTTTTAATATTATGCATCCTATTTTAAAGTGTGTTGTTAATCATAATTATCGAGCTTATTTTAATTATGAAATGAAAATTAGAAAAACTTTAAAATATCCACCATTTTATTATTTAGCCCAATTAAAACTTAAAAGTCAGGATATTAATTTAGTTACTAAAGAAGCTGGAAAAATGAAAAGCTATTTAGAAAAAAATCTATCAAAAGAAAGTATTGTTTTAGGTCCTTCTTATGCTAATCCTTTTTTAGTAAATAAAACTTATTGTTATGAAATATTAATTAAATATCGTCTTGATAATCAATTAATCCCGACTTTAACAGAATTAGACAATATCTATACTATCATGCCTAAAATAGAGCTCGATATTGACTTATCTTACTAATTGTAGTATAATACAAAACCATTGAAAGGGGATAATTATGAAAAAACAAGAATTATTAAAAAATAAAAAAGCTCTTTTATTAGCAATTAGTTCATCATTATTATTATCATCACCTGTTCATGCCAGTCGTGGTGAAGATATTGAAAATAAACTTGATAGTTTTTTTAAACCATTTGTTGAAATTGATGACGCTATAAATGAAAAAATTGATAATTTTTTTAATGAAGATACTTATGAAATAGCTAAAGATGGTGCCGAAGAAATTAAAAATAGTGTTAAAGGTTATACTGATAATTTAATTGACTATAATCATGATACTTTACAAATTGTCACTTTTCTTCCTAATGAAGACCCTAGTGAAGAAAGAAAGTATGTTTTTGTAAATAAACTAGTACCTGGTTTACCTAAAATTTATTATTTAGATGAAGAAGGTAATGAAGTAAAAAAAGATGATGAAACCAAAAGATTTAAAGTTAAAGTAAAAGTTCATCATACTATAACTGAAGCTGATAATGGTAGTAAATATGCTTTTGAAGAAAAAACTTATGAAGATTTAGTTACTGGTGAAGTATGGACTAACACGGTTACTTTATCTAAAGATGAACCATATTTAACTGATGCTAGTTCCATCATTGAATTTGGTGTTTTTGAAGATATTGCTGATGTTATACCATCATCATTAGTTAAAGATGAATACGAATTAGGTGAAGTAAAAGATTTAACTGAATATATTAATAATTTAGATAATTCTTTAGCTTTTAATGATAATTTAAGTTTAAAAAAATAAAGAGGCTAGACCTCTTTTAAATTTGTTGTAATTTACTATGTTTTTTAAATAATATATAAAAACCAAAACCAATTATTAATAACCAAGCTAACGTTTGCCATGATACTATTTTACCGGTTGTTGGATTATCAACAGTTCCACAATCATTATAATAATCTTCTTTATTGGTAATACTACCATCAAGGCCATAATATAAACCATCAACTTCTGTACAAATTTTTATACTATCATCACTAGGTTCTTCTTCCTCATCATTTTCACTGTTATCTGAAGCATTTACTAGTAAAGATGGAGTATCTTCAACTAAAGTATTTAAATTAGTATAATATAAATTTATCTCTTGATTATCGTTTAAAACTTTTCCTGATAAATTATCATCTCCAAAAAATTTATAATTTAATAAATCATTAGTTTGATAATAAAATTTAGTGTTTTTTACAAAAGGAATTTTAGCTACTTTAAAAGTTTGATCATTATCATAATCAATATAGTTAATAGTTGCTGTTAAATAGTTTCTAGTTGGTGTGATAGTTATTTCATCATCTTTAATATCATAAATAATATTGCCATTATATCCAGTACTTAAAACATTAGTTTTTTCATTGACCTTTGCAATAGTTTCTTTAGTCCAAGAATCACTAGCAAAATTTGTTTTTTCAGCTTCAACATAGTAATGATAAAAAGCATAACTAGGATTAACTGCGGCAATAAAATCTTCAGTATTACTTGTATAACCGCCGTGATGAGAAAGTTTCATAATATCAGCTTTAACATCAACATTATTTTCTAGTAATAAAGCTTCTTGTTCTTTTTCAATATCTCCAGCTGATAAAAATGTTGTATTATCTATTTTAATTTTGGCTACTAAAGAATTATTATTTATTTTATTTTCTAAGTTTTCTGTTCCTGGTAAAGGACCAACAATACTAATTTTTGCTTTATCAAAATTAAATTCACTACCAGTTTTTAAATAAATAACATTAATATTTTTTTCGCTAGCTACGGCAGTAATTTGACTAATTAAGCTTTCATCTTGATTATATTCTGGTAAATAAATATTACTAATAGTATATTTACTATTATTTAATATATCCATTATTAACCCATAATGATCACCGTGAAAATGAGATAAATAAATATCAAAATTAGTAATACCTTGATTTTCTAAATAATTCAAAACTTGACTATTTTGACTTTTTACACATGTATCCATTAATAAGTATTGACCATTAGTTTCTAAAAGTGTTGAATCACCTTGAACATTACATTCAATAACATGAATTTTTAACTCTTCAGCATAAATATTAAATGGTAAAAATAAAATTCCTATAATTAAAATAAGTATTTTTTTCATAACTTCAACTCCTTATTCTGTAAATTAAGGTTAACATTTTTTGCAAATATTTAAAATCATAAAATGTCAAATTTTAGGTACTTTACGTCAAATTTTTTGATATTTTAAATGAACCAAATATTTTGTGATACAATTTAGTTACTTGAAAGGACAAATTATGAAAAATTTAAAAGTTATATTTATGGGAACTCCAGAATTTGCCGTGCCAATCTTAAAAATGTTAAATGAAAACACTTTAGTAGTAGCAGTTGTAACCCAACCGGATAAAGTTGTTGGGCGCAAAAAAGAGTTAACCTTTTCGCCAGTTAAAAAATATGCTTTAGAAAATAATTTAAAGGTCATTCAACCTGAAAAAATTAAAGAAAACCTAGAAGAGATTTTAAATATAAATTGTGATATTATTATTACTTGTGCTTATGGTCAAATCATTCCACCTAAATTATTAGAATATCCCAAATTAGGATGTATTAATGTTCATGCCTCACTTCTTCCTAAATATCGTGGTGGCGCGCCAATTCACTGGTGTTTAATTAATGGCGAAGAAAAAACGGGAATTACCATCATGTATATGGATAAAGGCATGGATAGTGGTGATATTATTAAACAAGAAGAATACATTATTAAAGATAGTGATACTGTAAGTACTTTGCATGATAAATTAAGTCAAATCGGTAGTAAATTATTATTGGATACTTTACCAAGCATCATAAATAAAACTAATAACCGAATTAAGCAAAATGAAAACTTAGTTACCTATGGCTATAACATAAAAAGAGAAGATGAAAGATTAGATTTTAATTTAACTGGAAAAGAAATTATTAATAAAATAAGAGGTTTAAATTCTTGGCCTTTAGCTAATTTTTTATTAAATGATTTGGAATATAAAGTATTAGAAGCTTATTTTATTAAAGATAAAACAGATAAAGTAGGGATGATTATCGATATCAAAAAAGATGCTATTGGAATTAGTTGCCAAGATGGGATAATTTATTTAACTAAAATTAAACCCTTTGGTAAAAAAATAATGGATGTAAAAAGTTATCTAAATGGCATTGACAAAAAAGTTTTACAAAATGCCAAAATAAACTAGAAAGAAAGGAAACAATGAAAGCACAAAAATATCAAATTTTACTTGAAAATTATCAAAAATGCTTGCTAATTAAAGAAAAATATCGAGTAATAGAAGGAGTAATAAATTTTCATCAAAATTATTTTCAAGCCATCAAAGCTAATCCTATTGATTATTGGGAATGTTTAATTTCATATTATGCTAATCCTACTAATCAAAAATTAATTGGTCAAAAAACTTGTCAGATGGTTTTACAAGAATTATTAGAATACCGTAATTCTTATAATGAATACTATTTTAATAATCTTAAAATAAGAGATTTAGTAAGGAAATTAAAAAAAGAAGATATTATCAAATGCCAAGAAAATATTACTAGTTTGCTTAAAGAACAAGAGATTGTTAGATAAACAAAAAGTATTTGACACAGCAAGTGGTTTTGCATATAATATATTTGTCAAAAGAGTTAAGACACGTTTATAAAAATATTCTTTTATAGAGAGTTTGGTATTGGTGGAAGCCAAATAAAGAAGTTTTATAAATATCACTTATATAATCTTTGCGGGTTAACAAACGTTATCTTGTTAAATAAGTTAAATTAAGGATGGTACCGTCACTATGACTCCTTTGGTATCATCTTTTTTTATGAAAGGAAGATATGATGAAAGATTTTAAAGAATTAGACAAAAGAAATGTTCATGATGTTGAAACTGATATTTTAGAAAAATGGCAAAAGAAAGATATTTTAAACGCAACAATAAATAATCGGGAAGGAAAGAAGCCTTTTGTCTTTTATGATGGTCCTGCTACTGCAAATGGTATGCCCCATATTGGTCATTTATTTGGTAAATTTTTAAAAGACACTTTTTGCAAATATCAAACAATGAAAGGCCATAAAGTTTTAAGAAAAGTAGGTTGGGATACTCATGGTCTTCCAGTTGAAGTTCAAGTTGAAAAACAATTAGGATTTAATGGTAAATCTGATATTGAAAATTATGGTATTAAAGAATTTAATGAAAAGTGTCGGGAAACAGTTTGGGATAATGAAAAACAATTTCGGAAATTAACTTTAGAAATGGGTCAATTTATTGATTTAGATAATCGTTATATTACTTATGATAATAATTATATTGAAAGTGAATGGTATATTTTAAAGAAATTCTTTGATGAAGGTTTATTTTATGAAGGAGTTAAAATTATGCCATGGTGTCCAAGATGTGGAACGGGTCTTGCTTCTCATGAAGTTGCGCAAGGATATAAAGAAGTAGATGCTAATACCGTTATTGTGCCTTTTAAAAGAAAAGATATGGATGCTTACTTTTTAGTATGGACAACAACTCCTTGGACTTTAATAAGTAATGTTGCTTTATGTGTCAATCCTCATGATGAATATGTTTTAGTTGAATCTAATGGCTATAAATTTATTTTGGCTGCTTCTCTAGCACCTAGTGTTTTAGGCAGTGACTATCAAGTTTTAGAAACCTACTGTGGTAAAGATTTAGAATACATTGAATATGAACAATTAATTCCTAGTTTAAAAGTGGAAGGTAAAGCTTTCTTTGTAACTTGTGATGATTATGTTACTATGAGCGATGGTACTGGTATTGTTCATATTGCTCCTGCTTTTGGGGAAGATGATGCTAAAGTTGGTAAAAAATATCATTTACCTTATCTAAATCCTGTTGGGGAAGATGCTACATATACAGATGGTTTATGGAAGGGTATGAATATTTTTGCTGCTGATTTAGAAGTTATTTCATGGTTAAAAGCAAATGATAAATTATTTAAAAAGCAAAAAATGAAACATGATTATCCTCATTGCTGGCGTTGTGATTCACCACTTGTTTATTATTCAAGACCATCTTATTATTTAGAAGTAACTAAGATAAAAGATAAAATCATATCTGAAAATAATAAAGTCAATTGGTATCCTTCTTTTGTTGGCGAAAAAAGATTTGGCAATTGGCTTTTAAATATGAATGACTGGGCTATTAGCCGTAACCGTTATTGGGGAACACCTCTTCCTTTATGGCGTTGTAGCTGTGGACATATGGAAATGATTGGGAGCAAGAATGAATTAAAAGAAAAAGCAATTGAAGAAATTGATATTAAAACTTTTGATTTACATCGCCCTTATGTTGATAATGTCCATTTAACTTGTCCAAAATGTGGTAAAAAAATGAACCGAGTTCCTGAAGTAATTGATTGTTGGTTTGATTCAGGCTCTATGCCATTTAGTCAATATCATTATCCATTTGAAAATAAAGAGTTATGGGAAACTCAATATCCAGCTGACTTTATAGCTGAAGGTATTGATCAAACTAGAGGTTGGTTTTATAGTCTTTTAGTTATTGGCGTTTTTATGACTGGTAAAAGTCCTTATAAAAATGTTTTAGTAAATGAATTAATCTTAGATAAAAATGGTCATAAAATGCATAAATCAAAAGGCAATGCTGTCGAACCATTTACAATCATGCACAAATATGGAGCCGATACAATTAGATGGTATTTACCTTACGTATCTCCAACTTGGACTCCTTTAAAATTTGATGAAGAAGGTTTAAAAGAAGTTCACTCTAAATTCTTTAATCCCTTTAAAAATACTTATTCTTTCTTCCAAATGTATGCTAATGCTGATCATATTGATATAGATGATTGTTTCGTTAAAATAGATGACCGTGAAGAAATTGATAAATGGTTAATTTCTAAGTATAATCGTTTAGTCTTAGAATGTACTAAATATTATGATTTATATGACTTAAATCAAGTTGTTAAATTAATTACTAATTTTGTATCTGATGATTTATCTAATTGGTATATTAGACGTAATAGAAATCGTTTTTGGAAAAGTGAATTAGATGATTCTAAGAAAAGTGTTTATATCACAACTTATGAAGTATTATGTGGTCTATGTAAATTATGTGCACCAATAATACCATTTACAACAGAAGAAATATATCAGAATCTAACTGGCAAAGAATCTGTTCATTTAGAAGATTTCCCTGTTGCTAATGAGTCTTTAATCTTAGAAGATGTTGAAACCAAAATGGATTTAGTTCGTAATTTAATTAGTATTGGCAGATATGTAAGAGAAGAAGCCAAAATTAAAGTAAGACAACCATTAAAAGAAGTTTTAATTGATGGTAAAAATAAAGAAATAATTAATGATTTAGTATCTTTAATTAAAGAAGAATTAAATGTTAAAGAAGTTAATTTTATTGATAATTTAAGCGAATATATGAACTTCTTAGTAAAACCTAATTTTAAAGTTGTTGGTAAAATATTAGGATCTAAAATCAAATTATTTAGTGAAGCTTTATTAAACTTAAGTGATGAAGAAATCAAATTATTAGAAAATAATCAAGAAATCACTTTAAATTTAGATGAAGAAGAATTAAAAGTTAACAAAGAAATGGTTGATATTCGGGTTGATGCTAAAGAAGGTTTTAATGTTGGTATGGAAAATAATAACTTTGTTATTTTAAATACAGAATTAAATGAAGAATTGATTTTGGAAGGCTTAGCTCGTGAATTTGTTAGTAAAGTTCAAAATATAAGAAAATTAAAAGATTTAAATGTTGTTGATCGAATCACTATTTATTATAGTGGCACTAATAATTTTATTAAATCTTTAGAAATGTTTAATGACTATATTAAAAAAGAAACTTTAGCTGTCTCTTTAGTTAAACAAGATAATTTAACTGATAAGTATGATTTAAATGGAGAAGAAGTCTTTATTGATATTGTTAAAGAATAAAATAGTAGACATTATTTTACGATTAGAATAAGAAATTTGATTTATAAATTTCTTATTTTTTGTTATAGTATTTTTAGAATAGAAAGAGTGATTAGTGTGAAAGCACCAAAAGTTATGGACCATATTAAACCTGCTCATATTGAGTGTGGCAAAGAGGATATTGCGCCTCTTGTTATCATGCCTGGAGATCCCCTAAGAGCTAAATATATTGCTGAAAAATATTTGACTGATTGTAAATTAGTTAGTAAAGCCAGAAATATGTTTGCTTATACGGGAATGTATAATGATAAACGCATAACCGTTATGGGTTCAGGAATGGGAATGCCTTCAATGAGCATTTATGCCTTTGAATTATTTTACTTTTTTGGCGTTGAGAAGATTATCAGAATCGGGACATGTGGCGGTTTAAAAGCTAATCTAAATGTTCCAGATTTAATTTTAGCAGATTCTAGTTATACTGAAAGTAATTTTGCGTATTCTTATAATGGTGATCTTACTCATGTTGCTTATCCATCTAAAGAGTTAAATCAAGTAATTTTAAAAAATGCTAAAAATAATAACTTAACAATTCATCAAGGGTGTGTTATGTGTACTGAACAATTTGGCTTTTATTCTGATAATGAACATGTTTTAAAAAGAGTGCCTAAAAATCTTGATGTTATTGCTGAAGAAATGGAAAGTTTTGCTTTATTTCATATTGCTGATAGTTTTGATAAAAAAGCTGCAGTTATATTAACTGTTGTTGATAGTAAATATAGTGAAACATTTATGTCAATTGAAGATCGAGAACGTTCCTTAGATGATATGATTTTATTAGCGTTAGCTAGTATTTAATAGAAGTGTTGTGATAAAGTGTCATTAAAAAAACTAATTAAAAGCTTTAAATATGCTACAAACGGCATTATAAGTGCCATAAAAACTGAACAGAATATACGTGTTCATCTTTTAATTATGGAATTTGTCATTTTATTTGGGCTTCTGTTTAAAATAAGTGTCTTTGAATGGATAATTATTTTAATATGTTTTATGGTAGTTATTAGTAGTGAACTATTTAATACAGCTCTTGAAAAATGTGTTGATTTAATTTCGCCAAATAAAAATGAACTTGCCAAAATATCTAAAGATATTTCGGCTGGTGCGGTTTTAGTGACGGCTTTTTTTGCCGCTTTAATTGGTTTAATGATTTTTGGACCTAAAATAATTTTGTTTGTTAAGGATTTGATGCTATGAAAAAAGTTATTTTTATTTTTCTAATATTTTTTAGTTTTTTTCTTTCCACTCAGGCTATCGAATTACCGATTACTTCAAAAAATGCTATTTTATATAATTTAGATGAGAATAGCATATTATATGAAAAAAATAGTGAACAAGAAGTTCCAATAGCTTCTTTAACAAAGATTATGACTAGTATTGTTGCTATAGAAAATCTTCCAAATTTAGATGAAAAAGTCACCCTAACTTATGCAGATTTTGCTGGATTAATAGAAGCTGATGCCTCTGTCGCTGGTTTTTACGTTGGTGAAGAGGTAACGATAAGAGATTTATTATATGGCTTACTTTTACCATCTGGAGCTGATGCTGCTCAAGCTTTAACTAGATTAGTTGCTGAAAGTAGGGAAGAGTTTGTCAAAAAAATGAATGAAAAAGTAAAAGAATTAGGCCTAGAACATACTAATTTTGTTAATGAAACTGGTCTTCATGATGAAAATCACTATTCAACTGTTAAAGATGTTGCTGAAATTTTTAAGTATGCTTTAAATATTCCTGAATTAAAAGATATTTTTTCACATGAAACTTATCAAACTAGTAATAATTACCATACTTTTTTTAGTACCGTTATGGCTTATAAAAATAGTTATGGCTTAGATATGGATTACTTAATTGGTGGCAAAACTGGAACTACTGATGAAGCGGGTTTGTGTCTAGCAACATTTGCTAGTAGTAATAATACTAATTATTTATTAGTTACTACTGGAGCCGATTCTGATGGTGGTCACATTAAAGATGCCCAAACAATTTATGATTATTTTATTAGTAATTATGAAACCTATGAAGTTATTAGCGAAAATGATGTTATTTTAACTTTAAAAACCTTAAATGCTAAAGAAAAAGAAGTACCATTTAAAGCTAATAAAAATATGAATAAATATCTTTTAAAAGGCTTTAAAAAGACTGATTTAGTCTATCAATATGATGGGATAAATTCTATAAATTATTTTACTAAAGTTGGTAGTAAATTAGGAACCGTAAGCATTATTTTAAATGGCGAAATTATTGATAATATTGATATCGTTTTATCTGAAAAATTATCTTTTTCATTATTAGCATTTTTACTTAACTATTGGTATGGTTTTGCAATAATCTTTTTAATTATCATAATCATCTTTTTAACAAAAAAAGTTCGGCACCATTAAAATATTAAGTATTTAAATTTTTATAAAAATAGAGTATGCTATATTTAGAAGGTGAATAAGTTGCGAAGAAAAAGAAGTAAAAAGAAAGTTAATATTATTAATCTTGTTTTAGTCTTAATTATTGGTTTATTAATTTACACTAGTAAAGACTATATTATTGCCTTTTTAAATGAAATATCAGTTCAAACTGAAGCCAGAAGTTATCAAATAAGTGAGTTACCAGTTTATGATGGAAACCCCTATGTAATTATTAATAATAATATTCCTTATTTTAATGATGAGTACGACTTAACTAAAGCTTTTGAATCTTATAGCGAACTAGATTCTTTAGGGCGTTGTGGACCTGCTGTTGCCCGGGTTGGCCTTGATACTATGCCAACTGAAGAACGTGAAAGTATTGGAATGATAAAACCTAGTGGTTGGCATACTGTTAAATATGATTTTGTTGATGGTAAATATTTATATAATCGTTGTCATTTAATAGGTTTTCAATTAACGGGAGAAAATGCTAATCCTAATAATTTAATAACTTGTACTAGGACGATGAATGCTAAAGTCATGTTAGAATTTGAAAATAAAGTAGCTGATTATGTCAAGAAAACTAAAAATCATGTTTTATACCGAGTAACGCCAATTTTTGAAGGGGTTAATTTATTAGCAACTGGCCTTGAAATTGAAGCTAAATCAATTGAAGATGATGCCTTAGTTTTTAATGTATTTATCTTTAATGTTGAAGATGGTGTCAATATTAATTATTTGACTGGTGAAAGTAGTATACAAAATTAAAGAAACTTTGATATAATAAAAAAAGAAAGAGGTTTTAGTTATGAAGTCATATAAGCCTAAAATGTCCCTTGCTCAAAAAACATTTTATATAATTAGTTTTATTGTTTTAATTGGTGCTTTTATTTATTTAGGCAATAAAAGTTATGAAAAGAAAAGTGTTATGAGTGATAGTGAAAAATTTACTTTAGAATTTGGTATTCCTCAAAATAATGTTTTTAAGTATAAAAAAAATAGTGAAATTTTAGAAACGTTAAATACTGGTTCAGCTCTTATTTTTATGGCTTATCCCGAAAATAATTGGAGTAGTTACTATGCTAGTTTATTAAATGAAATAGCTTTAAGTCAAAATATTAATGAGATTTACTTCTATAATTTTTATAATGACCGCCGGACTAATAATTATTATTATGAAAATATTGTTGATTATTTAACTAGCTATACAACTATTTTAGATGATGAAACTAGAAATATTTATGCACCAACCTTTATAATTGTTAAAGATGGTCACGTTATTTATTTTGATAATGAAACGGCCGTTAGAAATGGTGATTATACAATAAAAGATTACTGGACTAATGAAAAGAAACGACTAAAAGCCGAAGAACTTAGAAATGCTATTAATTTATATAAAGGAAATTTATCATGAAAAAGGAAGAAAAAATTTATTGCGTAATTGTTATTGTTGTTCTAATTTTAGTCTTTTTTGGCGATCAAATAATGCTTCATTTTATTCCTAGTGATCCCAATGCCAATAATACTACTTTTGGTGGAGATTTAAAAAAAGAAGTATGGTATGATAATCCTTATGCTATAAAAATGAGTTTAGATGAAATGCTTAATAAAATGCAAAATAAAGAAAACTTTATTGTGATTTTTACAAGAAGTAATTGTCAGAATTGTAATGAATTAATGGCTAAAGATTATTTGATGAAAGATATAAGTCTTCCCATTTATTATGTTGAACGAGATACTTATAATGAAAATCGTACTTTAGTTGAACAGTTAGCTAATAAAGAAGAAAAAATTAAAGAAAATATTGATTTAACGCCCTTAATTATTAAAATTAAAGATGGCATGATTGATAGTACAATTTTAGGTATTGAACGAGATGAAGCTATTCAAAATTTTTTGGCAAATTAATTAAGATGTGTTAAAATGAAATAGAAAGAAGGTTTATATGAATACTGAAGAAAAAATGCAAAAAGCCATAACAGCTTTAGAAAACAAATTGTTAAATATCCGGGCTGGTCGTGCTAATCCTAGTATGCTAAATGGCATCAATGTTATGTATTACGATGTTCCAACTCCTATTCAAAGCCTAGCTAATATCACGGTCCCTGAAGCTAGACAACTAATGGTAAAACCATTTGATCGCAGTACCCTAAAAGACATTGAAAGAGCTATTAATGAGGCTAATATTGGAATTACCCCAATTAATAATGGAGAAATTATTATTTTAACTGTTCCAGAACTTACAGAAGATAAACGAAAAGATTATGTTAAAGAAGCTAAAAGTGTTTGTGAAGAAGCTAAAGTTGCTTTAAGAAATATTCGTCAAGATGCTAATAATGAAATTAAAAAATTAGAATTTCCAGAAGATGAAGAGAAGTTAGAACTTGAAGATATCCAAGAATTAATTAATAAATATAATAAAATTGTTGATGAACATTTAAAAGAAAAAGAAAATGAATTAATGAGCTTTTAATCATTAATTTTTTTCATAATAGAAAGAGGCTTAATATGTTAAAATTAGAAAACGTAACAAAATATTATGGTGATAACTTAGCTGTTGATAATTTATCTCTAACTGTTAGGGAAGGCGAAATATTTGGCTTATTAGGGGTAAATGGAGCTGGCAAGACCACTACTTTTCGAATGATTATTGGTTTACTTAATCAAACAAATGGCAAGGTTACTTTAGACGATAAACCTATTGATTATAATCTTACTGATCAAATTGGCTTTTTAACTGAGGAAAGAAGCTTACTAACCAAATTAACCGTTAAAGAACAGATTATAATGTATGGAACTTTAAAAGGTATGAATAAAGAAACTATTTTAGAAAAGTTAGATTATTGGTTAAAACGATTTCATATAAGTGAATACAAAGACCGGAAAATCAAAGAATTAAGTAAAGGAAATCAACAGAAAATTCAGTTTATCAGTGCCATCATTCATGATCCTAAACTATTAATTCTTGATGAACCATTTACTGGTTTAGACCCTCTTAATGTCGAAGAATTTGTTAAAGTTATGAAAGAAATGAAAGAACGACAAAAAATCATAATTTTTTCTTCCCATCGAATGGAACATGTCGAAATGTTTTGTGATAATTTAGTTGTATTAGTTAAAGGTAAAAGTGTTTTAGAAGGAAGTATCAAAAAAATCAAAAAAGATTATCGTAAGAAAAATATTCACATTATTGGCGATGTTAATCTAAATAAATTACAAAATGTTACTGGTGTAGTAGAGATAGTTAATAATGCTAATGAAATTATTGTTAAAATTTCTGATGAAAAATATATAAATGACGTTTTTAATGTTGTTAAAAATAGTCAAAATATTATTAAATTTATGGTGGAAGATCCTTCATTAAATGAAATATTTTTAAGTAAAGTAGGTGCATATTATGAAGAACAAATTTAAATTTTTAATTAAACAGAGTCTCAATAAAAAAATTGGCACTAAATGGTTTAAAATTGCTAATGTTATCATTGCTATTTTACTAATTGGCTTATTTAATATTGATAAAATTATTACTTTCTTTGGTGGTGACTTTGAAGACTTAACAACTATTTATGTTATAGATAAATTAAATGTTTATGATAATTTTGCCTTAGATTTTAATAATAAAGCTAAATCTTTAGATATGAAAAACTATCAACTAGAAGCATCTTTGGAAAGTATAGAACAATTAACTGCCAATTTAGAAAACGATTTAAATAAAGTTGTTTTAGTTATCGATAGTGATAATAATAATTATCTTGCGGGTAAAATAATCAGTTATAATGAAGTAGGAAACATTACTAAAGAATTAATTTCTTCTTCTTTAAATAATATAAAAACGCAAATAGTTGCTGAAAAAAATAATTTAACTGCCGAAGAAATGATGGCTTTAACAAGTCCGGTTAATATTGAAATAAACACTTTAAATACTAACAACACAGCTAACAAAGAGTATGCTTCAGTTGGAATTATGTTACTGTTTATCCTTCCTTGCTTTTTATTAATTACTTTACTTGTACAAATGATTGGGGCTGAAATTAATGATGAAAAATCTACAAGAAGTATGGAAATAATTATTTCTAATGTCCCGCCTAAAATCCATTTTTTAACTAAAATTTTATCAGCTATATTATTTGTCATAATTCAAGGTAGCCTAATTCTTTGCTATGCTCTAGTAGCCTTTTTAATTAGAATTGTTATTAATGGTTCTTTAAGTTTAGGAAAAACCGAATTAGAAAGTCTTGTGCAAATGATTAAAACTTTAGGCATAAGTAGTTCCTTATTAAAAGGCATACCAATTATTATTATCTTATTTATTTTTTCATTCTTAGCTTATGCTATTATTTCTGGAGTTCTAGCGTCTATGACAACTAGTACTGAAGACTTTCAACAGCTTCAGATGCCATTAATGATAATTTTAGTCTTAGGTTATTATCTAGCTTTGATGGCAACTACTTTTGAAGGTTCCATCTTTATTAAAATTGCTTCCTTTATTCCAATGATATCCTTTTTATTATCGCCAATATTATTTGCTTTAGGTCAAGTAACACTAATCGAATTAATATTAACAACAGGTATCTGTGGTATCTTTACTTTTATTATCTTTAAATATGGTTTACGAATCTATAAAGTAGGAATATTAAATTATTCAGCTGAAAAGCTTTGGACTAAATTATTTAAATCAATAAAAACTAAATCATAAAAATTAACATTTTTTCACATATTTTGATTTAACAATCTTGATAATAACCAAAAAATATTATATACTTAATATAGTTTTAAAGAATAGGGATTGGTAATATGAAATTAAGATATAAAATATCATTATTAGTAATAGGCTTAATGTTAATAGGTTGTTTATATGTCACTCAATCTTATGCATTATGGATTATGACTGAATCTCAGACTGGTGAAAATGAAGTAAATGTCGGTTGTTTTAGTATTGGCTTTACGGAAAGTAGTCCAAGTATTAATTTAACTAATACATATCCTACTACTGATGTGGCTGGTTTAAATGGTAATCCATATACCTTTACAATAACTAATACTTGTACTATTAAAAATAAATATACTTTAACACTAAATACATTGAAAACTAATACATTAGGTGTAGGAAACATTAAATATGCTTTATATAAAACAGGTGAAGAAAAACCAACAGTTGGTCAAGAATTAAAAGTTATAAATCCCGAAACTAAAAATTTAAAAATTGACAATTTAGATACATCTTATATTTTAGATACTGGAGTTCTTAGTGGAGGAACCAAAGTTGGTGAAAGTATAACTAATGGTGGGGAAACAACTTATAATTTATATTTATGGATATCTGATGAAGCTGGTAATGAAGTTGAAGGGCAAAATTTTGAAGCAAGTATAAATGTGATAGGTTCAGCTATAGAGTAACTTAACTAATTATTATTTAAAAACTTTTTACTCATATTAGATGTAATTAGCAACATTAATGAAATAGGTGATTATTTGGAACATTACTTCACTAATAATAAAGATTTAAAAAGTGAAATGAGAACAATTAATTTTGAAAAAAATAACGTTGTTTTCACTTTTTTTAGTGATTTAGGCGTATTTTCTAAAAATCATATTGATTATGGAAGTCGCTTATTAGTTGATTGCCTTTTAAAAAGTAAAGAAAAATTTCAAAGCTTGCTTGATGTTGGTTGTGGTTATGGTTTTATTGGTATCGTTTTAAGTAAATTAACATCTTGTTCTAGTTTAATGGTTGATATAAACGAACGAGCCGTTCATTTATGCGAAAAAAATATTAAAAAAAATAAAATAACCGGTCAAGCTATTGTCTCTAATTGCTATGAAAATGTTTATGACAAATTTGATTTAATCGTAACTAATCCGCCAATAAGAGCTGGCAAAAAAATTGTGTTAGAAATATTAAATGGCGCTAAAGAACATTTAAATCCTAATGGCTGTCTTTACTGCGTTATTAGAAAAGATCAAGGAGCATTAAGTATCTTAAAAAATCTTAGTTTACAATATAAATGTGAAATAATAGCTAAATCAAAAGGTTTTTACGTAATTAAAGCAAAAATTGATTGACAAATACTTGTAATGCCTTTATAATTTCATATTGGCGACATGTTTAATTTTTTATTAAGCAAAAAATAGATGGATGGGGTGAAATTGTGGCTTATAAACTAAAAAAATGTGGAGATTATCGTACAAGAAGAAGTTTTTCTAAAAGTAAGAATACAATGGAGTTGTCTGACTTATTAGAAATTCAAAAGAAAAGTTATCAGGAATTTTTAGAAACTGGTATTAAAGAAGTTTTTGAAGAATTATTTCCAGTAGAATCTTTTACTGGTAATGTCACGATTGATTTTGGTGACTATTCTTTTGATACACCTAGATATTCTATTAAAGAAGCAAAAGAACGGATGGTTACTTATGCTGCACCTTTAAAAGTTTTAGCTAGAGTATTTATTCATGAAACTGGAGAAGTTAAAGAACAAGAAATTTTCTTAGGTGACATGCCTTTAATGACTGATGCTGGAACATTCATTATTAACGGAGCTGAAAGAGTTATTGTATCTCAATTAGTTCGTAGTCCAAGTGTTTATTTTAAACATGAAATAGATAAAAATGGTAGACCAATTATAACTGGAGAAATGATTCCTAACCGTGGTACTTGGTTAGAATTTGAACTTGATGCTCGTGATGTTATGTATGTTCGAATTGACCGAACTAGAAAAGTCCCTGTTACAACTTTTTTAAGAGCTTTAGGTTTATCAAGTGATGAAGATATTAAAAGCGTTTTTGGCGACAATGTTTATTTGAATAATACAATTGAAAAAGATAGTTCTAAAAATACCGATGAAGCTTTAATTGAAATATATGAAAAGTTGCGTCCAGGTGAACCAGCAACCCTTGATTCAGCAAAGAACCATATTGTAACTCGCTTCTTTGACCATTTCCGTTATGATTTAGCTAAAGTTGGCCGTTATAAATTTAATAAGAAATTAAATATAAAAAATCGATTAATGGGCTGTAGTATTGCTGAAGATATTAAAGTAGATAAAGAAGTAATAGTTAAAAAAGGAACTGTTATTACCAAAGAAATTTTAGATAGTATTAAAGATGTTTTAGAAGGCGGTTATGGCTTACATAAAACAATTATTAATCAAGAATTAGATTCATATGAAAATGTTCAAGAAATAAAAGTCTTTGATAAAAATGATCCAAAGAAAATAATTAAAATTATTGGTGTTGATCAAAGCGTTGATGAAAGACGTTTAACAATTCCCGATATTTATGCTGCAATTAGCTATTACTTAAATTTACAAGATGGTATTGGTACTACTGACGAAATTGACCATTTAGGTAATCGTCGGGTAAGACAAGTTGGCGAATTAATTCAAAATCAATTTAAAATTGGTATGTCAAGAATGGAAAGAGTTATCCGTGAACGTATGACTACTCAAGAAATGACTGATATTACTCCTAAATCATTAATTAATATTCGTCCCGTTACTGCTGTTTTAAAAGAATTCTTTGGTTCAAGTCAATTATCAAAATTCATGGACCAAATTAACCCAATTGCTGAGTTAACTGATAAACGACGTTTATCAAGCTTAGGACCTGGTGGATTATCAAGAGACCGTGCTGGTATGGATGTTCGTGATGTTAATGCTAGTCACTATGGTCGTATCTGTCCAGTAGAAAGTCCAGAAGGTCAAAACATTGGTTTAATTACTTCTTTAGCTGGTTATGCTAAAGTAAATGAATATGGCTTTATTATGACTCCTTATCGTAAAGTTATTGATGGGGTAGTTCAAATGGATGATGTAGTTTATATGACTGCTGATGAAGAAGCTGATTACTATATTTCTCAAGCAACTGTTAATTTAGATGAAAATAATCGGATTGTCGATGATAGTGTTGTTGTACGTATTAATGGTGATAATATCTTTGTTCCCCGTGAAAAAGTTAATTTTGTGGATGTCTCACCAAGTCAAGTTGTTTCTATTACAACAAGTTGTATTCCATTCTTAAACTACGACGATGCTAACCGTACTCTAATGGGTTCTAACATGCAACGTCAAGCTGTACCACTATTAAAGACTGAAGCTCCAATTGTTGGTACTGGTGTTGAATGTGTAGCAGCTAAATACTCAGGAAGTACTATTGTTTGTAAAGCTGACGGTGTTGTTGAATATGCTGATGCTAAAACAATTAGAGTTAAAACAGCTAAAGGATTAGATACCTATTACTTAGCAAATTATGAAAGAAGTAATGCCTCATCTTGTATCAATCATGTTCCTTTAGTTAAAAAAGGTGATAAAGTTGTATCTGGTCAAGTTATTGCTGATGGTCCAAGTACTGATCAAGGTGAACTTGCTTTAGGTAAAAATATGACTGTTGCATTCATGACTTATAATGGTTTTAACTATGAAGATGCCGTTATCTTAAATGAAAGATTAATTAAAGATGATGTTTATACATCACTACATATTGAAACTTATGAAATTGAATGTCGTGATACTAAACTAGGACCTGAAGAAATTACGAGAGATATTCCAAATGTTAGTGAAGAATCTCGTCGTAACTTAGATGCTGATGGTATTGTAAGAATTGGTACTGAAGTTAAAGAAGGAGATATTTTAGTTGGTAAAGTAACTCCTAAAGGTGTTCAAGAACTTACTAGTGAAGAAAAATTATTACATGCGATTTTTGGAGAGAAAACTCGGGAAGTAAGAGATACATCTTTGAAAGTAGAGCATGGTGCTGCTGGTATAGTTCATGATGTTAAAGTATATACTAAAGAAAATTCTGATGAATTACCTGCTGGCGTATTTAAATTAGTTCGAGTATACATTATTCAAAAACGTAAAATTCAAGTTGGTGACAAAATGAGTGGACGTCATGGTAATAAAGGTGTTATCTCATTAGTCTTACCAGAAGAAGATATGCCATATTTACCAGATGGTACACCAGTAGATATCATGTTAAATCCATTAGGTGTTCCATCACGTATGAACATTGGTCAAATCTTAGAAGTTCATTTAGGAATGGCTGGTAAAAAATTAGGCGTTCATTATGCAACTCCAGTATTTGACGGAGCTAACCTAGAAGATATTCATGAAGAAATGGCAGAAGCTGGTATGCCAGAAGATGGAAAAGTAACCCTTATTAATGGTCGTACTGGTGAACCATTTGAACATAAAGTTAATGTTGGTGTCATGTATATGATTAAATTACATCACATGGTTGATGATAAATTACATGCTAGAGCAACTGGTCCATATAGTTTGGTTACTCAACAACCTTTAGGTGGTAAAGCTCAAATGGGTGGTCAAAGATTTGGTGAAATGGAAGTTTGGGCCTTATATGCTTATGGTGCAGCTCATGTCTTACAAGAAATTCTTACTATTAAATCTGATGATGTTATTGGTCGTGTTAAAGTTTATGAAGCTTTAGTAAAAGGTAAAACTGTTAATCAAGCTGGTGTTCCAGAATCATTTAGAGTATTAATCAAAGAATTCCAAGCTTTAGGTTTAAATGTTCAAATTATTAATAATGATGATGAAGTCTTAGCCTTAAAAGATATTGAAAAAGAAGAAGATAAAGAAGATTTGATTCGTATTGATGAAATAGATTTAAATAATGATATCTTAAAAGATGATATGGAAGAACTGCAAGAAGATGATGATTTTAAATCTGATGATATGGAAGAAGAATACGAAAAAGATTTAGATGATTTAGAATTTCCAGGTGATATTGATTTAGATAGTGAAGAAGATAATATGGGTGGTGAGATTTTATGATAGAAGTAAATAATTTTAAAGGAATTAAAGTTTCTCTTGCATCTCCAGAGGATATTCGTTCTTGGTCTTATGGTGAAGTTAAAAAACCCGAAACTATCAATTATCGTACTTTAAAACCTGAACGTGATGGCTTATTCTGTGAAAAGATTTTTGGACCAACTAAAGATTATGAATGTTCTTGTGGAAAATATAAAAGATTACGTTATAAAAATGTTGTATGTGACCGTTGTGGTGTTGAAGTAACTAAAAGTAAAGTTCGAAGAGAAAGAATGGGTCACATTGAACTTGCTAGTCCTTGTTCTCATATTTGGTTCTTTAAGGGGGTTCCATCTAAGATGGGTTTAGTTCTAGATATGAGTCCAAGAGATCTAGAAGAAGTATTATATTTTGTTAGTTATGTTGTTTTAGACCCAGGTAATGCTCCTTTAGCTAAAAAACAAACTTTATCTGATAAAGAGTACCGTGCTTACTATGAAAAATATGGCAATAGTTTTAGAGTAGGAATGGGTGCTGAAGCTATTAAAGAATTATTACAAGCAGTAGATGTTGACAAAGAAGTTGAAGAATTAAGAAATGAACTTGATGGAGCTAGTGGTCAAAAACGAATTCGTTTAGTAAAACGTTTAGATTGTTTAGTTGCTTTCCAAGAGAGTGGTAATCGCCCTGAATGGATGATTATTGAAGCTCTTCCTGTTATTCCACCTGATTTAAGACCAATGATTCAATTAGATGGTGGACGTTTTGCTACCAGTGATTTAAATGATTTATATCGTCGTATTATTAACCGTAATAATCGTTTAAAAAAATTACTAGAACTTGGGGCTCCAACTATTATTGTTCAAAATGAAAAACGTATGCTTCAAGAAGCAGTTGATAGCTTACTTGATAATGGTCGTCGTGGTCGTAGTGTAAGTGGAGCTGGAAATCGTCCATTAAAGAGCTTATCTAGTATGTTAAAAGGTAAACAAGGTCGTTTTAGACAAAACTTACTTGGTAAACGTGTTGACTATTCTGGTCGTAGTGTTATTGTTGTTGGACCTAACTTAAAGATGTATCAATGTGGTATTCCAAAAGATATGGCTTTAGAGTTATTTAAACCTCATGTTATTCATGGTTTAGTAGAACGCGGTTTAGCTCATAACATCAAAGGAGCTAAAAAGTTAATTGACGCTAAAGATGATTGTGTATGGGATGTTGTTGAAGACGTTATTACTGAACATCCAGTAATGTTAAACCGTGCTCCAACCTTACACCGTTTAGGTATTCAAGCTTTTGAACCTAAATTAGTTGGTGGTAAAGCTATTCGTTTGCATCCACTTGTTTGTACAGGTTTTAACGCCGATTTTGACGGTGACCAAATGGCTGTACACGTACCATTATCTGAAGAAGCTAAATCTGAAGCTCGAATTTTAATGCTTGGTGCTCAAAACATCTTAAATCCTAAAGATGGAAAACCAATTGTTACTCCAAGTCAAGATATGGTATTAGGTAACTGCTATTTAACTCAAGAAAAAGCTGGTGAAGAACACGAAGGTAAAGTATATAAAGATTCTAATGAAGTATTAATGGCTTATAGTCGTAAAGAAATAACTTTACATACTAGAATTGTTTTACCTGTTTCATCATTTAAACATAAATTGTTTACTGAAGAACAAATGGATAAATATTTAATTACTACTTGTGGTAAAATAATCTTTAATGAAATTTTACCAGACAGTTATCCATATATTAATGAACCAACTAAAGAAAATATTGAAGGTATCACCCCAAGTAAATACTTTATTGAAAAAGGTTCTAATATTCTTGAAGCTGTTAAAGCTTTACCATTAAGTTCACCATTTGTCAAAGGAACTTTAAGTAAAATTATTGCTCAAGTATTTAAAAGATATAAAACTACTGAAACTTCTATTTTCCTTGATAAATTAAAAGACTTAGGATTTAAATATTCAACAATAGCTGGTATTACTGTATCAGCTGCTGATATCGTTCCTTCTAAAACTAAATCTCAAGTTATTGCTGATTCTAAAGCTTTAGTTGATAAAGTTAATAAACAATTTTCAAGAGGTTTAATTACTGAAGAAGAACGTTATAATAATGTTATTGATATTTGGAATAAAGCTAATGACACTATTAAAGAAGAATTAAAACAAATTGCTGATGGTGATTTTGATAATCCATTATTTATGATGATGAATTCTGGAGCTCGTGGTTCTATTTCTAACTTTACTCAGCTTGCTGGTATGCGTGGTTTAATGGCTAAACCAGATGGATCTACTATTGAAATTCCAGTATTATCTAACTTCTCAGAAGGTTTAAGCGTATCTGAATTCTTCTTATCAAGTCATGGTTCAAGAAAAGGTTCTGCTGATACGGCTTTACGTACAGCTGACTCTGGATATTTAACTCGTCGTTTAGTTGAAGTTGTTCAAGACATCATCGTTAAAGAAAGCGATTGTGGAAGTATCCAAGGTGTTGTTGTTAAAGATTTAATTAATGATAAAGATGGTAGTGTAATTGAACCACTTGCTGAACGTATCTTGGGTAGATATACTGCAAAGAAAGTAGTTAATCCTGAAACTAAAGAAGTAATTATTGATAAAAATGAAATGATTACCGAAAATATTGTTAAGAAAATTACTGATGCTGGTATAACTCAAGTTGAAATAAGAAGTGCCTTAACTTGTAAAACACCTAATGGTGTATGTCAAAAATGTTATGGTCGTAACCTTGCAACAGGTAATATTGTTGAAACTGGTGAAGCTGTTGGTATTATGGCTGCTCAATCAATTGGTGAACCTGGTACCCAACTTACCATGCGTACCTTCCACTCAGGTGGTGTTGCATCAGGCGAAGATATTACTCAAGGTTTACCAAGAGTTGAAGAATTATTTGAAGCTCGTAATCCAAAAGGTAAAGCAACTATTTCCGAAATTGCAGGTAAAGTTGCAAGTATCAAAGAAGATAATGGTAAACACCGTATTGTTGTAGAAAATGATGTTGAAGCAAGAGAACATGTTACAAACTACAACATGAAAGTAAGAGTAAGTGTTGGTGATACAGTTCAAGCCGGTGATAAATTAACTGAAGGTGTTATTTCACCAAAAGAGTTACTTGCCGTCACTGATCCACTTACTGCTCAAGAATATATCTTAAAAGAAATTCAAATGGTTTATAAATTACAAGGTGTTGATATTTCTGATAA
>CANQZD010000043.1 GCA_947628275.1 uncultured Bacilli bacterium | reverse complement strand
GATCAACTTATTTTAATGTCTTCATTGACAAGACACTTTTTTGCGTGTCTAAAATTTATATTTTTATTTTCAACCTTGCACCTCTTTAGTATTCACTATTATATCGTATTTACTCTTTTTTTTAAAGTAGTATTTATAAAATAATTAAATTATGCTAAGATATTACAAAGAGGGATTCAAGTGAAAAAAATAAATCTAATAATCTTTATTTTAATTCTATGCCTAACTAATTTAAGTATAGTAAACGCGAAACCAACCGCCTTTGATATCAAATATAATGTCAATGACCCTGAAGGAAGATGTGGAAATCCCAAGAAAAATAATTGCATGGCTGTCGCTACCGTAACCTATGATAACGATGAAAAAATAACTTATTACATGCCCAAACAATATGACAGCGAAGGCTTAATAATTGATGGTTCTTGCCGGGCCCATGCTCTTACCTGTATAGCTAATGCCCTAACAAACTCAAACTATTACACCCTAGACTTACAAAATTATCTTTTAAACTATTCCCCAAAAGATGGCCGACTAATGGCTAGTAATCTTAACGATGCTATTTCTTTTTTTAAATTAAAAGCCACCCCATATTACAGTGATATAACTAAAAATAAAATGATTCAACTAATTTATGATGCTTTTAAAAATAACCAACCAGCTATGCTCTTTGTTAATAGCCGTTGCAAAGACCTTGCCGGAACTAATCATGCCTTAGTTTTACTAGGAACAGATAAAGATAACAATGTCGTCTTCATCGACAGTTCTGGATACTCTAAAAATGCCAAAAAAAGAACCGTAAACGAATTAGTTAATAACTGCTACGTTTCAAATAACGTTGCCAATAACTACTTTAATGTTATAACCTTTAACGAAACTGCCAAAACAAGCGAAGAAGGCGGGACAACCTTTGACTATTACCCTGATGGTTTTATTAATAAAGTAGACAGTAATAATGACTTTACCTGCCATACTATCTTCCTTGACGAATACGGTAATAAAACCGAATTCAAAAAAATTTTAGACGATATCTTTGCCTTTATTCAAATTCTTGCCCCACTATTTGCCATAGTCCTAACAATAATTGATTTTTATAAAGTTTTAACTACCCAAAGCGACCCAAAAAAAGCCATTAGACGTACCATAATAAGAATCGTAATTGCCACTTTAATTGTTTTCCTACCTTTATTATTAGAACTACTATTTCACTTATTTGGATTATACGACTTATCAACTTGTGAAATAGGTCAATGATTAGTATAATTAAAAATATGAAAGGAGGTTAACTATGATTGATATGGATCAAATAGCTAATTCCCTAGGTAAATACTTTGCATTATATGCCATAGTTGCTTTTATAATTATTATCATTCATCTTATTGCTCAATGGAAAATATTTACCAAAGCTAATGAAAAAGGATGGAAATCAATAATTCCCATCTACAACACTTTTGTTCTATACAAAATATCTGGTATCTCACCATGGTTATACGTTGTAATTATCATCTGTGGAGCCTTATCAGCTATTAATAATAGCATCATCGTTTTACTAGCCTTATTAATTGTTATCATTATTAACGTTTACCAAAACTATAGCCTAGCCAAATCATTTGGCAAAGGTCTTGGTTATACTCTAGGATTACTATTCTTAAATACCATCTTCGTTTGTATCCTAGGCTTTGGCAATGCCAAATATGATAGACAAAAATAAAAATCGGCAAAACCGATTTTTTTTTAACGATTACTTCTAAATCTTTCTTTAGGATCTAATATTGCTTTACGAAGACGAATATCACTAGGAGTTACCTCAACATACTCATCATCCTCAATAAACTCTAAAGCTTCTTCTAAAGTAAACTTTCGAGGCTTAGTTAAATTAATTGCTTCATCACTACCACTAGCTCTCGTATTAGTAAGATTTTTATTTTTACATGGATTAACATCTAAATCATTATCCCGATTGTGAATACCAATAATCATTCCAACATAAACATCCGTAGCTGGTTCAATAATTAAAGTACCTCGTTCTTGCAAATTAAATAAAGAATATCCTAAAGCTTTACCAGTTTCCATTGAAACTAAAACCCCATTTTTTCTTCTTTCAATAGACCCAACATAAGGTTTATAAGAATCAAAACTCCGCACCATAATACCTTCACCCTTAGTATTAGTTATAAAAGATGATCGATAACCAATTAAACCACGAGTAGGCGCTAAAAACTCTAAATGAGAATAACCTTCATCAGTAGTACTTACAACTTCCAAACTAGCCTTCCGTTCTTGTAAATCATTAATAACTGTTCCTTGATAAATACTAGGACAATTAATAATAACCCGTTCAAAAGGTTCACACTTAACCCCATCAATTTCCTCATATAAAACCTCAGGCTTAGAAACCGATAGTTCATAACCTTCCCGACGCATATTCTCTAATAAAATTGATAAATGAAGTTCCCCTCGACCACTAACTTTATAACCATCAGCATCAGGTAAAGCCTCAACAAGAAGTCCAACATTAGTCTCTAATTCTCTTTCTAATCTTTCCTTTAAATGTCTCGTTGTTAAAAACTTACCACTCTTACCTGCAAAAGGACTATTATTAACCAAAAAATTCATCGATAACGTTGGTCGTTCAATCATAATTGGTGGCATTGCTTCAACATGGTCTTTTTCACAAACCGTATCCCCAATAGAAATAGTAGGACAACCCGCAAAAGTTACAATATCCCCAAAATAAGCAATAGGTTTTTCAACTCGTTTAATTCCTTCCGTTACAAATAACTTACTTATCTTAAAACTAGATATCTTACCTTCACTATCAACAACACTAACAACTTCCCCATTTTTAATTGAACCTTTACTAACTCTTCCTATTCCAAGTCTTCCTAAAAAATTATCATAATCTAAATTACTAACTTGCATTTGTAAAGCATCATTAATATCACCCTTATATGGTTCAACCTGTTTTAAAATAGTTTCCAATAAAGGAGTAATATTATCCTCTAAATGATTAAGATCTAAAGAACATTTACCTTCCTTAGCAATTCCATAAATAATTGGAAAATCAAGTTGCTCATCACTAGCATTTAATTCCATAAATAAATTAAAAGTCATATCAACAACTTCAGTTGGTCGAGCATCTTTCTTATCAATTTTATTAATAAACAAGATAGGTCTTAAATTTTGTTCCAATGCTTTCTTTAAAACAAAACGAGTCTGAGGCATTGGTCCTTCTGCTGAATCAACAATCAAAACAACCGTATCAACAGTTCTAATAACTCTTTCTACTTCACTAGAAAAATCAGCATGTCCTGGAGTATCAACAATATTTATCTTATAATCTTTATACTTAATTGAACAATTCTTAGAATAAATAGTAATTCCACGTTCTCTTTCAATTGCATCACTATCCATTACACAATCATTAACTTCTTCATGAGCCGCAAAAACCCCATTTTGATTTAATAAAGCATCAACTAAAGTCGATTTACCAGCATCAACATGAGCAACAACCGCAATATTAATAATTTTTTCCATAATAAAACATCCCCTTAAGAATTACTCTCAAGATATTACACCATATTTACGATTTTTGCAAGCCAAAAATTACGAAAAACATCATCATTTACTTATTATCATTATCACTAAGAGAAATAGATTCTAAATCATTACCCATACTCTTAACCTCAGAAACCACCTTTTTAGGTTTATCATCTTTAGGAACAACCTTTAAATTCTTATACCATCTTGGAAAAACATTAATAAAAATCATAATCGCTACCACAATATACACAAACTCAATAGCAATTCCCCAAATATCATAAGCTAAAGCAAAATTAATATTATTTAATAATGATTCCCCAATATTTCTAATAGCAATAAAAGGAATCTTAACTAAACTAATAAACACAAATAATACAATTATATCAAAAACAATCTTTAAATTAGCCTTAAAATTATTCTTACTCATAATATCAAATAAATGAACAAAACCATCAATTAACTCTTTACCCTTACGTTTAAAATAATTCTCTTTTTGTAAAACAATTTCAGAATTAACCCCATAACTTTTTAAAATTTCTTTAGCCTGTTCCAATGCACTAACAAGTGCCAAATCTTCAAAACTCTTCCCATTCATATTCTGTTCTAAAACTGTTTTAATATTGGCTATTTCTTTATCAACAATACTCTTATCTAAAACTCCTAAATAACTTCTAATTTCATCCAAATACTTATCCATTATTATCCATCCTTTCCACAACAACATTCTTATAATAATCAATTTTATCAATTTTAACTTTAGTAACCGTCACAATATCAGTTGTTGCTTTACCATCAATTTTTACATTAACAACTTTAATTATACCATTATTATCACTAATAAACTTATTTTTTTCTAAATCAATTATAAACAAAGGATTACCATCTTTCAAAACAATTTTATCATCATTAGTCACTAAATTAGTTAACTTAGAAGGTACAAAATTAATAACTGAACCCTTTTTTAACATCATAATATAATAACATGGTTCATCACTATCAAACTTCGGCATACAAGCTTTTTTACTAGAAGCAATAATTAAGTTACTAGTAATATTCCTATCTGTCTTAAAATAAAGTTTAATATCACATGGCATAACAATCTTTGGAATTTTCTCAATCTTTTTAAAACAATCATTAATAGATTTCTCAAAATTACTTAAAGAACTAACATCAATATCCTTAAATACCCTTATCTTAGCTAATACATTATTAGGATTTAAAATCATCTTATAATAATCACTAACCATATACTTATCATAATTACCAAGAAAATATTGAAAAAAAGTTGCCAAATATAAAGTATTTTTATCTTTATCATCTAATTGCATAAATTTATCATTCAAAATCTTTAGACCCTGTTTTTCCAAAACATTAACTTCTTCATTAATCTTTAAATTATCAAACTCAATCAAATAATCAGCAATACTATCATAATCAATATCACTTATCATATTATACTTTTCATTAACCCGCCGTTCTTCATCTTTCACAAAAGAACCTAAAGATACTATCTTATTTTTAGCATGCTTCTCTTGTAACTGTTTCAAACGACTTTCTAACTCTAACTTTTGCTTTTTCTTTAACTTAATCTTTGCATACTCATCTATTAAACTAATCTCTTCTTTTAACTGTTCAATTTCAATAGGTATCTTAAGCATAAAATATTTATTATTAACTAAACTATCCTCTAATTCCAAAGACCTTAAATAACTAATCAAATCATCAATCAATACCTTAAAATCATTCTTAGACTTACAAGATGCTAAAGAATTATTCAAATCTGTAAGAATAGCTTGTTGTTGTTCTTTAATTTTCAATAACAAAGCTGGATTAAACTCACTAACATCCACAGACTTCTTATTAAGCTTTTGCCATAACTCTTGCTTAACCTTTGTATACTTTTCTGTTAAACGTTTGACATTTTCATAAGTAAGTAAAGAAAGAGCCATCTTTTCTTCAATAATCTTAATTATTAACTTTGCACTTCTACAATATGGTTCATCATAAAACAATTCATAACTATTTTCATCTAAAACCTCAATATTTTCTTCAAAAATAGGTTTAGCAAAAATATCACTATAAGAACTTAACTTAATAACATTACAATGAGCAACCTTATAAGCATAATAATTTTTTAAAAACCATTCCGCTTCTTCTTCAGTAGCTGGCAAGAAAACCCGATTTAAAGATCCATAATTTTCATCCTTAAAAGTATAATAAATCCCTAAACCCTCTTTACTATCATACAAAAAAGGTTCTTTTAAAGAACTATCAAAACCATACTTTTTAAATAATTTTAATAAATCTTTCTTTACCATTTTTTCAACCCTTATTCTTAAAACAATTATACCACGCATAATACTAATTAGTAAATGAAATAGATAAGGAAAAAACATAAAAAATTTTATTGTTTAGAAAACCTATAAGTGATATATTATTAATAGAAAGAAGGTAAACATGAAAGTAACAGTAATTAAACAAAAAGAAGATAAAAACATTAATATCATTTCCAGTGTTATTATGCTAATATTAGGCATTATTTTAGTTTTAAATGCTAATCAACTAATAACAACAATCTTTATTATTTTAGGTGCAATAATAACTGGATTTGGTCTTATTAAATTGCTTAGCTATTTCAAAAGTAAACAACAACTTAACATTGAAAATAATGAAGCCTTAATAAGTGGCATCCTAAGTATTGCAATTGGCTTAATAACCATCTTACTAGCTAGCATCTTAAGCAATGCTATCCAAATCATCTCAGGAATTTGGTTATTACTATTAGGATTAAATAAACTAACAATTTATCTTCAATTTAAAACTGCACCAATCGACTTAATATTAGCTATCATTTTAATCGGCTTAGCAATTTATACCATCTTCTTTGAAAATGCCATTTTAATCATTATAGGCATAGTCTTAATCATAACAGCTGGCTATGATATAATAACAGAATTATCCAAAAACAAAAAGACTACCAACTAATTAGTTAATAGTCTTAAGCATCTATTTACTTAGATGTTTTTTTATTTGTTGTTTTCTTCTTAGATTTTTTATTTGAAGTACTCTTTGGCATTTTAACTTCTTCAACTTTTGCTTCTTTTACTTCTTCTTTTTTTACTGGTTTTTCATAATACTTACTACTAGTATCTTTACGAGATAAATAAATAACATAACCAAAGCCTACAATTGCAATTACAATGATAATAACCGCAATAACAGTATCAGCATTACTCTTAGCCCCAGTTCTATAAATAGTACTTTCAGCAGTTACATTATGTTCACCACTATCCTGTAACTTTTCTACAACGCTAGTCGCATCATCATCATTGTAATAATCAAGAATTTCTTCTTTAATTTTATCACCAAGACTAGAAGAAAAACCACTATGTGAATTTTCACCAATAATAATATATGGTACCCCAGTCATTTCTTCACCAAGTTCTTCAGCAACAGCATTAGCAAAAGCTCGATTATCACTATTATTCCATACTTCGTATTCCACTAAATCAAACTTATCAGTATATTCTTCATCATTAATCAAATCTTGAAAAAACTCTAAAGCTTCTTCACAATGTGGACATCCATCACCTTTGAAAATATATACATTTTTCCGACTTGCTGCTTCAATTCCTAAAGGAAAAATGATTCCTGCAACAAGCATTAATAATACAAGCTTAATTTTTTTCATATTCCCTCACTCCTTTGCAAATGTATTATAGCACGTATAATACTGATTAGTAAATTGATGAAGTTGCAAATCATTGATTTATTAGTATAATAATTTTACT
>CANQZD010000042.1 GCA_947628275.1 uncultured Bacilli bacterium | reverse complement strand
ATAGAAGATAAATGTAATGCTTTTGTAACTATTTTAGATGATGCTAAAAATGAAGTTTCAAGTGATGATATTTTAGCGGGTATTCCTTTTGGGGTTAAAGATAATTATTCTACTAAAGGCATTTTAAGCACGGGTTCATCTAATACTTTATGTGATTATGTTCCTTTTTATACTGCAACGGCTGTTGAAAACTTAGAAAAATATGGAGCGGTAATGGTAAATAAAACGGCGATGGATGAATTTGGTATGGGTGGTACGGGAACTACTGCTCATACAGGAATTATTAAAAATCCTTGGGATTTAAGAAGAACATGCGCTGGGTCTTCTTCTGGTTCTGCGGCTGCTGTAGCTAGTGGAGTATATCCTTATGCTTTAGGAAGTGATACAGGTGACTCTATTAGAAAACCAGCTGCTTATTGTGGAATAGTAGGCTATAAACCAACATATGGAATGATTAGTCGTTATGGATTATTTGCTTTTGCTTCAAGCTTAGACCATTGTGGAGTTTTAACAAGAAGTGTTCTTGATGCAGCAATTGTAGTAGACCGAATGAAAGGAATTGATCCAAATGATATGACTTCTTGGGATTCAAAAGATATTCATTTAGAAGAAGCCGCTAATAAAGAATTAATGGCTAAAAAAATCTGCTATATTAAAGAATTAGTTAATATTGATAATTATCCTAAGGCTAGTAAGGAATTAAAAAGTCATTTAGAGAATTTTCAAAAAACTTTAGAAATTTGTAAAAAAATGGGTTTAGAAGTTGATGAAGTAAGTGTTGATAAAACTTTATTAGATGCGCTTGCTAGTGTTTATGTTGTTATTTCTTGTGCCGAAGCAACAAGTAATTTATCAAATATGACTGGTATTATCTTTGGCAAAAGAGGTAATGGCGAGAAATGGGATGAAATGATGATGGACCATCGGACGAAAGGTTTTTCACCATTAATTAAAAGACGTTTTGTTATTGGCTCATATGTTTTACAAAAGGAAAATCAAGAACGTTATTTTAAAAATGCTCAAAGAGTAAGAAGATTACTTGTTGATGCTTGGAAGAGTATTTATGAAAAATATGATGCGGTTATATTACCAGTTGGCCTTGGCCCTGCCCCAATGCTTGATGGTAAAGTAGAAATGATTCATCAAGGAACTGAAGCTTTAGATGAACATTTACAAATTGGGAACTTTGGAGGATTTCCATCAATTACCATTCCAAATGGTTTTGTAAATAATTTACCTGTTGGAGTTAATATTACGGGAAATTGTTATAATGATGAATTAGTGATTAATCTAGCAGCCCATTTAGAGAGTATGATGGACTATAAAGGTCAAATAGCAAAAGAGGTGGAACATGAGTAAGTATAAAGCCGTTATTGGACTAGAAATGCATTGTGAATTAAAAAGTAACTCTAAAGTCTTTTCTAGTGCGAAAAATAGCTATAATCAAATTCCTAATGAAAATGTAAGACCTGTTGATATGGGATTTCCAGGAACTTTACCTGTTGTTAATAAAAAATGTGTTAAAGATGCTTTAAAAATGAGTATGGTTTTAAATTGTGAACAACCAAAATATATGTATTTTGACCGTAAAAACTATTATTATCCTGATTTACCTAAGGGTTATCAAATAACCCAAATGGAAAGTCCAGTTGGAATTAATGGCCATATTGATATTGAATGTAATGGCAAGATGGTTCCAGTTTATATTCATGATATTCATCTAGAAGAAGATGCGGCAAGTCTTGACCATTATTTTGGTACATCTTGTATTGATTATAATCGAGCAGGTGTTCCATTATTAGAATTAGTAACCGAACCTTGTCTTTCTAGTGCCGATGAAGCCGTGGCTTTTTTAGAGACAATGCGAAGTATTTATCAATTTTGTGATGTTTCAGAAGGAGATACTAAAAAAGGCCAAATTAGATGTGATGTTAATGTTTCTATTATGGAAGAGGATGACAAAGAACTAGGGACAAAAGTAGAAATTAAAAATGTTAACTCTTTTGGTGGAGTGCATGATGCTATTTTATATGAAATTGAGAGACAATCTAAATTAAAGAGTAGTGGAAAATATGATGAAGTAGTACAAGAAACAAGACGTTGGGATGAAGAGACTGGAACAACTATTCATATGCGGAGTAAAGTTGATGCTATTGACTATAAATATTTTGTTGATCCAAATATTCCTAAATACAAAATTAGTGAAGAATGGTTGGAAGAAATTAGGAAAGAAATACCGCTTTTACCACTAGAATGTAAGGAAAAGTATGTTAAGGAATATGGCTTATCTGATTATGATGCATCAGTTATTATTAAAGATAAATCTTATGTTGATTATTATGAAGAATGTTTAGAGTTAGGTATTAATCCTAAAACCACATCAAATTGGTTAACTACTCAAGTTTTAGGAGAAATTAATCATGAAGAGATAACTTTAAAAGAATTTTATATTACACCAAAGTTATTAAAACAAATTATTGATGCTCTTCTTAAAAAAACAATTTCTTCTAAACAAGCTAAAGAAATATTTTATAAATCTTGTACGGAAAAGAAAGAACCTAATTCTTATATCAATAGTGGGATGTCCCAGATAAGTGATGAAGATGAATTACAAAAAATTGTTAATGAAATTATGGAACGTAGCGAAGAACAAATAAAACAATATAAAAGTGGTAAAACTAATTTGTTTGATTATTTTGTTGGACAAGTTATGAAAGAGACAAGAGGTAAAGCTAATCCTGTTATTACCAAAGAATTAATTACTAAATATTTAGAAAAGTAGTAGTATTTTAGCTACTATTTTTATATTTTGGCACTTGCTTGACAAAAGTGCTAAAATATGCTATAATTATAACTGTAATAGGGAAAGTTCTAAAAAAGAAAATTTGACAAATATCAAAGATAGTGGTATAATCCCAATTACACAGGGTTTAGGGGGTTTTATAAATGAAAAATTTTGTTTTAGACTATGTGAATGAAAATGAGTATCGTAAATTGGAAAGAGCATTAAAGAAATATAATATGCTTGCTTTCAAAAAATTAAATTTTGATTATTATCCATCTTTACGTAATGGTAAGTTCTTAGGTGAATTAAAAAGTCAAAATAAGAAAGCTAATACTAAGACTTATGAATTAGAGTTACCAAGTGATCCAATGTTTGCTCAAGTTCACGGTAAAGTAAAATTAATTTATACTGTGTATAAAAATGAAGAAACTGTTATGTTAAATGAGATTTTACCTAAAGATATTTTATTAGAAGGTCATAAATCAGAATTAACTACATATAAAGGTATTATGATTAGTAAATCTAATGCTTCAAAAGATATTTTTAAAATTGATTTATTAAATATGTTACAAGATAAATAATTTATCTTGTATTTTTTTGTTTTTAAATCATATATTTTTAATGAAATGAATGAAATAAAGGAGCAATTAAATGAACTTAAAATAGAAGATTATATTTGGATTATTTTTATTTTTGTATCAATTGTAGCTATTGTATCTGATCATTTTGAAAGAAATTGGCTTCTTACTAAAAATAAAAAAGATTATCATACTTATAAAACGATTAATGTAACTTTATTAACAATTTCTTTTTTAGTTTATTTTTATTTTGTTTTGTTAAGTTATAAAAAATATAAGCAAACGGCTCATAAAAGAAGTGTTAAAGAACTATTTTTTAGTGAAGTTAATTTATTTGCGGCGTCTTTATTTTTAATTGGTGGTTTATTAAATATTTATACTGAAGTTAAAAGCAATGTGGGAGATGCTGATATTTTTTTATAAAAAACATCGAATTAATCGATGAAATAAATATATTTGGTGCTCGTACTCGGACTTGAACCGAGACTTTCTTTAGGAAAAATAGATTTTGAGTCTATCGCGTCTACCAATTTCGCCATACGAGCAAATAAAATTTGCACTATAAGTATAGCACAAATTATAGTTTTTTGGTATGCTTTTTTTCTTCTTTAACGATAAACATATTTAAGTTTTTAATTCTTAAAATAAATGAAGCACTGATAAAAATAATTGAGGCAATCATTAAGGGGATAGTAGTTATCCAAGTTGTCCAATCAACATTATTATTGATAATATTATTGGTTATAATGTATAAGGCTACTAAAAAGCCAATTATTCCAGTAAACATAAGTCTAACTAATCTGATATTCATTGATTTACCAGCTGTAGTATTATAATAAGTTTGTTTCCAAGCTTTTTTTTCTTCTTTAGATAATCTTTGATATCGATATTTCATTTTTCTAAACATTCCTTTCCGTCTCACTGTGTTCGTCTTCAAGAAACAAACGACAATGAAAATAAAATCTT
>CANQZD010000041.1 GCA_947628275.1 uncultured Bacilli bacterium | reverse complement strand
GAAGTTGATATGGTTTGGTATAATAAAATTCCTTATCCGATTCGTCATTTAATTAGTAAGATTTGTTCATTACTTCCCCCAGTAAGAGGAATTAATTTCTTTGTTAGACGTGGTTTAAAATTAGAAGATAATTATATTGGGGTTAATAAAATTTGGACCGAAAAAGAAGTAGAAAATCTTCTTAAAATTCCTGTAACTATTACTAATCAAGAAATAACGAAACCAGTTTTTGAAGAATTTAAACATTGTAATCGTCTAGTTAAAATGCAAGCTGTAGATATTCACTTTTGGCTAATGAAAGATATCTTACAAAAAGCTGATCGAATGACTATGGCTAATAGTTTGGAAGGAAGAGTGCCATTTACCGATATCGAAGTATTTAAATGTGCAAGTAAACTTCCTAATGAATATAAAGTTACTAAAGAAAATACTAAAGTTGCTTTAAGAGATGCGGCTAAAAGTGTTATTCCAAATGAGTCTTATAAAAAGAAAAAATTAGGTTTTCCAGTGCCAATTAGAGATTGGATGCGAGAAGATGATGTCTATGAGAATATTAAAGAAGCATTTAATACTCCAGTAGCGAATAAATATTTCAATACTGAAATCTTGCTTAATATGTTAGAAAATCATAAAAATAATAAAAGAGATAATTATCGGAAAATATGGAATGTATATTGTTTTATTAAATGGTATCAAGTCTTTTTTGAAGATTTAAAAGTATAATATTTTAAGGGGTGAAATATGATAAAAGAATATTTTAAGAAGTATTATTACTTTCTTTTTCTTTTCTTATTTATAATTTTAGTTATCCTAATAAAAAATAACATTTTAATAAGTGTTGATAACTATGTGTATAACTTTAGCCAAACCTTTTTAAATAATCAAATGACTTCTTTTATGAAATTTGTGACATTTTTTGCTAGTCCGATTTGTTTAGTTGGCTTTTTAATCTTAGGTTTATTATTTTTAAAGAAAAAAGGTATATTTTTAGTAGGAGCTATGGGCATCAATCAAATAATTAATGAAGTCTTAAAATATTTAGTTAGAAGACCAAGACCAAGTTTTCCTCATTTAGTTATGGAAAATGGTTTTTCTTGCCCAAGTGGGCACACTATGGGTAGCTTAGTTTTTTATGGAACATTGATAATAATGATTTGGCATAGTAAGACACCTAAAGTTATTAAGTGGTTATCAACAATATTTCTTAGTATTTTAGTATTATTAATTATGTTTAGTCGTATATATTTAGGAGTCCACTTCTTTAGTGATATCCTTGCGGGCCTATTAATTTCTTGTTTTACTTTAGTTTTAGTATCCCGTGCTTATCGTTACTTTTTTAATGTAAACAATAAGTAAATAAGGGGTTGTTTTCGGAATAAACTTCCAAATATATAGTATAATTAAGATAAGAAAGGATGATTGTATGAAAAAGAAAAAAGTCGGAACTTTGCTTGGTGGTCTTGCAGTTGGAGCTGGTTTAGGAGTTTTATTCGCACCTAAAAAGGGAAGTGAAACAAGAAAAGATTTAAAAAATAAAATGGATGAACTTGTTGAAAAAGCCAAGAATACTGATTTAGATGATGTTAAAGAATATGTTGTTACTAAAACAGAAGAAATTGAAAAGGCTTTAAAAGATTTAGATAAAGAAAAAGTATTAGATATTGCTAAAAGCAAAGCTAAAGATATTGAAAAAAGTGTTAAAGATTTAGCTAATTATGCCAAGAAAAAAGGAACACCAGTTTTAGAAGAAGCTGCTGAAAGTCTTCGGCAAAAAGCCGTCGAAGTAACTAAAAGTGTTTTAGAAAAATTAGAAAAATAGTTGAGAAAATCAATTATTTTTTTGTTTTACAATATAAAATTTGACTCAATAAACAATGTTTGCTATAATGATATTGGATACAAACTGAAATAAATCAGGTGTTTTCCCTTTCTATTATCTATAGATAAGAGAAGGGTGGTGGTAAATTATGACAAAGAGAGAATTATCTCAATTTATTATAATACTACTATTATTTTTTATAGTAATTACATTATTATATAAATAACAAAAACATCTGATTTCAACAAAAGTTGATTTCAGATGTTTCTTATACAAACGGGAATACATCTGATAAAGCAGATTTCAGAATGTATCCTTTTTTATTTTATGAAGTTTCCTTCATCTATATACATAGTAACATAAAAACAGAAAAAATGCAAATCAACTTTGACTTAATTAAAACTTGCATTTATATAAATAATTTGCTATTATATTCATTACTTTTTAGGGGGTAAAATATGAAAAAAATTGAAAAGAATTTTAGAGAAGAATTGCTTGATTTATTAAATAATTATAATCTAAGCGATTCTAATAGATATTTTATTAAGAAAGTTATTGAAATATTAAATAATAATTGTCAGGTAGATATTAATATTATTAATTTAGTTGATTTCAGTGTATTATTAGATTATTTTGATTATAGTAATTATGATCGAGGTTTATTAATGACTAAAATGATGGTTAATAATTTTAAAATTATTAAAAGTCAACCATATTCTAAGATAAATATTTTTAAATATAAAGACATTTTTGAAAAAAGAAATATTAGTTATAAACAATTTATTACTGATGTTCGTAATTTGATTACTTCTGATGCTGATGAGATTATATTAGATGAGTATCGTTATGATATTCTTAAGATGTTTCAGATGGAAGAAAAAAATCGTTTAAATGAAATTAAAATTGCTAAAAAAGTTAAAATAGCTTATGAAAATATGAACATTGATGAAATAATTAATTATTTAGAAAGTATTGGTATATCTGAAAAAGATGTTGATGGAGTTAAGATTTATTTAGAAAATTTAAAAGCTAAAAAGGATTCTAAAAAAGAAAGTGATTTTTCTATGAATTTGAAAGTTACTTCTACTAAATTAGGTTATACCAACAAAGAAATTAAACAAATGGATAATGAACTTACTGCTATCTTAAATTCAATTACTGAAGAAGACCGAAAAATAACTTATGAAGAATATCTTAAATATGTTAAATATGTTTTAGTTTTAGAAGCTGAAAAGAAAGCTTGTGATGCTGATATTAATCGCTTATATGATGCTTTAATTATTGATGAACAAATTCACCAGTTTTTGTTAGATAAAGCTCAAACTTTACTTCAAACTAACAAAGCTATTGATATTTCTGATACTCTTCAAGATATCACTGATATTGAAAATATACTAAGTTGTTGTTCTGAAGAAGAAAAACATGATTTTAAGAATTTATTAGATAGTGTTTATGAAACTTTATATCATTTAGCAGCTTATAATCACATCTATGAAAGGACTTTAACTAATGGAAGAAATGTTTGAATATTTTAAACAATTTAATTTGAGTTTTCATCAGGGAAACCTGTATGTTATTGACTTAATTATGGCCATGAAGAATCGCGATTATAAAGAGTACCGTGATTTAGTTATGTGTTATCCCCATTTATTTTTTAATCTTTTAGCGACAGCTAATTTACAAAATAAAGAAGATTATAAACCAATTTTTTATATGAAAATTCTTGATTTTAATAAAACTTTTATTACTAGTACTCCATACTCTCATACAGAAATGAGTTTTATAAATCCTATTTTATCTATTAGACATCTTACTGATAAACAATGTCGTGAAGTAATTAGAACTAATAAATTAGATCATAAACAGCAAAAAATGGTTTTAAAAGAAATTTTGGGAAGAAATGATAAATATTTAAATTCTCAAAATCTTGAATTAAAAAGAAAAATTTTAATGCAAGAAAAGATGCGGCTTTTTTTCCAAGAAGAATATCAAAAAATTGCTAAATGGTTAGAAAAGTTAAGCGAAGAGAATATTGCCAATATTTTAGAATCATTAAAAAAACAAAATTTAACTGATGAAGTAGTGTTAAAAGATTATGAAAAGTTATTAAATGATTTATATCAAAAACAAAAGTCAAGTATTAAAATTAGACCTGTTAAAGTTAAAAAAGATGTTGTTTATCAAAGACCACCTTCTATAAATAAACCAATAAAACTAGGCTATACTAATAAAGAAATGAAAGCAATGGAACAAGAAATCAGGGATGCTTTAAAAAGTAAAGAACCTCTTAGTGTTGATGTTTATTTAGATTATATGAGAAAGGGTTATGTTTTAGTTAGTGAAGGAATTATTACAAATGAAATGTTAGAAGCTTTTTATCAAAGAATAAAACTTGATGATACATCGTATTCTTTCTTATATGAAAAAGCTAAATTTATGTTAAATACTAATTTAGGAATTGATTTATATCCTCTTCTTGAGGAAATTGATACTTTAAATGAAATGTATAGTAATAGTAGTGAAAGTGATAAATTAGAAATTATTAATATGTTAGATGAAAATTATGTAAAAATTTATAATTTATTAGCTCATAATTATACTTATGAAAGAAAATTAAACTAGGTTTTAAAACTTAGCTTTTTTTGATATAATGGTAAAGAGTTGATGAAAATGAAGGAAATAAAGTATTTAGGTTTATTTTTATTACTTTTTTGTGCGTTACCTTTATTAGTTGATGCTCGAGCTAAAAGTTTTAATATTACTACTGATATTAGTGATAAAGACCATTGTGGTGGTAATTTATGTGTTGGTAAAGCTGATGTTGATTATGGTGATTATATTGTTTCTTATTATATTCAGGCCCAAATGGATGGCTATTCTTGTGGAACTCATGCTTTTGCCTGTGTTGTTAATACTTTAAATGGGACTAATTATGGTAAGCAAGAAATTGAAGATTATGCGGTTAGTTTAACTCCTAGCAATCCTCGTATTAATGCTAGTAATATGCACCAAGTTTTTGAAAAATATAATATTGAAGCTGTTGATTATCATGAAGAAATAAGTAATGATGAAGCTATTGCTATAATTAATGATGCTTTTGATAAAGACCAAGTTGTTTTATTTGTGGCTAAGGGTGGTAAATCTGGGTGTCCTGATTTAGCAGGTTCTCACCATTCTTTAGTTTTATTAGGAACCGATGAAGAAGATCATGTGGTCTTTATTGATAGTGCCCGGCGTTTTCCTTATGCTCAGAAAAGAACCATAGAACAATTAGTAAAAGAATGTTTAACTAATAATAATATTAAACATAATTATTATTCGCTTATTACTTTTCCAAATTCAGGTAATCCTACAACCCAAACTGGTGGAAGTACAGTTGATGTATATGCTAATGGTTTTGTTGGCAATTTATATACTGATGATAACTTTACTTGTCATACTATATTTTTAAATGCTGATGGTTCCAATACCGAATTTAAAAATATTTTAGATGGATTATTTGCCGCAGTCCAATTTTTAGCCCCAACAATTGCTATTGTCTTAACTATTATTGATTATATGAAAGCTTTAACTAATGGTGATACTAAGAAAGCTAATATGCGGACGATTAAGCGAATTGTTATTGCTGTTATTATTGTTTTCTTACCATTATTGTTAGATTTATTATTTCATGTTTTTGGTTTATATGATTTAAATACTTGTCAAATAGGAAAATAATTTTCCTAAATGTCTTATTTAGTGTATAATATTTTTATAGGAAGAGGTGTAACATGTATAAAAAGATTGGTTCTTTTTCAGTGTTTTTAATTGTTATATCTTTTCTTTTTATAAATCTTATTAAAGCTCAAGAAATTACTATTGGTTCTCAAGAGGAATGGTTAGAAAATCTTAAAGAATGGACTGACATTATGGTTGAAGATGGTGATTGGTATTATTCAAATAATAACAATAAAACTTCTTATCAAGATGCCCGATTAGCTAGTAAACATACAAGTAATTGTGCTTTGATGGTTGTTCATGCTCTTCAAAGATTTGGGGCTTTTGCTGAAAATAATAAAATATGGGCTGATGATTATGGTAATCTTGTTTATCGTCCCGATAATTCTAATATTACACAAGAACGCTTAAAAGCTGTAGCCAATGTTACAACTTATAATGGTAAAGACCCTGATGAGGTTGATTTAGAGCCTGGTGATATCGTTTATTATAATGGTCATGTCAATGTTTATCTGGGAGTTGAAAACAAAGTTCGAAAATATTATGATGCGGGACGTTCTACTACTAATACGGGTGCAGAAAATGGAGTATGGTCATCATTTATTAAAAAATCTAATGACCTTGGTCATAAAATATACGGTGTGATTAGGTTAAAGTATGGTCAAACAGTTGAAGTGGAAGGCTCTAGTGATGATGAAGAACATGTCTATAACGGGACGACTGAAGATGCGTATGAAAATGGTTTTATTAGTAAAGTAAATAGTAATAATAATTTTACTTGCCATACTGTTTTTCTAAATGCTGATGGTTCTAATACTGAGTTTAAAAATATTTTAGATAGTCTTTTTAGTATTATGCAGTTTTTAGCGCCGACGATTGCTATTGCTTTAACTATTATTGATTATATAAAAAGTATTGCAAACGGTGATACTAAAAAAGCTAATTCGCGAACAATTAAGCGAATTGTTATTGCTGTCATTATTGTGTTCTTACCATTATTATTAGATTTATTATTCCATGTTTTTGGTTTATATGATTTATCAACATGTGAAATAGGGAGGTAATTATTTATGAAAAAAATTATTTTAACAGGAGATCGTCCAACTGGATGTCTTCATATTGGACATTATGTAGGGTCTTTAAAAAATCGTTTAATTTTACAAAATCAAGGTGATTATGATGATTTCTTTATCATGATTGCTGATGCTCAAGCTTTAACTGATAATGCTAGTAATCCTAAAAAAATTCGGGATAGTATTTTAAATGTTGCGATTGATTATTTATCAATTGGTATTGACCCTTCTAAAGTTCATATTTTTATTCAATCAGAAATTAAAGAATTAACGGAATTAACTTTTTATTATTTAAATTTAGTAACCGTTTCACGTTTACAACGTAATCCTACTGTTAAGCAAGAAATTAAATTGCGGGGTTTTGAAGAAAGTATTCCTGTTGGTTTTCTTACTTACCCAGTTAGTCAAGCTGCTGATATTACAGCATTTAAGGCCAATATTATTCCCGTTGGGGTTGACCAACTACCGATGATTGAACAGACAAGAGAAATTGTACGTTCTTTTAATCGTACTTATGGCGAAGTTTTAGTTGAACCGGAAGAAGTTTTACCAGAAAATGAAGTTTGTTTTCGTCTTCCTGGTCTTGATGGAAATGCTAAGATGAGCAAAAGCTTAGGTAACTGCATTTATTTAAGTGATAGTTATGAACAGTTAAAAACTAAAGTAATGGGAATGTATACAGATCCTCTTCATTTAAAAGTTGAAGACCCAGGACATACTGCCAATAATCCTGTATTTACTTATTTAGATGCCTTTGCTTGTGATGAAGATTTTAAAAAATATTATCCTGAATTTAAAAATTTAGATGAATTAAAAAAAGCTTATGAACATGGTGGTATTGGCGACGTCAAAATTAAAAAATTCTTATTTGAAATTTTAAATAATTTTTTAGAGCCAATTAGAGAAAACAGAAAATATTATGAAGAACATCTTGATGAAGTATATGAAATTTTAAAAGAAGGTACAATGTATGCTTCTACTCTTGCTCAAAAAACATTGACAGAAGTTAAAAATGCTATGAAGCTAAATTATTTTGATAATAAACAATTGTTAGAAGAATTTAAAAAATAGTTTACATTATGTTGTAAAGACTTAAAATTTAGGACTTGTTAAATAATCTTTAATCGTTTTATAATGAAGATGCTTAATAAGTATGGCAATTGATAATCTTAAATCTACGAATGTTTATTTAGGATTATCTCTTATCATATTTTGGTATATGAAGAAGCAAGTGAATGTCCTTATGGGATCTTGTTATTTATTAAGTATATGATCATATGGAAGAAAGCAAACTTCTAACAAGGGACTTTAATTAAGACTAAATTAAAGTTTATTCAAACTAAAAATAACGACTTGTCATCGTTATTTTTTTATGATACAAAAAGCAAGAGCATAATCATTATCAAATGATAATGAAAGTGATATATCTAAATTTTCATTTAATATTTTAGGTAAAGGTTTACCATCACTATCTTTTAAAATTTCAATTTCTCTAAAATCATATTTACCATTAGTTGCTTTAATAATTGCTTCTTTTCCTGCAAATCTTGTTGCGTAAAAATTTATGGGATCCTTAAATTTTTGGGCTAACTGTTGTTCTTCTTTAGTATATATAAAATTAATAAATGATTTTTTAGTTATCATTTTTTTTAATTTGGGAATATAAACAATATCTGTACCTAGCATATAATCACCTTAAATATAATATATCACAAAAAGTGTAGTTTAGTAATTTATTAATCATTGTTTTTGTGTTAAAATTTATAATAAAGGAGGAATAGAAAATATGAAAGATGAAATTCTACAAAAATTAATTACTAAAACTGCTAAAGTATTAGGTGTTGATGAAAGTACTTTATCTGGTAATACTAACATTAAAACAGACATTGATTTAAAAAGCTTAGAAATGGCTGGAATTATTTCTGAACTTGAAGAAGAATATGACTGTTATATTAAATATACAGAATTAATGCATGCTAATACTATTAGTGAAGCAGCAGAAATTATTGCTAAACAAATTGAAGCTTAAAAGATTAGAAAGGGAAAAATTTTATTTATGAAAGAAGAAAAGAAACCAATTGAAAATGAGTTATCTCTTCCAAGAGAGATGCCTAAAAGAGATGAAAAAATTGTTAATGTAAAATATCCTGATGGTACTAGTTGTGATGTTATTTTTACAAAAATGACTCAGCCTATTCCTAAAGAAGAATTTATGAAAGTTCCAAGAGAAGAGGCTATGAATTATTGTATTGAAGTTCCAATTGAAACTAAAGAATACTATGTTGATGATGAAAAAAGAGTTATTTGTTTACAAGATAGACCTGTTAAGATGCGTGATGGAGTAACTATTTATGCTGATATTTATATTCCAACAAGTGCATTAAATACTCCAGTTCCATTAATTATTAGTTGGTCATTTTTTGGTAAACAACCTTGGCATCAACCTGTGCAAATTTTTAGACCAATGGGTGTTCCTACTGGCGCTGTTTCAAATGTATGTAAATTTGAATCATCTGACCCACTTTATTGGTGTTATCAAGGTTATGCTGTAGCAAATGTTGATCCAAGAGGTATTGGTAATAGTGAAGGTGACCAACAACAATTTAGTACTCAAGAAGGAAGAGATGGATATGACTTCATTGAATGGGCTGCTAAAGAAAAATGGTGTAATGGTAAAATTGCTTTATTTGGTAACTCTGGCGTTGCTATGAGTCAATGGCGTATTGCCGCGGAATGCCCTCCACACCTTGTTTGTATTGCGCCTTGGGAAGCTACAGGTGACCAATATCGCGAAAGTATTATGGAAGGTGGAATTCCAGGATTCTTTGGTGGTTCCATTGTAATTGCGGCTCAAGGAAAAGGTTACATTGATAACACAGTTGCCATGGCTAAGAAAGAACCATTTGTTACAAGCCCATATTGGCAAGATAAAATTCCTCATTATGAAAAGATTAATATTCCAGTTTATATGACTTGTAATTGGAATCATTTCCATTTAAGAGGAAGTTGGGAAGGATTTAAAAATATTAAATCTCGTAAAAAATGGATGCGTTGTCATCAAGTATTTGAATGGCCTGATACTTATAATTCTAA
>CANQZD010000040.1 GCA_947628275.1 uncultured Bacilli bacterium | reverse complement strand
GATAAAGGAGTACCAATTAATCTTAGTGAATATAAAAAATATGATAAATTAAAAATAAATGGAACAAAAGAAGGAAGGACATTAAAAACAAGTAAACTAAAACCAAAAGAAGAAAAAGAATATGAACTCCGAATATGGATAGATGAAGATGTAACAATAGAAAGTGATACAATGAATAAAACATATCAATCAAAGATAGTAGTAGAAAGTGAATTAGGAGAAAAGCCATATACAGAAAGCATCTTAAAAGGAACAGACCCAGTGTTAGATGGTGATTTAATACCAATCACAATAAATGAAGAAAATGGACAAGTCACAAGAGCAGATGAAACAAAGAAGTGGTACAGTTATGCTGAACAAAAATGGGCCAATGCGGTTATCTTAAGAGAAGGAAAATCTGACCCAGGGCCAAGCAAGCCAATTGAAGAAAGTGATATCGAAAGTTATTTTGTATGGATACCAAGATACAGATATGAAATATTTGATGAAGGAAACTATGATGGTTTAGGAACTAAAACAAAAGAACAAATAATAAATGTAGAATTTGAAAATAAAGATGAAGGCATTAAAAATGGTTCTTCAATAGGCCAATGGTTAACACATCCAGCATTTACTTCGTTTAATACAAATGGTATATGGGTCGGCAAATTTGAAACAGGCTATGATGGAGTTGGAAGTACGGGAGCTGCTCAAGTAAATCCAGCTAATGAAGCAGCAGCAATAGAAGCAGCAAATAAGGTAATAATTAAACCAAATGTATACTCATGGAGAAGTATTCAAGTAGCAAAAGCTTACACAGTTGGCAGACATTATGAATCAACATTAAATAGTCATATGATGAAGAACACAGAATGGGGAGCAGTAGCCTATTTAAGTCAAAGTGAGTACGGAAGCCATGAAAGTGTTAGAATCAATAATAATTCTGATTATCTAACTGGGTATGCAGCCAAAGTAGAACCAACAACGGGCTATACAGGAACAAATGAGTTATGTAGTAATACTCCTGATGCTTGTAATGAATATGGAGAAGCAACCCCAGGAAGTGATGGTGAATATAATACCAATTACTTTAATAAAGCAAGTGTTGTAGCAAGTACAACCAATAATTATACAGGAGTATATGATATGAGTGGAGGAGCTTGGGAATACATGATGGCTGGTATGGATGATAATAGTACAGGAGATGGAAAAACCGGAAAATTATCATCTGGACGACATAATTTATATAATTCAGGGTTTAATGGAAAGTTAACGTGCCCAGAATGTAATGATAATGGAGTAGAAGTAAATCATGAAATAACTGAAATTACTGACGAGATTGATTTACCAAAGGATGAAAGATTTTATGATAAATACGATTATAATGCAAGTCAGATTACTTATAGTAGAGGAATATTAGGAGATGCAATCAAAGAAATGGGACCATTTCAGTCTATGAGATATGGAACCCAAACGAGATATGTTAGTAGCTGGTACGACGATGAATCTTGGTTTATTTATAATATTAGTCCGTGGTTTGCTCGTGGTGGTGCTTGCAACTATGGTACAGGTTCTGGTGTGTTAACTTTCCACAACAATCATGGTCTCACACATCGTGATGTCGGTTTCCGTCTTGTCCTAGCATTTTAATAAAAATTTTCAAAGCTATTGTTTATAAAAAAACTTAACTAGTTGTATTTTTAAATTTTAAATGTTATATTTATTTTAGGTGAAAAGATGAAAAAGATATTAACAGTTGTATTAGATGGTTTTGGTTTTCGGGATAATACTTTAGGTAATGCAATAAGTCAAGCTAATCCCATAAATATTCTAACATTATGGGATAATTATCCTCATTCTTTGCTTTCTGCTAGTGAGGAAGCTGTTGGTTTAGAACCAGGTCAATTTGGCAATAGTGAAGTTGGTCATTTAACAATTGGAGCCGGAAGAAAAATTAAACAAAGTATTAATTTAGTTAAAGATTTTTTGAATGAAGAAGCTGATAATAATACTATGTTTAATGAAATGATAAATGATGCCTTAGAAAATAACAAAACTATTCATATAATGGGTTTATTTAGTGATGGTAAAGTCCATTCTGATTTAAATCATTTTTTAAAAATTTATGAATTATTAATTAATAAAGGCATTAAAGATATTAATTTTCATTTAATTAGTGATGGAAGAGATACTAAAGTCAAAGATTTTTATAAATATTATACAATATTAGAAGATAAAATAAATGAAAATAAAATAGGAACTATTTCTAGTATTTGTGGTCGTTATTATGCCATGGACCGTGATAAAAGATGGGATAGAACATCAAGATATTATAAATTAGTTACTAGAGGAGTCGGAATGACTGGAAGCAATGTTGCTTTTATGTTAAAACGTTGCTATGATGAAAACGTAACTGATGAATATTTGCCGCCAATTAAAACTAAAGATTTTAAACCAATTAAAAACGGTGATATTTTAATCTGGATGAATTTTAGAACTGACCGTGCTAAACAAATTATTGGTAGTTTTACAATCAAAGGCTTTTCTGAATTTGATATTTTAGATATGAATGATTTAAAGGTTTATGCTTTTTTACCAATTGATAATAAGATTAAAACCAATAATTTTATTTCTTATAATAATATTGAAAATCCTTTAGGCATCTATTTATCTAAATTGGGTCTTACTCAAGCTCGTGTTGCTGAAACTGAAAAATATGCTCATGTAACTTATTTCTTTGACGGGGAAAGTAATGCTTCTTTAGAAGGCTGTCAAAAATATTTAATACCAAGTCCTAAAGTAGCAACTTATGATTTAAAACCAGAAATGAGTGCAGTTGAAGTTACCAAAAAAGTAGTACAATGTTTAGAAAAAGATTATGATTTTATTTTAGTTAATTTTGCTAATGCTGATATGGTTGGTCATACTGGTAATTTAGAAGCAACTAAAAAAGCTATTACTACAATTGATTTATGTTTAAAACTATTAAAAGAAAAAGCTGATGAAAATTTCTATACTTTAATTATAACTGCCGATCATGGTAATGCTGATATGATGTTAGATGAAGCTGGTGGAATTGTTACAACTCATACAGTTAGTAAAGTACCATTTATAATTACTGATTCTAAAATAAAACTTAAAGAAACGGGGGATTTAACTAACATTGCCCCTACAATATTAGAATATATGGATATTGCTATTCCAAAAGAAATGGATAGTGAAAGTTTGATTATAAAACAGTAAAGATAATGTTGTAATTAGTCGGTTAAAAAACTATAGTTTGCTATAATGATATTGGATACATTAAGAAATAAATCAAAAGAAAATTTTTATTTTATATTGAAAATATCTTATTAATTGTAGTAATAATCCTACTAATTTTAAACTAAAATAAAAGCATCTGATTTCAACTTAAATTGAATTATCGGATGCTTAACCAAAAAATATAGGGATTACATCTGAAAAATTTCAAGATATATCCTTTTTTATCTTATAGGAAAGTTCATCTTAGCAAAAACTAGCATACATGTGTATGTCAGTTATTTAGAAACACGATAA
>CANQZD010000039.1 GCA_947628275.1 uncultured Bacilli bacterium | reverse complement strand
TTTGCTTTATTTAACTTTGTTGTTAATGAGTTATAATTTGCTTCATCAAATATCTCATATCTGTATCTTGGTATCCACACAAAATAACTTTCGATATCTGCTTCATCTATTGGTTCATTTTCTCCTGGATCTACTTTACCATCTTTTAAAATTACCGCATTTGCCCATTTTTGTTCAGCATAACTATACCATTTTACTTTTTCATCGGCTCTTGTTACTTTACCATTTTCTTCATTTATTGTGATTGGTATTAATTTATCTGGTAATACTGGATCCGTACCATCTAAGATAGCCTCTGAATAATGACGTTTAAAATACAACGTACATTTTGTACTTGTTTGTTTCAAATTTTTTACTAAAGGTGCCCATTCATCTTCATTCCATTCAATTGTTGCCCCTTTATCACATTCCCCATGGTCAAAAATAATATATTCATCATTTACCTTTTCTGGCATTGATCCAACAGGCTTACCATCTTGGACAAAAGCAAAATAAACATCGCTATTTCCAAAATAGTCAACTTGTCCATTCATAAAAGGAAATTCTCGTGTTTCTGTAAAACTGGCAAAAGTTTTATATAATAAAAACGATACACTAGCTAAAACTACAATGGCTAGGCTTATTAATAAAACTTTCTTTTTCTTTTCACTTTTATTCTGATACTTCTCTAGCTTCATAATTTACCTCTTTTCTATTATATAAATTATTCTACTACACATCATTTTCTTACATTTTTTTTAATACCGTTTGGTAATATTTTTTTTTAATTTGACATTTTCTTCATAAAAAACTAAAAATTTAATACAATTAATTGAGGTGATAATCATAAACGGAAGTTTTTTTAATAATCCTACATTTCCCCAGGCTACCAACAACACTCAAAACTTAAATTCTCCTCCTGCTAATTATAGTGTTGAACAGTCTTTTCCTTTAGAACAAAGCTTAATCGAAAACATTTTAAGAATAAATAAAGGAAAAAGAGTCAAAGCTTATGTATCATATCCCGATTCTAACGAATGGCGTGATAAAATATATACTGGCATTATTGAACAATCAGGAAGAGATCACTTAATAATATCTAATCCAACTAATGGTAATTGGTATTTAATAAGAATGATTTATTTAAATTATGTTGAATTTGATGAACCAATTAATTACAATACTGATTATTCAGATACCTTTGATTAAACAATTACAGTAGCCTTAAAACCTCACAGCTTCTTAAATGTGAGGTTTTTTCTAAAAATAAAAAAACTATTGATGTTTTTCATCAACAGTCATTTACTTATTTTTCTTCTTGATTAACTTTTATAACTTCTTCATTTTTATAAAAGCCACATTTCATACAAGCACGATGAGGTCTAATAGCTGCCCCACATTTTGGACAAGTACTAATTGCACCAACTTCCTTTTTTAAATGAGTACGACGCATCCTTTTTTTAGTCTTACTTGTTCTTCTAAATGGAACACCAAATAATTGAAGATTTAATTTCATGTCTTTCACTCCTTTTCATTATCATATAACTCCAATAAAGAAGCTAATCTTGGATCGATTTCATCTTTTTTGTTCTCGCCAATCAGCTCCCAACCCTCATGATATTCATTTTCTAATTTACTAGTTGAATAACTAATTGGGATTTCCAGTACAATATTTTCCCATAAAACCCCAATAATATCAAGTGTATTTTGCTTATTTTTCACAAAATTTTGTAACATTTCATTATCATTTGTAATTTTTTCATCAATATTTAAAGTAAAATCATAATTAACATCTTCTAAACTAATCGCATCTTGTAAAATCATTACCGGATTAGCCTTAATATTTAAATGATAATCTTGATTATTGTCTTTACTTATTTTTAAATTAATTACAAATTCTGGTAAAGAAACAATACTTGTTTTTTGATAATAATCAATTGGTATCATAACTTTCAAGTTAATATCTGTTTTTTCAATAGGCATTTTTCGCAAATCCATAACTTATCACCATTTATATTTTAATACAATTTGTCAAAATACTCAATCTATGTTAAAATCCTAAAAACAGGAGCGATAACTATGACAATAATTGGTATAATCTGTGAATATAATCCTTTTCATAATGGTCACATCTATCATTTACAGAAAATCAAAGAAAAATATCCCGATTCTCTTATAATATTATGTCTTAATGGATACTTTCTAGAACGAGGCGAGATTAGTGTCAATAAAAAAACTGATAAAATTTTAATGGCCTTACAAAATAATGTTGATATAGTTATTGAATTACCAGTCATCTATGGTACTCAATCTGCTGATAATTTTGCTTTAGCTGCTGTTAGTCTTCTTGATGCTTTAAATGTTCAAAAAATTATTTTTGGTAGCGAAACTAATAATATTAACAATTTAATGACTATTGCAAAGAAGCAACAATTATCTTCTATTAACATCAAAAAGTTTTTAAAAGAAGGCAATAGTTATCCTAAAAGTTTATTAAATACTTTAAATATTAAAGAAATTAAAGCTAATGATTTATTAGGTATATCTTATTGTAAAGCTATTTTAAATTTAAAATCTAATTTAGAATTAGAAACCATTTTAAGAACTAATAACTTTCACGATACAACTTCTAATGACAAAATTATAAGTGCCCAAAACATTAGAACTAAAATTCAAAATAATCTTAATATTAATAATTACATACCTGCTATTAATCAAAATAAAATTATTCCCGTCAATTATCATTTATTTTTCAATTTATTAAAACATAAAATTTTAACTGATAACAATTTATCTGATTATTTAGATGTCACTGAAGGTATCGAAAATTTGCTAAAAAAAGCCATCACTACTTCAACTAGTTATGAAGATTTTTTAAATAAAATAAAAAGTAAACGTTATACAACTAATCGTTTACAAAGAATGTTAATTCATATTTATCTAGGTATTTTAAAAAAAGATGCTCACGAAGAAATAGCTTATATTAAAATTTTAGGTTTTAATTCTCGAGGTAAAAATTATTTAAATCAAAATAAAAAGAACTTTAAATTACCAATTAAGGTAAACAAAACTAGTCTTATTAATCAATATGAATTAAAAGCTAGTATTTTATATGATTTATTAACAAACACTAATGAACAACTATTTGAATTAAAAGGCAAACCGCTTTATATAAATACTGCTGATAATTTAAAAGTATCTAACCAAAAATAATCTTTACTTTCAAAATCACAAACAAATAAATGAGCATATTCTTGAAGTTCCTTTAAAAAACAAGGTTTAATAACATTTGTATCTAATTTTAAAAATGTTTTATGAAGATATAAAGTTGTACTTTCTTTTCGATAAAAATCATGTAAGCTATGAACATTCTTATACTTCATATAAAAATAATTATTCTTAAATTTTTTAAATAACTTAATATCTAAATCTTTCATTGCTAAAGGAAATATCAATTGTCTAACCAAACAGTCTCCCAAATAAATATCATCTTCTTGTCGATAATAAAGACACTCTAAAGTTCTAAATACTTCATAAGGATGATTCTTGAAAACTTTTTCCACACTAGGATTAATTTTAAAAATATAAAAATGACGCATATTATTCACCGTTAAATAGTTTAACACATAATATACGTCTTTTTTGTCGAATTATTTAAGTAATGTTTCAACTTTTAATTTTAAACTTTCATAATCATAATCCATTTTTTGTAAAACT
>CANQZD010000038.1 GCA_947628275.1 uncultured Bacilli bacterium | reverse complement strand
CACTTTAGTGGAGGCCGATAGTAAAGCCTTTTAGGCGGAAATGAAAAACCACCAGCTATGCTGGTGGATATTTATTTTGATTTTTTCAATAATGATAATTCTTTTTTTTAGTTGTATTAGATAGATGTTTTTGATATAATTATTCTTAGATATAAAGAATAGAAGAGGTCACGAAATGGAAAAAAAGATTGGCAAAAGTTTATGTATTTTTTCTTCTAAAGGTGGAGTAGGAAAAACAATTACTACTCTAAATTTGGCGGGCATTTTCGAAGTTATGGGAAAAAGAGTTTTAATTGTCGATCTTGATTTATCTGGAGGCCAAATAGCTTTGTCTTTAAATCGTCCTTATGAAAAAACAATATATAATTTTGCCATGGATTTTATGAATAATCGTTATCATAGTTTTTTAGACTATGTTACTAAATATGATGATAATATTGACTTTTTAGCAAGTCCTAAAGATCCTAGACAATCTAATAGAATTGCTTCTAAATATCTTGAAATTATGCTTGATAAAGCTGTTTATTATTATGATATTGTTTTAATTGACACTAATCATATTTTAAATGAAACAAATTTAGTTTTATTAGATAAAGCTGATTCTATTTTATTTGTAATGAATAATGATCCTTATGATGTAAAAAATATGAAAAGTTTAATAACTATTTTTAAAGATTTAGATAAAAATAATTATAAAGTTTTATTAAATGATTCTCGTGATCCAATGAAAAAGTATTTTTCACTATATGATTTAGTTAGCATATTAAAAACAGATATAGATTATTATCTTGGCAGTGAGTTTTATGTTAAGAATATTGATCAGTATATAATGAATGGAAAAATTATTACTTTACATCCTAAAGCTGCTAATGTTTTTAGTAAAGATTTTGCAGTTTTAATGAGACTTGCTACTGATTTTGTTAAAGAAGGTGATAAGCATGAGTAAAAGCTTAGTTGAAGCATTTAATATTAAAAGAAGAAGTACAGATATTAGTGAAGTAAGTGATTATGAAATATTTGCTGATAAAGAATTGCTTGAACAACTTCGGTTAAAAATAATGGGTAATTTAACAGAAAGAGAAGTATTAACTGATGAACCTGCTACTGATTTTATTGATGTGGAAATTGAAGGGGCTACAGAGGGTTATGATTTAACTAATGAAGAGAGAAATTATTTACGACATTTAATTGAAAATGAACTTAACGGATATGGACCTTTGACGGAGTTATTAAAAGATAAAAATGTTACGGATATAATGGTTAATAGTCCTAAAGAAATTTATATTGAAATTGATGGAAAAATGGTTAAAGATGATTCCGTTTCTTTTATTAATAATGATCATATTATTAGATCAATTAATAAAATGTTAAATGATTCAAAAAGTACAATTGATTTAGCTAAACCAATTATTGATGCTAGGTTAAAAGATGGTTCAAGAATATATGGAATTTTACCACCTTTAGCAGTTAATGGACCAATGCTTACTATTCATAAATTTAAAAATGAAGCTAAAACTATTGAAGATTTTATACGAATGGGAAGTTTGACAACTTATATGGCTAACTTTTTAGCGGCTTGTGTTCGGGCTAAATGTAATATTTTAATATCAGGAAGTTCTTCTTCTGGGGGTACAACTTTATTAGGAGCATTATGCGATTTAATTGCTGATGATGAACGAATTATTACTATTGAAGATATGGCTGAGTTAAAAATAAATAAAAAACATTTGGTTAGTTTAGAAAGTAAAGCGACAAATTATAGTATTAGTTTAAATGAGTTAATTAAAAGTGCAGTGCGAATGCGACCTGATCGAGTAATAGTTGGAGAATTAATTGGTGATGAAGCATTTTTATTGTTACAGATTATGAATTCAGGCAGTGAAGGTGCAATGAGTTTAATTCATGCTGTAGGAGTAAATGATGCGATTAAAAGATTAGAAACTTTAGTTTTAATGAGTGGAGTAAATATTCCCTTAAAAGTTATTAGAGAATATATTTTAAGTGCTATTGATATTGTTGTAAATATTGAAAAATTAAGTGATGGGAAAAGAAAAATAACATCAATATGTGAATTAAAATTAGATAATAATGGGGAAATTGTACCTGATGAAATTTTTGCTTTTAGACAAGATGGAATGACTGAAAATAAAGAAGTTAAAGGAGAATATATTTTATTTAAAAATAAAAAATTGAAAATTTTACCAAAATTAAAAAATGCTGGAATAGATGATATTAAAGATATGTTTTAAAAAATTGAAAGGAGGTATTTTATGCAAGCCTTAATTATAACGCAAAGTATAGTAATGGTTTTATTAATTCTTTTGATAATTTTTTTGATTAGACAAAGAAGAGTTGCTAAATTTGAAAAACGGTTTGCTTCTTTTGCGTTAAATGGTAATTTGGAAAATGAAATGGCAATAAGTGATTCTTTTACAAATGATACTTTTTCTTTGTTAAGAAAAATAAGTACAAAATTAGCTAAAATACCTTTATATCAAAAATGGAGTAATCTTTTTGCTAAGTATCCAATATTTACACGAAATTCTAAATTAAATCCTGCTGATTTTTTAACTTTAAAATTTTTATTAATGATTTATTTATTAATATTTTTAATTTTAGTAGATATTTTTAGAGGGTTAGATATTACTATTTTTCATTATCTTTTTTGGGCTATTTTGATTTTTACTATTCCTAATTTATTTTTAATCTTGTTAAATCAACAACGAAATAAGATATTAAAAAATGATATTTATAAAATTATAGGTATGATTAATAATGAACTAGAACATAATGATAATCTTGTTGAAGTTATAAGTATTGTTAAGAATGAAGTTACTGGACCTATGAGTGAAGAATTAGCTTTATTAGAAGCTGATATTCGGCATGGAATTAGTATTGATAAGGCGATGGAACGGATGTATATGCGAACTCATATTAATCTTTTAGATGAAATAGCAATTTTTTTATTAGCCATAACTAAAACAACTGGCGAAAAAAAGGTGGCTTTTAAGTATTTAAATGAAAGATTAAAAGATTTACAACAACACAAAGAAGAAAGTAAAATATATTATTATTTTGCCCGTTTAATGAGCTTTTTAGGGTTATTAATTCCTCCAATATTGTTTATTGTTTATCGCTTTATTTGGCCAGATGCTTTTGCTATTTTGACTGGTAGTTATTTAGGTTATATGAATATTTTAATGTTTTGGTTAGTATATATTCTTTATTATCTTCTTTTAAAGTTTATTATGGATGGTGGTAGCTATGAGTAGTATGTTTTTAGGTCAAAAATTATATAGAACTAAAACAATAAATAAAATAGCTCAAAAAATAAAATTTCTGGGGCAAAAAAAGCCTATTACGGTCTATGAATTTTTAAATATCCGGTTATTTTTGACAATCATTATATTTGTTGTTTCATTATTTATTCCTAAATTTGGTTTTATTATTGGCTTTATAGTAGCTGCAATTTTTTATAAAGGTTATGAAATTATTTTATTAGATTATCCTATTAAAAAACGGAGTGAAAGATTTGAATATGAAGCGATTTTCTTTTTAGAAGTTTTAGATGCTGTTTTAAAAACTAATAATGATTTTTTGACTTCGATTTCTTTGACTAGTCAAAATACTAATATTGAATTAGCTTTAATAATAAAAAGAAATTTACAAATTTTAAAACAAGATGGTGATTTAGATAAACTTTTATTAGAACTTAAAAGTTCGATACCAAATTCAATGGTTGCTAATGTTTTTCTACATTTATTTCGACTTAATAATACGATTTCTAATTGGGATGGAATTATTTTTGAACAGATTAAAAGAATTAAGGATAAACAAGTGATAGAAAGAAGACAATTATTAAATAAAATGCCATTAAAGATTATTATTCTTTCAGTTATTTTTATTGGAATATTGATAGGTATATTATATTTTGGACCAATTTATATTAAAACAATTTTGAATTAGATATTTAACTTGAATATCTAGTTTTTTATGTTAGAATAATGTCTTAGAAAGAGGAGTATAATGAAAGTAAGTAAAAATGAAATGTTAAAAAAATTTTTTGAAAAAATTGATGTTGATGAAAATGAACTAGATAAAGCAAGAGAAGAACTTTTAAAAGCTTATCAAATTATTGATATTGGTAATTTAATTAGATTAAATAAAGAAAGAGTGCAACAAAATTTAGAACCTCTTAATTTTGAAATTAATTTTAATGAAAAAGCTTTAAGTAAGATTGTTGTTGATGAAGATAATATTTATTATGAAAAAACAATGGTTGTTCCTTTTAATACTAATTATGCTATTACTAGTATTTATAGTTTTGAAGAAGACCGAATTATGGATATTAAAGTTACTAAGTTTTTAGTTAAGGCTTATTCAGGGGCAATTGGTTATGTTTCTTTTATAAATGGTCAAATAGTTAAGAAAGAATGTTTATATACATCTAAAAAAGAACAAGATTTACAAAAAATATTTAGTAATTTACAAGAATTTTTGAAGACAAGTTCTAATAAACAATTTTCAAGGTCATTATTTAAAAAGAATGAAGATTAATTTATTAGATACTTAGTCTTTTTTCTTTGCTGTTAAGATTTTTTTAAAATGTCACCTTTTGCATTTGCTACGCAAATAAGTTAGTAACAAATAAAGGCAAGCTTTAT
>CANQZD010000037.1 GCA_947628275.1 uncultured Bacilli bacterium | reverse complement strand
TCTTCTAAAACTGCGTATTATAAAGGCATTTTAATAATATTTTCTAATTCTTGGATTATGGGATTTACTCTCCCCCCGATGTCAAGTTGAAAAAATGAACTTTTTATTTATAGTTCATTTTTTATTATTGATTATATTCTAATACTCTTATTAGCATTTTGATAAATCTGATATCTAAACCTTTTCTTTTTAATTTTCTTATTTCAATTCTTTTCTTACTAATTGTATCATCACTTAATAGTATCTCAGCTAATAATTCTTTCATATTTGTTTCAATTGGTAAATCATTTATTATTGAATCAATTTCTTCATTAATTAAACGTACTGCATCTATTTCAATATTACGACCTTTACAATTTATCGTTAATTGACTATTAGTATTAACATCGTCTACCTCTACAACAAAGTCATTATCATCAACATAACATTTTTTATCAATAATGTTTTCACCTAAATATACTATAACTTCATCAGCTTTTCTTGTATTTCTAAATCTAATTTTATAAGTTCTTTTTGATGGAATAATTCCACTTTTACCTTCTAAAGGTCTAATTATAACCGTGTAATTATTTTGAAGATAATTATAATCAATAGCTGTTATTATATAGTCACCATTTTGATAATTATTTGTAATACCATCATCTTCATAAAGTTTATAAATGTTATTTTGACCTGGGAATATATGAATTTCTAATGTTTTAGGTAAAGACATATCATTTAAATTTTCACCTAATTGTTGAAGCGGAATTATTGAACCAGATTTAGCAAAAACTGGATAATCTTGGTCCTTAAAGAAAGTTACATAACGTCTATTACCTGGGAATTTTTTACCAGTTTTAAAATCATACCACATTCCTTCTGGCAAATATAAATGTTGAACTGTACGATTCATAATAAAATCTTTTCTAGTTAAAATAGGCGCAACTAAAAGCTCACTACCAAATGTATACTCATTTTTATAACGTGGTTCATCATAAATTTCTGGATGAGTATAGAATATAGGTTGAATTAATGGTAGTCCCGTTTTATGATACTTATAGTTTTCTGAATATATATAGGGAATTAATTGATGTCTTAATTTAGTAAAGTTTTTTACAATACTTCTAGTTCTAACATCCCATAACCATGGTTCTCTTTTATAATATTTTCCTTCTTTTGACGCAAAGCGAAAAATTGGACTAAAACAACCAAATTGAACATAACGAATATATAATTCAGCTTCTTCAACACCTTGTTCATATCCACCAATGTTATGACTCCACCAAGAAATGCCTTTGCTAGCTCCTAACGCTGTAAAAAAAGGAATTTCACTAAAATCATCCCATGATACTTTATTTTTACCACTTAGTAGAACACTATAACGATGAGGAACAATTAATGGATTATCTGAAACCATAAATGGTCTTTTATTTATTTGTAATTGTTCATATTTAAATTGATAATTTAATAAAGCTCTTTTAGCTTCTAGATTAGTTGGTTTGGTATAATCTAACCAAAAGAAATCAACTCCAATTTGTCTTAAAGGATTAATTAAAGAAATAAAATATTCATATAAACTATTTTTTTCAAAAACATTAAAAGGAATTGTATTTTTTAAAGTTAATTGCATTTTTCTAGCAATATTATCATAAGCTGCTTCATGAGGCATGATACCTTCAGAAGGATCAATTTGTAAGCCTAAATGAATATTTTTTTCTTTTAAAAATTGAACTAACATACTAGGATTAGGAATTAAATTAGAATTAAAGGTAAATCCAGTTTTAAAACGTTCAGGACGATTGGGGTCTTTAATATGCCAATTATCATCAAGCATTATTACTGATAACGGAATTTCATACTTATTAAAATTATATACTAAGTTTTCAATATTTAATGAACTATATTTTCCACTTTTATTCCACCATATTCCTAAAGCATAACGAGGTAATAAAGAAGGATATCCTGTTAACATAAAATAATCTCTTAAACAGTAACCAAAATCACGACGATACATAAATAGATAGGTATCATAATGATAGTTAACTGGTTGTAAAAAACCTTCAGGAGTTACAGCCATAGTTTTAGAATCATCAATAGTTGCAAAACCATCACCAGAATATAGTCCTTTTACAAATTCTAATTTACCATTAACAAAACCCCGACCACTAGTGTTAAAATTTCTTATTTCTTTATAACTAGGAGTCCAAGATTTATTACCATTTAATAACACTACTTCTAAATTATATCCTTCAAAAGGTTTTTCTCTTAAATATTTTAATCGAAAATACTTAGTTTCAATTTCTAATTTTTTTTCATCTTCAGTTACTTTTATTTCAACAGGAGGAAAGACCCGGTTAATAACTTGTTCAGTTAAGGCATCAAAAAAGGTTCCATTTTTATTATATTCTAAACGAATTAAACGTTCAGTTAAAATAGTAATACGGTAAGTATTACCCTGGAAAATCATGTCAGGACGACTTTTAGCTTTTGAATAATCAAGTTGAATTAATCCGTTCATTTTAATACCCCAATTCTTTTATGAAATAAGTATAACACGAAGTTAAAAATTTTGCTATAATCTTATTAGGTGATTTGATGTTTTCTTATACTTTTGACAATAAAAGATATCATACTCTTAATTATTATTATAAAAATAAGTTTAAAAAAAAGGTTTTTAAAGTAAGTTTAAACCTTGGTTTAGGGTGTCCTAATAATAAAAATGGCTACGGTTGTATTTTTTGCTCTAATAAAAGTGGTGATTTTGCTGGTAATCCTAAAGATGATTTAATAACTCAATTTAATAATATTAGGAAAATGATGGAGCAAAAATGGCCTAATAGTTATTATATTGCTTATTTTCAAGCTGGAACTAATACTTATGCTCCTTTAAAATTTTTACAAGAAAATTTTGAAAAAGTTTTAGATATTCCTAATGTTGTAGGAATTAATATTGCAACAAGAAGTGATGCAATTAGCGAAGAAGTTATGAACTATTTAGAACAATTAAATAAAAAAACTTTTTTAACAGTTGAATTAGGATTACAATCAATTCATGAAAGAACTTTAAAATTAATTAATCGAGGTCATACTTTAGAAAATTTTAGTAACTGCGTTTTAGAACTTAAAAAGAGAAATATAAATGTAGTAGTTCATATTATAAATGGGTTACCTTTTGAAACTAAAGAAGAAATGATTGATACTGTAAAATATTTAAATAATTTAGGAATTGATGGAATTAAAATTCATATGCTCCATATTTTAAAAGGAACAGCTTTAGAAGAACTTTATTATCAAACTAATTTCCATGTTTTAAGTAAAGAAGAATATATTGATATTGTCTGTGAACAACTAAGATATTTAGATTCTAAAATAGTTATTCACCGTATTACTGGTGACCCGACAAGTGAAGATTTAATTGAACCAAAATGGTTATTAAAAAAATTTGGTGTTTTAAATGATATTGATAAAGAAATGAAAAAACGAGATATTTATCAAGGAGACTTAGTCTAAAACATTAATTGAAGTAATAGGAAATCCTTTTAAAATGGTAGTATGAGCAATATCATCATAACCATTATTTTTTAAAAATTCTTCATATTTATTTTTAAAGATAGCTAGAGTTTCTTCATTGCTTTTGCCTTTTGCATAATCACAATAATCTACTGTACATATTTGACTAATAGGAGAAGTTATATTTTTCTCTTGTAAAAAGTTAAGAAAATTATTACTATTTAAATTAGTAAAATTTATTGTATTTTTTTCTAAATTATTTGTTGGATTAATATTTAATATTAATAATAAAATAACAAAAAAAGCAATTAAACCAATATTTTTTTTCAATGTTTATCACCATTAATATTATGAGAAATAAATTAAAAAAAAAGATGGTATTTTTTGGTAAATTCTTAGTTAAGAATTTGATAACCATCTTTTTCTAAAGATTCTTTTTGAAATTTATAATTTTTACTTTTAGTAACAATCTTTACTATTTGATTTTCTAAACGTTTCTGATAAGCTTCTTTGATAATTTCTTGTTTAACATTTATATCAGCATTTTTATCAATTAGATAACAATATTTTTCTTTAAAATGTGGTATTTCAAAACCTCTTTCTTCTAAAAGTAAAACTAAACGTTCAAAACCAATTGAAAAACCACAAGCAGGAATAGTTTCATTAATAAAATTGCCAATCATATTATCGTATCTACCACCACCCCCAATAGCGCTTTCTAAACCTTCAGCTTCAATTTCAAAAATTGGTCCTGTATAATAACCCATACCTCTTACTAAAGTCGGATCAAAAATAATCTCGGCTTTAACATTTTGACATACACAAGATATTATTTCTTCTAAGTTATTTATTACCTCTTCTTCTATAGGTAAATTTTCACAAAAAGAACGAACATCTAAATTAAGGTTACGAACTTTTTCTAAATATTTAGAAACACTATCTGTAGCTATATCTAATTTTAATAATTCTTCTTTAACATTATCTAAGCCAATTTTATCTAATTTATCTAAAATTATTAATACTTGATCCATTTTTTCTAAAGGAATATTAGCATATAAAATTAAAGCTTTTAAAAGACGACGATCATTAATTTTAATTTTAAAATGTTTAAAATCTAATTTTTGTAAAAAGGTAATCACCGCTGTTATTAAATCAATTTCAGCAAGATTAGTTTTTTCACCAATAATATCTAAATCACATTGCATAAGTTCACGATATCTTCCCTTTTGAGGACGTTCAGCTCGATATGAGTAACCAGTTTGAAAAGCCCGAAAAGGAAAACTTAAGTTTTGCATATTATTAGCATACAATCTTGATAAAGGAACCGTTAAATCATAACGAAGACCACTATCTACTAAAGAATCTAAATCATCTTTATTGGCATTTTCTAATTTCTCACCTCTTTTTAATATTTTAAAAATTAGTTTCTCATTCTCGCCACCCTGATTACTTGTTAAATTTTCAATATGTTCAACACTAGGAGTTCCAATCATTTCAAAGCCAAAATTTTCATATGTTTCTTTCATTATTTTTAAAACATATTCTCTTAAAGCCATTTCTTTAGGCAGAAAATCACGCATGCCTTTAGTTGGAGTTTTGATATAATTCATTAAAATCAGCCTTTCTTTTTCTTATTTTAACATAAAGTAAATAAAGAAACTATAGATTTAATATAAAAATGTGACTTATAAGTTAAAATGTCCGCTTTTTGTTATTCGTTTACAAGTTAAAATGTCCGCCCTCAAAAAAATCAA
>CANQZD010000036.1 GCA_947628275.1 uncultured Bacilli bacterium | reverse complement strand
TATTTTTATATAGGACATTTTAACTTAAAAATATATTTTAAAAATTAGGACATTTTAACTTGTAAATCACAAAAAAAGAAAGAATTATTTTTCTTTCTTATCTAAATTATACTTACGATTAAATTTATCAATCTTTCCAGCACGACTAGCTTGTCCTTGTTTTCCTGTATAGAAAGGATGACATTCGCTACAAACTTCAACTTCAATACTATCTCTAGTAGATTTAGTCTTAAACGTCGCCCCACAAGCACATTTAACAGTTACATCTTTCATCTCTGGATGAATATTAGCTTTCATAACTCTCTCCTTTCGCCATATCACATTCATGATATAGTATTTCTTTGTCTAATGTATTATATCAATATATTTTATTACTTGCAAGCCTAAAATTTACCGTTTCTGACGGCTCAAAAGAACTTCCTTAAAAGCAGGAACCTGACCATCCATCATTTTATAAACATCAAAATAACGCCTATCTTCTATAAAACGAACACTCTCAATATTCTCATCAGCAAAATTTTCAAAATCACTATTAATATAATAACGTAAATAAGAAGCTACCAATTTCTTAGTTTCCTCAAAAGATACCCTATCCTTTGAATTAACTCCAATATTATATAAATAAGTATCTAAATAAGGCCACTTACTAATAATCTTTAACCAATCATTTCTAACTAAAGAAGTACCATGAGGATAATAAAAACAACCAGTTAACTCCACAAAATGCTTAGCCGGAAACTTACTTTTACATTTAATAAGTGATAAAGGTCCCGTAAAATCTAAAGTATCATGAAATAAACCAAAACGACTCACATCTCCAGAATATAAAGCATAAGGATAATCAACATTAAAATGCAAATCATTTGGAAGAGGAATAAAATAACGATTAAAACGTCTTGCATCATTAACAACTTTATTTAAAACCATTACTACAAAATCAATATTTTTTTCACTTAAATTATCAATTAACCGAAACGTTGATATATCACCCCTTATATAAAGTGCAATCTTTTTTAACAACAATCTTTCTTTAGGATTAAAAGCCAAACTTTTAAACTTATTTAAAGACTCTAAATATATATCCATAACTTGCCCCCTTTTTAGGTATGACTATAATACTATATTCCCAAGTAAAAAGTCAAATACTTTTTATCATAAAAAAACCTCATAAACAAAGTTCATGAGGAACAAAAAATTTTAACGTTTACTAAATTGTGGAGCACGACGAGCTTTTTTAAGCCCATATTTCTTACGTTCTTTAACACGTGGGTCTCTAGTAACCATTCCAGCAGCTTTTAAAATTTTTCGATAAGCAGTATCACTAGTTTGGTCAGTATTAGCATCAAACTTTAATAAAGCTCTAGTAATACCTAAACGAATAGCTCCAGCTTGACCAGAATATCCACCGCCATTTACCTTAACAGTAATATCAAAACGATTTTCATTATTAGTAAGAGTTAATGGTTGTTTTAAATCTAACACTAATATACCATCAGGCATATATTCATTAACATCTACACCATTAACGGTAATATTTCCCGTACCACTTGTTATTGTCACTTGCGCAACAGCTCTTTTTCTTCTTCCTGTTGCACTCCAAGTTTTATTTGCCATTTAAACCCTCCTAATCTACTTTCATTTCTACAGGCTTTTGAGCACTGTGTTTATGTTCACCATCACGATAAACAAATAACTTTTTACCCATTGCTCTACCAAGACGATTATGTGGAAGCATACCTTTTACAGCTCTTTCCATCATTTCTTCAGGATAATCATTAATCATTACCTTAGCATTACGTTCTCTAAGTCCACCTGGATAACCACTATGATTATAATACATCTTATCTTCTAGCTTATTTCCTGTTAACTTAACCTTACCAGCATTAATAATAATTACATAATCCCCACAGTCAACACTAGGAGTATATGTTACTTTATGCTTACCACGTAAAATACTTGCAGCTTTAGAAGCAACACGTCCTAAAGGTTTATCAGCAGCATCAATAACATACCAACTACGTTCAACGTTTTCTTTTTTTTGCATAAATGTACTCATAATTATTTCCTTTCATTTATCTATTAGATTTTAACTTTCCCAAGGTCAAAACCATCAAGATATAGAAAATGTACCATTAAAAATTATATGCTATAAATAACGGAAAGTCAAACACTTTTTAAACAAAACTAATACTTAATAGCTTGCAAATATAACCCATAACCCGGTACTATCAAAAAATTATTCTTAATATCTGGTCGAGACAAAGACTTTCTTATATCTAAAACACTTCTTTTTTTAGAACCAACCATAACTAAAGCCCCAACTAAACTCCGTACCATATATCGGTAAAAACCTTGACCACTTACCACAAAATATAACATCTTACCATCTTCATATATTTGTAAATCATTAATTGTACTTACATAACTTTTCCGATACCCTGATACAAAATTATGAAAATCATGAGTTCCAATAAATTCCTTACTTGCCAACTTCATTAACTTAATATCAAGTTCATAACCAACATGATAAGCATAATCACTTAAAAATACATCTTTCTCACCAAAATATATTTTATACACATAAGTTTTTTCCTTAACCATAAACCGTGCATGAAAATCAGAAGATACTTTACAAATAGAATTAACATTAATCGAAGCTGGTAACATTCGATTAACAATATACTTTAACTTATCACAATCAAAATCATTAGCCAAATCAAAATGTAAACACTGGTCATAAGCATGTACTAAAGCATCAGTCCTCCCAGCACCCTTAATACAAACCTTACCATTATTTATCTTGCTTAACACACATTCAATAATCCCTTGAATAGTTTCCTTATTATTCAATCTTTGAAAACCATTATACTTACTACCATCATAACTAATTCGCATCAAATATCTCATAAAACACCCCGATAAATAGCCTTTAACGTTTCATTAAAAGTAACCTCATGATCAATAACATGACCAGATTTTGCTAAACTTTTAATCAACGAAACCGTCTTTGGCATCTTAACATATTCATATAACCTATCATCATAAAAATTACGAATAACCTGATAACTATTATCCCTATACACTATAACTTCCTTAAAATATTCAACAATAAAATCCATATCACTTTCAATCAAAAGAATCTTTATTCGCTTCTTAACAACCAAATTTCTAAAAAAACGCATAAAATACTGCCGTTCTTTATAAACTAACTTAGTAAAAAAAGACTTAATAACTAAAACATCACTATCACTTAAAAGACTAAACATAAACCGAACCTTAATTCTTTCCAAACAAGATAAATCACCCAATGAAGTATCTAAAATAGATTCATCTAACCAAACTAACTTCAAAGCCTTCATCATTTTAGGAAAACCATTTAAATAATCTCGCACACTAATCTTATCTTTAAACTTTTTATCATCAATTATCTGATTTATATATTTAAAATTCTTTGGCACATTAACAAGAACACTAATCTTACCAGACTCTAACTCCATAAACAATCCTCCAATTCCTTGGCATTATAACAAAGATGATTAACTAACCCATAATACTTTAATTGAATACTTAAATTAACATAAAAAGGAAGCGAATAACCCAATAACTTCATTAACTTTTCTTCTTTTAAAATAGCTATAGTCTTACCCTCCATAGCAATACATTTATCATATAAAACAATTACATAAGAAAAACAAATAATATCCTCAACATCACTAGTACAATACAAAACCCTAATTCCTAAACTCTTTATATAATCAAAAATCTTAACCCGTTCATCTTCATCAAAAACAGCACTTAAATCATCAATAACTAAAACCTCAGGATGACTATCAATCTTCTTCATCAAGCCTTTAACATAAGGAATCTTATTCTTAGCAAAACTAAACGGACACTCACACTCATAATTAGACTTTTCTAAAAAATAATACTTAAACTTCTTATTTAATTTTTGTAAACTCTTAAGCAATAACGTTTTCCCACAACCATGATACCCTAATACACAAATATCACCATTACTAAAATCAAGTTCAATATCTTTAATTAATATTCTTTCCCTAACCTTAACAGTTAATTTATACTTCATAAAACATCACAAAACTATCATACAAAAAAAAAAGACTTTTTCCTAGTCTATTTTTCCTCATCTGGCATTTTTATAATAATTTCTCCCGGCAAACTATACATATATCTTTCACGAGCATAACGGGCAATATAATCCGAATCATGTAACTTAGTAACCTCACTAGTTAAACTTTCTTCTTCCTCTAATAACTCTTCATACTGAACAGACATCTTAGCAATCGCCTGCTTATTATCCACAATCTTTAACCAATCTTTAAAAATCGTCCCAACAAAAACAACTAGTATAGCTATCACGCATACAAGCAAAAAAACAAATCGACTTTTTCTTTTAAATGCACCCTTCGCCATCCTAGTCCTCCCATATTAAATAAAGTATAACATAAAAAGCCCTTACTTACCACGTAATAAATACTTTTTAATATAATAATTTACATATTTATGTAAAGGAAAAGCCAAAACAAAACCAATAAAAACAAAAACATCAAAATAAATATGAAATATTCCCAAATTTAAATGATACATAACCAAAATATAACCTAAAACACAATCAATAACAAACACTACACTAATCAAAAAGCGAAAACAAAAATTATATTCTTTAATTAACCAAAAATGTAACTTAGACATTAACCCAAAAAAAAGACCATACAAAAAAGATATCAAAAAACACCATAACTGTACATTAGAACTCATTTAAACAACTTAGCCATCAAACTTTCTTCTTTAGATTTAGCTTTACCATTTAATAAATAACTAAAACTATCAATCCGCCCCTTAATCCGCACCTTACCTTCAATAGTATCTAACTTCAAAATCTCTAATTCGGCACCCTTAAGCAATAACATCCCCATCGTTGTTTCAAGCAAAAACTCTTCATGATCAAAACTACTTATCTTTTTAACACCAGTCAAATATATCTCTTTCCTATCCAAAATACTAACTTCATGATTATTACCAATTTCAATACTTTGTTCCATCCAATCACCCATAAAATAATATGACTAATTACCAAAAATAGAACAATAAATTGAACACATTTCTTGACCAAAGAAATGTAGTTTTTATATAAATAAATTAAGATATGAAGATAAAATAATAATCTATCAAAAAGAAAAAATTGCAATTTCCTGCAACTTTCATCAATTATGTATTAACTATTAAAAAGCTAGAACGAGACGGAAGCTGTAATTGCTACTCGCATTACCGTGCGCGTTACTGAAATAGAACACACCAGCTCCAGTACCAATGTTGTAAAAGCCACCACGTAAGAACCACGGATTGCCATTGATGACAAACGAAGACTCATCGTCGTACCAACTACTAACATATCTCGTTTGAGTTCCATATCTCATAGATTGGAATGGGCCCATTTCTTTGGTTGCATCTCCTAAGAATCCCCTATTATAAGTAACATTACTAGTACTATAATCGTATTTATCAAA
>CANQZD010000035.1 GCA_947628275.1 uncultured Bacilli bacterium | reverse complement strand
AATACTAAACATATTATTCCTATAAATGAATAGATTAAAATTTTGTTTTTCTTTTTATTTTCCATTTTTTGCTCCTTTTCTTTAGTATAGCCATTATTTTCTTTTTTATTATCTTTAGCTTCTATATCATACTATATCAACCATATTATATAACCAATTAGTTATATTGTAAATTATTTAAAATTTAGTTTACATTAAAAAAAGAAGATTTTTCATCTTCTTCTGATAATTTTTTCTTCTCTAATTAAACCATTTAAAGCCATTACAACATATTCTTCTTTACTCATTCCATTACCATATTTAAACCAGGTATCTGCAAATTTATTTTCCCATACCATCATTCTTAATAAATACTCAGTAAAATTTGCTTCTCGATAATCTACTTCTATTTGATAATTTGGTACACATTTTTGATACATTTTCTGATTATGAATAGCTTCTAAACGTTTTTTTATAACTTTTAAATAATCTTTAGGATTTAATTTAGTATTTCTCCTAAGATAATCTAATTTTTCATAACTATATTCTTTAATATATAAACAATTCATTTTATCCCTACTTAACATAATCACACTTCATACAACAAATTTTATCCTTTTTTAAAACCAATAAACTTTTGCATTCTGGACATAACTCTCCAGTTGGTTTATCCCAACTTGCAAAATCACATTTTGGAAAATTATTACATCCATAAAAAACTTTTCCTCTTTTAGTCTTTCTTTCAACAATCTCCCCTTCACATTCAGGGCACTTACAAATTTTTACAATTTCTTTTTCTTGTTTTTTCACAAACTTACAATTAGGATAATTAGAACACGCAATAAATTCTCCATATTTTCCTCTTCTAATAACTAAAGGATTTCCACAATCTGGACAAGTTTCTCCTGTTTCTTTAGCTTCTTTCTTAGCCATTTTATCAAAAGCAGTTTCTACTAATGGTTCAAAATCATTATAAAAACTTTTTAAGACTTTTATATAATCTAATTTATCTTCTGCAATTAAGTCTAAATCATTTTCCATATTAGCTGTATATTTAACATTAATAATATCTTTAAAAAATTCTTGTAATTTATCTGTTGTTTCTATCCCAATTTCTGTCGGAAAAAACTTTTTATCTTCTAATTTAACATATTCTCTTTCTTTTAAAGTTGTGATTATTGGAGCATAAGTACTAGGTCTTCCTATTCCTAAACTTTCCATTTCTTTAATTAATGAACTTTCTGTATATCTAGGTTCAGGTTTAGTAAAATGTTGATCTTTTTTTATTTCATTTGCAACAATTACATTACTATGATAATTTTTCAAATCAGGTAAAATAGCATCTTTTTGTTCTTCAAATTCTAAATAAACTTTTAAATAACCATCAAAAGTTAAAACTGAACCAGTTGCTTTAAACAAATAATCATTATTATCTAAAATAACTGTTGTATTATTAAATTTAGCCCCAGCCATAATACTTGCTAAAGCTCTTTTATAAATTAAATTATATAACTTATACTCATCATTATCTAAATATTTTTTAATACCCTCAGGTGTTCTATTAATACTAGTTGGTCTAATACCTTCATGAGCATCCTGAACATTTTCTTTTTTCTTACTAACTTTAATTGTCCCAACATATTCTTTGCCAAAAGCTTCTTCAATATATTTTTTAGTTTCACTTACAAATTCTGGACTTACCCGATCAGAATCAGTACGCATATAAGTAATTAAACCAACACTTTCTCCACCAAGACTAACTCCTTCATATAATTTCTGAGCAATTCTCATTGTTTTAGCAGGTGGAAAATTAAGTTTAGAAGATGCTAGCTGTTGTAAAGTTGTTGTTTTAAATATTGGTTTACTATTTCTTTTACTTTCTTTTTCTATAACATTCACAATTTTAAAAGCATTATTTAACTTGCTTAATATTTCATTAGCTTCTTCTTCACTTTTTATTTTAATTTTTTTATCATGATATTTTTCTAATTCTGCTTCAAAATCACTAAAAATAGCCGTAATTGTCCAATATTCTTCTGGCACAAAAGCTTCAATTTCTCTTTCTCTATCAACAATTAACTTAAGAGCTACACTTTGAACTCGTCCTGCCGATTTACCCCCAGTTTTACTTTGCATTAACTTACTTAATCTAAATCCAATAATCCTATCTAATATTCTTCTCGTTTCTTGACTTTTAACTAATTCATCATCTATTTTCCTTGGATTATCTATTGCACTTAACACAACATTTTTAGTAATCTCATTAAATGTTACTCTAACATAATTACTATCTTTTATATCCAAGGCTTCTTTTAAATGCCAAGATATAGCTTCACCTTCACGGTCAGGGTCGGTTGCTAAATAAACCATTTCAGCATTTTTAACATCTTTTTTTAAATCACTAATTAATTTTTTCTTGCCTTTTATAGGAATATACGTTGCTTTAAAATCACCATCAACATCAACACCCAAGCCAAACTTACCAGATGTTGCTAAATCCATAATATGGCCTTTACTAGATACAACTTTAAAATCATTACCTAAAAAAGCTCCAATTGTTTTACTTTTATGTGGTGATTCCACAATCATTAATTTATTCATCATCTAATCCTTTCTGATATTCTTGTAATCCCTTTCCCAAATAACCAAAGTAATCTTCACTAATAGCTAAATTACTCATTCTTATTTTATTCATAACATCCTGATTAATACTTTGCAACTCAGAAGTAGTATATATCTTTTCCCCTAGATAATCAATACTCGAACTAGCCGCATTATAAATTGCCACCTCATCTTGCCATGAACCATCAGAATAAATTACTCGATTAGTTAAATTTTCACTAAATAAATCTTCTCCCAAATATAATCTTGGATCATAATCTAAATCAAATAAATTAGCAATAGTTGGCGTGACATTAATATATGAAGTATTAGTTTCAAATGTCTTTGGTTCTAATTGTGAATTATAAATTAAGAATGGTGTTTTTTCAATTTCAAATCCTTCAGTTACATCATAAGGCATAAAAGATGCCACTTCATCATCAGTTAAAGCATATGGATAATGATCCCCATATAAAACTATTACAGTATCATCTAATTTATCATTTTCTTCTAAAGCATCTAATAACACTCCTAAAGCATCATCAGTTACTTTAACTTTAGACAAATAATTTTTTACTGAATCATCATAAAGCGTATCACTAAATAAATCATAATATAATTCCCCTAAATCTGATGAACCATAAGGATGATGAGCACTTACTGTAGTAAACCATATCATAAATTTATCTTTATTTATAAAATATGGCATTACTTCTTCTAAATATAATGCATCATTAGGCCAATGCAAAGATTCAAATTCATAATCATCTAAATCAGTTATATCATAAAAATTATTACTTCCCATATTTTTATGAATTACTTTTCTAGCATAAAAATCTTCATTATAATCATGAAAACTCATTGTTTCATAACCTTTATTATTAAACAAATTAAATAATGATTCATAATAAGTATTATTTTTATAAACATTACCAGTACAAATATTATTTATTGTATATAAAGAAGTAAGTCCACTTTCTTCATTATTAATAGTTGAGCAAGAATTTCTTGGACTATAATTATTTTCCCAATACCAGCCATGTTCTAAAAGTCTAGCAAAATTAGGAAAATATTCTTTATTATTTATTACTGTATTAACCGATTCTAACATTAAAACAATAACATTTTTACCTTCAAAATAACCCGTATAATCATTTTTAGGCGTAATACTCCGATTCATAAAATAATTACTCAAATTTATATAAGTTTTATTAGTTGTATTTTCTAAAAGCATTTTCCAAGCAGTATCATCAATAATTCTAGAATTTTCATTAACATCTTCATTATTACTATCAACAGTTGTTAAACCATCATCTTCATATGGAAAAAACAAAACTTTTAAATCAAGTATTCCATACATATTAACCCCAAATTGATTTACTGCAATACTAGAATTAGTTGGATTATTAAAAGCTTCAATATTAGTTACTAATTGTAACGGATTTTGCATAAAAGGTATCAATAAAGTAGCATAATAAACTAATACTACTATCAAAAAAGATATAATTATTAGCAAATAATTTCTAATATCAAAAAGCAACTTAGCTTCTTCTTTTTTCTTCATTAAAAAGCAATAAATAAGATAAATTATAAATGGTATTAAAATTAAATAATAAGCAAATTTTAAACTTCTTATAAAATCAAAAACATAACTTACTACTGCTCCAAATTGACTAGTTGTTCCAAAAGACATATATATTCCAATAAAATTTAACAAACCAGCTTGAGCCATAGAATATACCGATATTATAAGTAATAAGCAAACATTAACTATTCGATTAATTTTAATATTATGAAAAAAAGACGCTAAAAAATTAACAAATAAACAAATTGCAAAAGAACTTAAAAATATTCTTAAAGTTGCCCATGCAAAAATTTGATATTCTTCTACTACTCGAAAAATAATTTCAATTGCCCAAAAAAATATTGTGGCAATTATAGTTTCAAGCCAAAATTGTTTATTTATTTTTAATTTCACAACTACCACCTTTATTAATTAAATCACGAACTGGCTTATAAGTAAACCTATAATCTTTAGTTGGACCATAAATTTTTAATAGTTCTAAGTGTCTTTTTGTCGGATATCCTTTATGACGTTCAAACTCATAAGAAGGATATTCTAAAGCCATTTCTTTCATAATTCTATCACGTGTAACTTTAGCAATTACGCTTGCTGCCGCAATAGATAACGACAAAGCATCCCCATGAATTATTGCTTTTACTGGCAAATCATAATCCGGCATTGGCATAGCATCTGTCAAAACATAATCAGGCTTGACATTTAGTTTACTAATTGCTTCTTTCATTGCTAGCCGACTTGCCTCATAAATATTTATCTCATCAATTACTTTTGATGAAACTATTCCAACTCCATAACTAATTGCATCTTCTTGAATTTTAGCAAAGTAATAATCTCGTTTTTTCTCACTTAACTTTTTAGAATCAGTTAATCCCTCTAGTTCATAATCAATAGGTAATATTACTGCCCCAGCAACTACCGGGCCAACTAAAGGACCTCTTCCTGCTTCATCACAACCACATATCAATTTATAACCTTGCTGATATAACTCTTTTTCATATTTTTTTAAATCTACTGCTGTTTTCATTATGACTCCCTATCTATTATCAAAAGTAATACCTATAACTTTTTCACTTCTAATATCATGAATTATTTTTTTAGAAACTATATTAAAATCAACTTCATTATTTCTAATTGCCCCAATTTTTTGACCAATTATTTCATAAATTTCTAACCAATCATCAAGTTTAGTAACTCCATATTTCTCATATAAAATTTTAGGATAATAATCATGCAATTTTTTAATAATATGTACTGCTACCTCATCAACTGGCAAAATTTCTTCTTTTATAGCTCCAAAAGCCGCTAAATTTAAGGCTTCTTCTTCCTGATTTAACTTTGGCCATAAAATACCAGGCGTGTCTAATAAAATTAAATCATTAGTAGCCTTTAACCAGCTTAACTGCTTAGTAACTCCAGGAGCATTTTCGACCTTAGCAACTTTTTTGCCACACAATTTATTAATTAACGTCGATTTGCCAACATTTGGTATACCAATTACTAAAGCATGTACCTCATTTTTAGTTAACCCTTTAGCTTTTCTTTGTTCAATTTTTTCCTGAACTAAACTTAATGTTGTTTCATAAATTAATTTAATATCCCTATCATCAAATAAATCAACAGTCAAAACTTTATAACCTAAATTTTCATAATATTTAATCCAATTATTAGTATATTTCATATCACATAAATCTTTTTTAGTCATAATTAATATTTTAGGCTTATTTCCTACTATATCATATAAATCTTTAACTTTTGACGAAAAGGGAATCCTTGCATCTACTAATTCATAAACAACATCAATTAAACCATAATTTTCTTTAATCATTCTTTTAGTTTTAGCCATATGACCAGGATACCAGTTGATATTTGTTTTTTGGAAATTTTTTCCTTCATTTGACATTTTAATCACTACCTTTTTCATTTAATAATTTAATTTTTTCTGCATTATTTAGAATATCTAATTGATATTTACATATATCACTTAATATTTCAAATCTTTCTTCTTTTGCTTTTCCTTCTTTAATTAACTCAGCATTATGTGATTCTAAATTAGATAAAACAGTTAATTCATTAATTGTTGCATAAT
>CANQZD010000034.1 GCA_947628275.1 uncultured Bacilli bacterium | reverse complement strand
TTAAATAGTGAGTTTGTAAAAATATCATTAAATGAAAGTGGAGATAAAGGAGTACCAACAAATCTTAGTGAATATAAGAAATATACTAACTTAAAAATAAATGGAACCAAAGAAGGAAGAACATTAAAAACAAGTAAATTAAAACCAAAAGAAGAAAAAGAATATGAACTCCGAATATGGATAGATGAAGATGTAACAATAGAAGATGATACAATGAATAAGATTTATAAATCAAAAATAGTAGTCGATAGTAAATTAGGAAATATACCATATACAGAAAGTATTTTAAATGGAACAGACCCAGTGTTAGATGGTGATTTAATACCAATCACAATAAATGAAGAGAATGGTAAAGTCACAAGAGCCGATGAAACAGAAAAGTGGTACAGTTATGCTGAACAAAAATGGGCCAATGCAGTTATTTTAAGGAATGGTGTAGAAGACCCAGGACCAAATAAGCCAATCGAAGAAGCAGATATCGAAAGTTATTTTGTATGGATACCAAGATACAGATATGAAATATTTGATGAAGCAAATTATAATTCATTAACGACAAAATCAGATAAAACAAAGATAATAAACATAGAATTTGAAAGTAAAGATGAACCAGTTCAAACAGGTTATAAAGTTGGCGAGTGGTTAACACATCCAGCCTTTACTTCATTTAATACAAATGGAATATGGGTCGGCAAATTTGAAACAGGCTATGATGGTGCTAAGGAAACAAGTGATGCTGAAGTAAACCCTGAAGATGAAGCATCAACAATATTAGCAATAGAAAAAGTAATAATCAAACCAAATGTATATTCATGGAGAAATATTCAAGTAGCAAAAGCTTATACAGTAGGGAGACATTATGAAGCAACGTTAAATAGTCATATGATGAAAAATATGGAATGGGGAGCAGTAGCATATTTAAGTCAAAGTGGGTATGGAAGTCATCAAAAAGTTAGGATAAATAATAATTCAAATTTTTTAACTGGGTATGCAGCAAAGAATGAACCAACTACCGGCTATACAGGAACAAATGAGTTATGTAGTAATAAACCTGGTGCTTGTAATGAATATGGAGGAGCAATACCAGGAAGTGATGGCGAATATAATACTAATTATTTTAATAAAGAAAGTGTTGTAGCAAGTACAACAAATAATTATACAGGAGTATATGATATGAGTGGTGGTGCATTTGAATATATGATGTCTGGGTTAAGCGATGGTGTTGAAAAATTATCGGTAGGTCGAAATAATTTAAATAATTCAGGATTTAATGGCAAATTAACTTGTTCAGAATGCAATGATAGCGATGGTGAAGTAAATCACGATATCACTGAAGTAACCGAAGGAATAGATTTGCCAAGAGACAAAAGATTTTATGATGTATATGACTATGGTACGGATAGCATTACATATAATAGAGGATTATTAGGAGATGCGACAAAAGAAATGGGCCCATTTCAAATTTTTAATGGTAGAAATGTGGGCAGTTGGTACAATGAAGAAGCTTGGTTTGTTTGTTCTGGATATCCATTTGTTCATCGAGGTGGTAGCTATGCTTTTGGTTTTGGAAGTGGAGTATTTTTTATAAGTAATCATTATGGAAGTAAAATGAATGAAATTGGCTTCCGTCTTGTTCTAGCTTTTTAGCTGCTTAAATACTGTGGATAAGTTATTGTTTATTACTAATGTTGCTTTGTTATCGTAAGGTGTTTTGTCATTGTTAATTATTACTAAGTATTTGCCTTGGAAATAATTTATTAGACTACTTGCTGGTTCGACGGTTAGGCTTGTTCCAGCTACAATTAGCATTTGAGCCTTACTAATACTTTTTATTGCATCATTAAAACAAGGTGGTAACATTTCACCATATAAGGTAACATCTGGTTTTATTATGCCACCACATTTGTTACATGTGGGAATGTTTTTACTAGTAAAGATATAGTCGGCATTAAAAGATTTATGGCATTTTAGACAATGGTTTTTTAGTATGGAACCATGAATTTCATAGACGTTTTTACTACCGGCTTTTTGATGGAGTCCATCAATATTTTGGGTAACTATTGCTTTTAGTTTACCTTTTTGTTCTAATTTTGCTAGATATTTGTGAGTTGCATTTGGTAATGCTTGTAGACTGTTTAAGTTTACTTTGTAAAATTTATAGAATTCTTCTGGTTCATTATAAAACATTGAACTACTTAACATTATTTCAGCTGGATATTTAAATTCCATTTTATATAATCCATTTTTGCTTCTAAAATCTTTTATGCCACTGTCGGTTGAAACTCCAGCTCCGCCAAAGAAGACAATGTTGTCTACTTCGTCAATCATTTTTTGTAATTCAATTATTTCATTCATTTTATTAAACCTTTCTAGTTAGACTAATACCTTCTTTAAAATGGCAAGGACTATTACAAACAAAACCGTTAAATGTGCAAGGTGCTCCTTTTGAATAGTTAATTAGTTCTTCATAGATTCTATGATCATTTATACTTTTTGAATGTTTTAGTGCTTCTAAATACTTTTTTAGAGTTTCTTTAGTAATTTGCATAACTTCTAATTGAGGGGCTGTACATATTCTTTCGTATAATTTTAAAATAAAATTTTCATATTTTCCGGTTTCATTAATATTTATGAGTAATCCTTGAGGAAAATTAGAAATACTAGAGATATCTTTTAACCATTCTTTTACTAAATCTTTATTATTTCTTATAATTGGGGGAATAAAATATTCTTTATTATCTTTTAATGATAAAGAATAATCTAGAGAACGATGTCTTTGTAAATCAGCTAAGGCTACAAAAGAAGCATCATAGTTAACTGAGTAGCTTCGACTAAAATGTTCATCAAAAGTGTTGTTATCTTTGATTAAAGAAAACTGACGATTACGGTAATCAGTGATACCATTAGATATATAACCGGTACTTTGAAGAGTATTTTTAAATTCTTCTAAATAGGGTTTTAGTTCATTTTTTAAAGGATTATTGGTTTTTTCATTTAACATTTTTTCGGTAAAATTATAAAGATAATTTAATTGTCTAAATGATGTAGTATATTTCATTTTTGTTGGGATAAATATTGATAATAGATACCGAGCATTTTCTTTTGCTTTTTTATTTATCATTGTATCTGTTAAGTATGGTTCGTTTGGATATGTATTTTTGATTTCTTTTTGAAATATTGTATACCATTTGTTATATAATTTATTTTCTTTTTCAGTACCATACATTGTTGTATATCTTCCAGATTTTTCAGATGTATTATATTCTTGTTCATTATTTATTAACATTGCAATTATTTTAGGGATACCTTCAAAATAAAGACTTATATAATCATGACCAAAGACAGAATGATGATGATTAAGTTTATTGGCTTCAGCTCGATTAACTGTTTTGTTATAGTCTTCTTTTAAAATTTCATCATAACTTTTTTGGGTATAACAAATGTTGGCAGCATAGCCTCCATTTATTTCTAAATCTTGTAATGTAGTTTCATTTATAATTTCTTCGTTAGTAGTAGTTATTCCTATTACTTTAGCGCTTATTGCCATATTATCACTCCTTATATAGTTTATTGTAACACTTTTTGTTATACATTTTGATAAAAATCTCATATTAATATTGGTGATTTAAAGTGGATATTGTTATTAGGTCTTTAGTTATGTTTATTTTGTTATTTGTTATTATAAAAATATTGGGTAAGAAACAGCTTAAAAGTTTAACTTTATATGATTATGTTTTAGGAATCACGATTGGGTCTATAGCTGCTGATACGATTATTAGTCTTGATACGCCTTTAGGTGATGGAATAATTGCTTTATTAATATTTGGGGGAATTGGATTTTTATCTTCAATGATTTCATATTATAATCATAGTGTTGAAGAAATTATTGATGGAGAACCATTAATACTTTTTGAAAATAATAATTTTAATTATAATAATTTAGAAAATGCTAAATTAAGTATAGCAAAGGTTTTAGAAGGGTGTCGTTTGAAGGGTTGTTTTGATATTAATGAACTTGATTGTGCAATTTTAGAACCTTCTGGGGATATTTCGATATTGTTGAAAGAAAAATCTCAGCCTCTTAATAGTAATGATTTGAAAAGTAATGTTAAAAAAAATAGTCATAAACAAGCTCAAAGTTATATGATTATTATGGATGGTTTATTAAATGATAAAGAATTAAGAAAAAGTAAAAAAAGCCATAAGTGGCTACAAAGTTATTTAAAAGAACATCATGAAAAAATTAAAAATATTGCTTTATTAGCGATTGATAAAAATGATAAAGTAACAATGTTATTAAAAAAGTAGTTATTATTGATTCCAGTCTTCATTAGGGTCAAATCCATGGTCATTTTCCCATTTAATATGATTATCTCGAGCATTTTTTACAGCTTCACAGCCATTATTAGAAGTGGCACTTGCTCCTTTTGTAACAATAAAAAATGGTAGATTGTATTTTTGGGCAAGATTTCTTACTTCTTCACAAAATTGTTGAGGTTTGGTTTTTTCTGGTTTATGATTGGCTATATTTGGTAAGTTTTTGGCCCATTTATATAACTCATTTAAATATTTTTCTTTTTCGGCTTCTAGTTCTTGATGTGTTTTTTTATGATTATTATCATAGTAGTTTATAGTTTTTCGAATAATTTGGTTATTATCATTATCTAAACTAAAACCTAGAGGTAAATTAGGAAATTTGTAATCTTTAATAAAACTAATATATATGGAAGTAAGCATGTTGGGAGTTAGATAATCGAAGCTATCTTTATTTACTTTTAAAACTATAAATCGTGGATCATTTTTGGCTTTGTTTAATAAACTTAAATCACAGTTATTTATTTCTTGCCAGCCAAACTTTATATGACCTTCACAACTACTATTAGTTTGATATCCTTTTTTATTAAGTTCAGCTATTGTGTTAGCAATGTTTTTATCACAGATAAAGACGTTTTCTTCAGTTGAAGTGATGGTAAAAGAATTTTTATTAATGAAGACATTATTATCCATTTTGTTATTCCTTTCTATTAGTTAAATCAATGGTTAGAGTTTCGCTTGTTGTTTTGAAATTATTTTTTTCGTATAAGCTTTTAGCTTTGATATTATTACTCCATACATTAACTTCTAGTTTATTGGCATTTTTTGATATAGCCCATTTTTTAAAATATTCTATTAGGGATGTAGCAATTTTTTTATTACGATAATTATTATCGATATATAAGGCATCTAATTTGGCAATTATGTATTTATATGTAGCATCTTTTGGTTTGATTATTCCATATAAATAACCTGCTATTTCATTATTTTCTTCAGCAACAATAAGTAATTTATTAGAATCTTCAATGTAGTTTTCATACATATTAGTGACAGTAAAATTTTCATCAATTCCTAAATCATATTGTCGTTCATCTTTTATTAAAAGGGTTAAAAATTTATTTAAGGTTTTTGTATCATTGTAGTTGGCTTTTCTAATTATCATTTAATATCCCTCCTGGATAACTAAGATTGCTTTTTTAGTAATTGAAGTTCTTGATTTATGCTTTTGGTAATAGTCATATCTTTGGTTTTTAATAAAGATAATTCTTCAAATAATTGGCAAATAGATAGTTGTTCGTTAAATTCTTGTTCACATGTAGCAAGCATTTGTTTAAATTTAGAATCTGAGATATTAAAGTAAACTTTGGAAACAATTTGATTTTTCAATTCTTTAGTTTTTTCTTCGGCTTTTAGTTTAGCTTCTTCATAAGTATCAAATAAGTTTGTAACAATATCTGTTGGATAAGGATTATAATTAAAATCATAATTTATAATAACTCTTTCTCCTATATATTTAGAGTTGTTTCGTAATGATGCTTTTAAAGTTTCTAAATTTTTATATGGAAAGATTACTTTATGAAAAAGTTTACTATTTCCATTTTCATAATATTTAATGGAAGATTCGACTACCCAACATTTTGAAACAATATATCCTCTTACAATATCTTCATAATTAGTGATATAGCCACCATCTTCTTTTAATTCTAAAACAGTATATTTTATAGGAAAATTGTTATTTCTATTCATGATAATCACCTAAAAATATTATATACTGTAATTTTGTTTTTGGCAAAATAATTAATTTACTATAATTAAACTCCTAGGTATTTTGACAAATGTATCAAAATACCTTACTAAAAAATAATAAAATTAATCAATGTTCAATTGTTTTATAATATCAGTTATAGTATAATATTTGTAGGAACATTTGATGTGAGTGTCTGCCTCCAATCTTGAGAAA
>CANQZD010000033.1 GCA_947628275.1 uncultured Bacilli bacterium | reverse complement strand
AACTATTTTTATATAGGACATTTTAACTTAAAAATATATTTTAAAAATTAGGACATTTTAACTTGTAAATCACAAAAGAAACTATAGATTTAATATAAAAAATTTGATAAAATACTGTTATTGCTGGGATAGCTCAGTTGGTAGAGCACATCACTCGTAATGATGGGGTCGCAAGTTCAAGTCTTGTTTCCAGCACCAGATTGATTGATACTCGAAATATTCGAGATTAAATATAAAAACTACTCTCAAAATTAAATGGAGTAGTTTTATTTTTTTAGAATATTGGTGAATAACTATTTTAATTTTTTCTTTTAGATAAAATTTTTCTCTTTAATTTTTGGATTTTCTTTTCATCTTTTTGAACAAATTCTTCTTGATAATCAACATCTTCTGGTAAAGTCATTTTCAAATGTCCTTGTTTAAACCATAAAATATCTCTTAAAGAATACATTTTAAAATCCAATAATTCACATTGCGTAATCATTTTTAAATTTTTCTTACGCTCATCTTCTGGCATTGAATTAAATTGTTGAGCAATTTGATTTTTTGTTTGAGCAATGCTTTGCCCCATTTTTATAATCTCATCATCTGATAAATCTTTTACTGAATTATAATCAACTATCCAATCAAGTTCTTTAAAAAATTCAATTTCACTAGCTGATTCAAATTTTTCAAATTCATATCTATTACTATCATCTATTATTACTATACCATTTCCATAAATTTTCATAAATATTGAAGCAGGAACAGGTAAATCTGTATGATTTAAGTAAGCTATATCATTTTTTTGAACATAAATTGCATTTTTTGTTATTATTTTCATGCTAAAACCTCCATTGGTTATACATTATATCACGTATAATATTGATTAGCAAAGTGATAATGAAAAAGTAGACAGAAATAAAAAAGTTATGTTATAGTATAGTCTAAACCAATTAAGGTTTATGGGAGGTTTATTATGACTATAGCATTAGGTTTATTTTTAGAATTAATTTCAGTAGCAAGTTCTTATTTTATTAATATTAATTCTGGAGCTGAAGCAGTTTTAGAATTAACAAAAAATGGTTATAAAATTGATTATGATACTTATGAAAAGTATATTGAAAAAGTATCTAAAGAGTTTAATAAAAATAAATATTTTAAAATTTTATTGTTATTATTACCGGGAATTAATATCATAAATGCTTTTATAAATAAAAATAAATATAAAAAAGATATGGTTAATGATAGATTAATAAGGGAAAGTAAAGTTCCAATGACTGATAAAGAAATTGAACAATTTAATAATATAAAATATAAATACAATCAATTATTATATACTTTATTTTTATTCACGAATACTAATGAAGAAAAAGAATTAATATTTGATGGCATTCAGCCAATTATTATTGATAATTGTTTACTAAAACTAGAAGAAAAATTATTGCCTTTAGCTTATACTTTAGAAGAAGTTATGTATTTAAATAACCTTACTAACAATTCTTATCGTCTTGGAAAAGTTGATGGGGTTAATACCGCTATTATTGGAATTCCTAATTCTCAGTATAAAGTTTTAAGAGTAAATTATGATTTTGAAAATGAATTAGAAACCCATGACTTTAATGAAATTAGTTTAGAAGAAGCTAAAGATAAAACATTTATTGTTTATTTATTTAATCCTAATCCAGTAATTAAAGAAAAAGTTGATAATGGGATTATAGATATTCAAAATAAAAGAGATAGTAAAAGAAAAGTAGTAAGTCGTATTGATAATTTATCTTTAACTAATAATTACGTTTTAAAAAGAATAAGAAAAAAATAAACTCGGAAGATTAATTGTTTTCTAAATATTTTTTGATAGTTTCATTACTTTGGGCATTTAAACTATAATCAGCAAATAAATTAGCTTTATAAAGTGGATAAGCAGCAGCCCCAATCATTGCTGCATTATCAGTACAATATAAGATATTAGGAACATGAAAATTAACATGATATTTATTACATACTTGGTTAATTTTTGTTCTTAAGTATTTATTAGCTGATACTCCCCCGGCTAAAATCATATTTTTAATATGCGTATTTTTAAGGGCTAATTCTACTTTTCGACATAATTCATTGACAGCAGATTCTTGAAAAGAACAAGCTAAGTCATTTATTTTAATTTCATGATTACGTTGTTTTTCATTGTGAACTAAATTAATTATATAACTTTTTAAACCACTATAAGAAAAATTATAGCTATTATCATTCATTGGTATAGGCATCTCATATGAAGGCTTTCCTAATAAAGCTTTTTTTTCAATATTTGGCCCACCAGGATAAGGCATGTTTAAAACTCTTGCTACTTTATCATAAACTTCGCCTATTGCATCATCAATAGTACTGCCTAAAACTTCTATTTCACTAGAATTTTTTAAAATAACTAAATCAGTATGACCCCCACTAACTATTAAAGCTAAAGAAGGATAAACAATATCATTTTCAATATTATTGGCATATATATGACCTAAAGTATGATTAACTTTAATTAATGGCTTATTATATACATAAGCTAAAACTTTGGCACATTCCACCCCAACTAATAAAGAACCTAATAACCCTGGAGCATAAGTAACAGCAATTGCTGATATATCATCCATAGTAACATGACTTTTTCTTAGAGTTTCTTCTAAAACCATTGTAATATTTTCAGTATGCATTCGACTAGCAATTTCAGGAACAACTCCCCCAAAATTAGCATGAGTATCCATCTGAGTTAAAATTGTTAATGAATCTACATCTCGGCCATTTTTAACAATTGCCATACTAGTTTCATCACAAGAAGTTTCAATTGCTAGAATATATATGTCTTTCATTTTATCACTCTTTCCATTACATAAGCATCATCAAGGCCATAATAATTTTTACGAATATTAATTATTTTAAAACCAAATTTTTGATATAAATTTAAAGCTTGTTGATTATGAGTATTAACTTCTAAATAAATTTTATCTTCTAAAGATAAATTAGTTATCATGTAATCGATTAAATTTGTACCAACTTTTTGATGACGATATTCTTCTTTAACAACAATATCAACTAAATCAACAGAATTGTATAGTTTAGTATAATGAATAAAACCAATAATTTCATGATTTTTTTCATAAACATATAGATGGTTAATTTCATTAGTTATAATTTGATCTAAATCAGTAATAATTCGATAATTAGGGTGCAGACTTAATCCTAATTCATAAATTACTTCAAAATCATTTTTAGTGGCTTCTCTAATCATTTAAAACCTCAATTTTTTTTACATAGAAAGGATTTACCTGATGAGGATTAATTGGTTGTTTTTGATGAGCAAACAAAACACTTTCTAAAATATTATAATCACTTACTTCACAAACTTGATTATTTTGGCAAAAATCTTGATATTCTTTTTTAGATAAATAAAAATAATCATTAATAAGTTGTTTATCTTTGTTAAATAAAGCTAAGAAATAACCATTTTTTTCACTTAAAGAAAGAAATGTATTTTTAGATAAAGATACTGTTTGCAAACATGTTTCAATACTAGTAATAGTTCTTATAGGAATATTTAACGTATAGGCTAAAGTTTTAGCAATGGTAACTCCTAGTCTTTCACCAGTAAATGAACCTGGTCCATTTACAACTACTATATCTGATAAATCTTGAGCAGATAAGTGACAATCATTCATTAAGCTTACTAAAGTTGGCATGCACACAGTACTATGATCTTTTTTTTCAGCCCTAGTTTTCTCTGCTAATATTTTATTATCCTTTATTAAGGCTATTCTAATTACACTATCATGCGTATCAATAAATAAAGTTATCATAAAAACACCTTCTTAAAACACTAGTAGTATACCATTTTTTATGTAAAAGAAAAAGAGTTATTAACTCTTATAAAACAGATTCACATATATCCTCATATAATTTACCATGAGGTTTTAAAATTAAAATACGAGTATTTTCATCAACTAGCCGAAATTCGATATCTAATCTTTCTTCTGGCAATTCATCAGCAATTAATTCGGCCCATTCAATTATTGTTACACCATCTTTATTAAAATAATCAGTTATACCTATATCATCTTTTTTGTCTTCTAAACGATAAGCATCAATATGATATAAAGGTAATTCACCATTGGGATATTCTTTAACAATATTAAATGTTGGCGAGGTAATATTATCAGTTAGCCCTAAGGATGATGCGAAACCTTTAACAAAAACAGTTTTTCCACTACCTAATTCGCCATTTAAGCAAATAACCATATTAGGAAACTTTTCACTTTCAATATTTTGGGCTAATTCTAAAGTATCAGATTCATCTTTAGATGTAAATTTATAATTCATATTTTAATCACCTAGACTTATTCTAACATAGATATAAAAATCGAGACAATATAAATTACATACTTTGACACTTTATTTTATAATTTCACTATTAATCTGTAATTGACGTTGTAAAGAAGCATCAAGATATCTAATTTTTTTATTTTCTTGATAAGTCTCAGTAAAATCAGCTTTCATATTAAATAATATTTCTAAAATAATAGCTAAGGATAGTTTAATATCATTAATATTTTTATTTTTTAAGGCTTGAAATTTATATTGCATATTAGTTTTAAAATAAATTTTATCTTCTTTAAAATAATATTTAAGAGAATTTACATCAATACTTAAACTTTTAAAAATAGTATATAAATATGTCAAATCATTATAATTAAATGACGCTACTTTATCAAAAACAACATTATACATTTGAATATCTTTATTAGCAGTGTTATGAAATGGCTCATAATATCTATTTAAATTAATTTTTAAATCCTTTTCGAGGCTTAATATTTTAATCTTATTAATTTTAGCTAATTGTTTTAAATAATAAGTAGTTGCAGCTTGACTAAAACTTTCATATTTTTGGTGACAACTTAAATCTTGAAAAAAATTAAAAAAAGTTAAATAAAAATTAGTTCTACTATCAGGATAGAATAATTGTTTAAAAGGAAGTTTTAAGGAACTATGATTTTGTTCAAGACGATCATATTCTGATTCATTTACTATAATAACATCTTTACTACAAGAATATATTTCATTTATTTGCATGTAGCTATCATGCATAGCCTCAAAGGAACAATACATTTTTTTTATTTTACTTATATCTTTTTTTAACAATTTTAAAATGTCTTCATTTATAATTAAATTAGCAATATCTTCACTGTTTTTATTATAGATTAAAGGATATTTATTTTTATAATAAGCTAGTAAGGCATTTAAAGACTTAAAAATTAATTCATTATATTTTTGACCAATACATAAACCATTCCAAAATGATTTAAGGTCATTATTGTTAAGATAATAGTAAAGATAATCAATTTTTCTTTTAAATCTTAAATTTGGATAAAAACGTAATAAATTATATTCTGGTAATTTTTTTAAAGCATTATCTTTAACATTTAAATTATAATATTTTTGATAATATTTTTTAATAACGTTTTCTTCTAATGTCATTTTATTCACCAGGTTTTATTATACAAAAAATAAACACATTGTCTAGTGTTTATAATAAATCTTCTATATTATTATTAATTAAATTCTCGGTTTCAGTAATTGTTTGACTATTTTTAATCTTAGTGGTTATCTTAGGAGTAAAAGGAATTGCTTGTTCTCTAACACATTGAGTTAAAAACATATTTAAAGCTACTGACATATTTAAGCCTAAACTTTTAAATAAAGCATCAGCCTGTTTTTTTAAGTTCTTATCAACTCTAAAACTCATATTTGTCGTATTTGATATTTCCATTTCCCCAACTCCATTCTATGCCTAAATAATAGCAAAGAATAGTTTTTTTGTCAATGCAATTTCAATATTAAAGCAATACACATTTATCTTAAATGAGATATATTTCTATTTTGATAATTTTCTAATTGTTCAGCAATTAAATCATTTAGATAAAATTCTTCAGGACCAGGTCCTAACATATAACGAACGCCTCTTAAAGTGTCAGGCATACGAGAAATTAATTGAATATAGTTATTCTCGCAAAAAGCAAGAAGATTTTCATTAGGATTAATAGTTGCGAATTTTATATCTGGTACTTCAATTACTTGTTGTTCTAAGGAAAGAGGTACATAACAATCTGGTAATTCTTCTACATTTTGATAAGCCACCAAAACATAATATTCGCCTTTTTCTAAGCGTTTAAGAGCTTTATCTAAATCAATAAAACCATTAATTAAAATTTTTTTAGGATATCCTTCAGCATTATAAAAGAAATTCTTATTAATATCCTCTTCAAATAATTTATTATAATTCATAATCCACCTCTTAATTTAATTATATCTAAATTTCACAAAAAATAAATAATTTAATTTCTTAGTTGACATTAAAACAAAAAAAAATAGGCGACTTCCTATTTTTGCTTATCACTATCGTCGGCGTTCTAGTGCTTAACTTCTCTGTTCGGGATGGGAAGAGGTGTATCCACTAGGCTATCG
>CANQZD010000032.1 GCA_947628275.1 uncultured Bacilli bacterium | reverse complement strand
TTTTATTTTCATTGTCGTTTGTTTCTTGAAGACGAACACAGTGAGACGGAAAGGAATGTTTAGAAAAATGAAAAAAAAACAGCCTAAAAATATTTTTAAATTAATAAGTATTATTTTTTGGATAGCATTATTAATTACTAGTATTATTAGTTTAGTTATTATAATTAAAAGTAATTTATTACCTTTAAAATATCTTATTATTGGTAGTGTAATCTTAATTGTTATTAATATTATTATTGGTATTATTAGTTTATTAAAAGAACATCATAAATGGTGTTATATACTTACAATGATAATAATAACTTTAATAATTGCTTTAGAAATATTTTTAGCTGTTATTATAAATAATACTACCCATTTTTTAAAAAATATAAGTGTTCATTATAATACTGATACATACTATATTTTAGTGAATTCTAATTCTTCTTTAAACACAATTGATGATTTACAAAATCATGAATTAAATGTTTTTAAAGATTTAGATGATATGAGTAAAGTAGAAGAAAAAATTAAAGAAAAATTAAATGGGTCAATTAATTATAGTAATGATATTGCTAGTTTATTTAATGAAATTTTAATAAATAATGATTATGTTATTATTGTTAATTCTGGTAATTATGAAGCAATGGCAGCAATTGATAATGATTTTGAAGAACAAGTTAAAATTATAGATAATATTTTAATAACAACTGAATTAGATATTAAACCAGTTGATGTTAATACTGGTAAAGAACCATTTGTATTATATATCAGTGGTATTGATACAAGAAGTAATTATATGCCTTCCCGAAGTTTAAGTGATGTTAATATAGTTTTAGCAGTTAATCCTCAAACTAAAAATATTTTAATGATTCATATTCCTCGTGATTCCTATGTTTATCTTCATGGAATTGATACTAACTTAAAAGATAAATTAACTCATTCTGGAACAGTAGGGGGCATAATGCTTTCTAAAGCTACAATTGAAGATTTATTACATATTGAAATACCATATTATTTAAGAGTTAATTTTTATTCAGTAATTAATTTAGTTGATGCTATTGGTGGCATCACCGTTAATTCTGATGTTGACTATCAACTTAATCTTTATTCTTCAATTAAAAAAGAAAAATGTACTATAACTCCAGGTTTAAATAACTTAGATGGTGGCTGTGCTCTTTCCTTTGCACGTGAAAGAAAATCTTATGAAACTGGTGACCGTCATCGTGGCGAAAACCAAGAACAAGTAATTGAAAAAATAATTGAAAAAGCATCAAAATCTAGTACTATATTAAATAGTTATTCAGATATTTTAAAAGCTTTAGAAGGAACTTTTGAAACTAATGTTAGTGATACAGATATTACTAATTTGATTAAAATGCAATTAAATGATATGGCTTCTTGGCATATTGAAACATCTAATATAACGGGAACTGGAGCTATGTTACCAACTTACTGTTATCCGGGAAGAAATTTATATGTTATGAATGTTGATGAACAGTCTGTTAATATAGCTGTAGATAAATTAAATAAAGTGTTAAATGAAGGGTAATTATGTCAAAAATATTGACTAAAATTAAAGAAACTGATATATTATGTCCGAAAGTGAAAGAAAGAAATGGGTGTTATGGAAGAAATTAATTTAAAAGAATTATTTAGCTATTTTAAGACAAGAATAAAGTATATTCTTATCATTATGGTAATTGTTTTAGTATTTGGTAATATTTATTCAATTGTTATTCGTAAACCGCTTTATAAAAGTAATACAACAATTATTTTAGTAAATGGTAAAAATACTAGTGATAATCTTAGTTCAAATGATATTCAATTAAATAAAAATTTAGTTAGTACTTATAGTGAAATCATTAAAAGTCGTAAGGTTTTGTCTCAAGTAATTAGTAATTTAAATTTATCAACAAGTGTTGAAGCATTATCTTCACAGATTTCAGTTAATTCTATAACTAATACTGAAATAATTAAAATAAATGTTTCTAATACAAATGCTAAGAATGCTTCTATTATAGCTAATGAAATAGCTAAAGTTTTTAGTGAAGAAGTTAAAGCTATTTATCATTTAGAAAATGTTGCAACTATAGATGAAGCTGTCATTGCTTCATCACCATATAATGTAAATTATATGAAAGACAATGTTATTTATTTATTAATAGGTTTAGTATTATCTCTTGGTTTGATTTTTATAACTTATTATTTTGATACAACTATTAAATCAGATGAAATAATTGAACAAAAATTTGGTTTAACTATTTTAGGTGTTGTACCTAAAGTTGAAGAATAGGAGGGGTTAATAATGAATGATTTAAAAATTACAACTAATTCTAAATCAGCTTTCAGTGAAGCTATTAAAACAATTAGAACTAATATTGCTTTTGCTGAAATGAGTAATGGTAAAGTAAAAACTATTTTATTTACTTCAGCAGAAAGTGGTGATGGTAAAAGCTTTATCACAGCAAACTTAGCTGCAGCTTATGCTCAAGAAGGGAAAAAAGTTTTATTAATTGATTGTGATTTACGAAAAGGAAGACAACATGAAATATTTAATGTAGTTAATTCAACTAATAAAGGATATTCAACTTTAATATTAAATTATAAAGATGATACTGATTTAAGTAAATACATTGTTGAAACAAATACTAAAAGAGTTCATTTAATTACAACTGGACCAACTCCTCCAAATCCAATTGAACTATTAAATTCTAATCATAATAAAAAATTAATTGATAAATTAAAAAAAATGTATGATATTATTATTTTTGATTGTACACCAATTCTAGGTTTAAGTGATGCGATGATCATGACTCAATATAGTGATGCTAATGTTGTTGTTGTTTCAAGTAAAAAAACTAAAGTAGAATTATTAAATAGAGTTATAAAAAGCTTCGATCAAGCTAAAGCTCCAATTACTGGGGTAATTGTTAATAAAGCTTCTATTAAAGACAATAGTTATTATGGTTATTATAGTAAAGAATATTACGGGAAGAAATAATTATGAAAGATATTCATTGTCATTTATTACCAGGTATTGATGATGGTGCAAAAACTTTGGAAGAAAGTATTGCTACCTTAAAAAGAGCCCAAGCTGAAGGAGTAACTGATATTATCATTACTCCTCATTATATCAATAAGAGCGAATATAACTGTAATAATAAAAAGAAACTAGAATTGTTTAAAAAATTAAAACAACAAGCTATGTTAGAAGAAATTAGTATTAACTTGTATTTAGGTAATGAAATATATATTGATGAAAATATTGCTAAATTAATCAAAAATAATGAAATAAGACCTTTAAATAATACTAAGTATTTATTAATAGAATTACCATTAGAAAATACAATGAAAAATGTTAAAGATATTTTATATGAATTAATTACTAAAGGATATGTTCCCATTTTAGCTCATCCAGAAAGATATCGGATTTTTAAAAATCATCCAGATTATGTTGTTGAATTTTTAAGAATGGGTGTTTTACTTCAAGGTAATTATCGAAGCTTATTTGGTTCTTATGGACCTGAAGCTAAAAAAACTTTAAAATTCCTTTTAAAAAAGGGCTGGATAAGCTTTTTAGCAAGTGATATTCACCATGAGGAAAATTATGGCATCGAAAAAATGAAAAAAAAGTTGAAAACTATTGTTCATAGTGATAAAATAGTTGACGATTTATTAGCCAATAACTTTGATAAAGTTATTAACAACTGTGATATTGGTATAAAAGGGTAGGGGAAGATTATGTATAAACATTTAAAGAGGGTTATCGATTTTACATTAGCAGTAGTAATACTAATCATTTTTTTAATACCTATGATTATAGTAGGTATAGCAATAAAAATTGATAGTAAAGGTCCTGTATTTTTTAAGCAAGAACGAACTGGAAAAAATGGTAAAATTTTTAAAATGTACAAATTCAGAAGTATGGCTGTTGATAATGATGTTCACAATTTTAAAGAAGAAGATAAATATACTAAAGTTGGTAAATTTATAAGAGCTTTAAGTTTAGATGAATTACCTCAGATAATCAATATATTAAAAGGAGAAATGGCCTTTATTGGGCCAAGACCATGGATACCAGAATATTATGATAATATGAATGAAGAACAAAGAAAAAGATATGAAGTTTTACCAGGTATTACTGGTCTTGCTCAAGTAAAAGGAAGAAATAATATTGGTATAATAGAAAAAATTAATTATGATTTAGAATATGTTAGAAATTTTTCACTTAAACAAGATATCAAAATTTTTTTCTTAACAATTAAAACTGTTTTTTCTAAAAAAGGTGTTAATGCTGGAAAAGGTACGATTCATAACGAATTAGAAGCTTTAAAAATGCATTTAAATAGTTAAATAATATTCAAAATAAAAGAGCTGTTATTAAATTATTTTATTAATCACAGTTCTTTTATTTTTTTAGTGAAAAATTTAACTTTTAAAAATAAGTAATATTATGTCAAAAAATTAATTTTACAATTTTTTTACTTAATATTAGTATATTAAAGTTGTAAAAACTATTTAAAAAACATAAAATATGATATATAATTATATTGATAAGTGATAGGCTGAAAAAATGTCAGACTTTACTTACCCCATAAAGAAAGTCAAAAGTTAAAAAGAAAAATTATTGACATTCGTATTAATTAAAGTCAAAGATTTGAATCCAGCCTTAAAGGACTACTTATGTGTGCTTTGAACTAAATGAAAGGAATGTGTATTTTTATGGAATATTTGCGTGATAGTTTTAATAAGCATTTAACAAATAATGTTATAATTAGAATTGACTATGTTCCAATTCCTGATGATAAAGTCGATGTAATTAATAATAAATTAGCTAAATTATTTTTAGTAGATAATGATTATTTTTCTGATGCAAAACAAACTTTTATAAGAAATATTGATATTCAAATGAATGATCCCTCTATTCAAGATGTTAATGAATTCTTAAATGTTAAAGAAAAGAGTAAAGTTAAATCTTATGAATATTATAAATATGATGAAAATAAAAATATTGAAATGAAATTTATTTTTAATAGACAATTTTGTTTAATTGATATTAATCAAGTAATTAAATATTATAAATTTGAGGATTATGAAGAAATTTTTTTAAAAGCATTAGACATTTTATCTCCTAATTCAATTATTATCAATAGATTTGGACTAAGAAAATTTAATGATTTTTTCTTAAAAAAAGATGCTCAAATAAATGATTATGTAAAGGATAAGTATTTTAATGCTGACTGTAATGATTTATTAGATAATAGTGATAATTTTATTGCAGAAAAAAAATATACATTTGCAAGTGGAGATACAAATGTTAATCTTATAACTCATTCTTCAATTGGAATGATGGATAATGATTTGGTAAAAAGAATAGCATTTGATATAGAAATTTATTTAACTGATATAAAAACTTTGGAAGTTTTATTTGCATGTAACAAAAAGGAATTTATTGATAAAGAAAATGATTTGTTTTTCAACTTATATTTAAATTTGCTTAATGAACAAATGGTAAAAATGTTAAAAATTGATGAAGAAATAGACAATAATATAGTATGTGGAGTTGATTATAATGAAAACAATTAATAATTATAATAATTTAAAAAGTGAAAAAAATAATGAAACAAAAAAAAGTGTTGCTGAATATATTTATATAAAAAAAAGTAAATTTGGTAAGAAAGTAGAAAAAAAATTTATTTCTAAATATGTATCAACTATTGATATACCATACGCAAAATATATTTTAAAATGATAAGATATCCAATACAAACAAAAAGTTCGAAAATATTTTTTAATATTGATTTGATAGGATATAAAAATATTGGAGAATCTTTGGTTTTATCAGTGACGGATGATTTTGATGAAATATTATGGTGTGGAATTATAGATTGCTTTTGTTATAAAGGGTATAATAAAACAAAAAATATGCTGAAAAAATTTGGGTATGGTATTAATAGAAAAATAAATTTTTTATGCATAAGTCATCCGGATTTAGATCATATAAACACAATAAGCGAAATATTTGATGATTTTTGCGATAAAAATTCAATTATTTTAATGCCAAATTTTAAAGATTCAAGTATTTTGCAAACTGATGAAATTAAAAAAATAAAAAAATCATTAAATAATTTATTAAATACTGCATATCCTCGAGGAAAAATTCCAAACAATATCTTTTTTAATCAAAAAATTGGTTTGCCTGAACTAAAATGGAAATTTATAGTTGGAACTAAATCATATGATTTACAAATTGAGTCATTAACGCCATCTGATGCTGTAATGCTTAACTCTACAAATGTTAATTATAATCAATTTAAAAATGATTTTAGTATTTGCTTAAAAATAACATTTAATAATAATATTTTTTTATTTATGGGTGATTGTACTGATTTTGTTTTAAAAGATTTGGATGAATATTATATTCCGAATAATATATGTTATTTAAAAATTCCGCATCATGGTGATAAAAATGAAACGATGGAATATTATATTAATGAAAATATAATTGAAAATATTTCAATATCGGGCTGTGCCTATAGAAAAAATACTACTTTAAAAGAAACACTTGATTTTTATAAAAAACACTGCAATTCCTTATCTGTTACCGGAAATATTGATCATAGTAAAAATATACACCTATATGGTCATATAAAACACGTTTATGATATAGAAACTGGAACTATAGTAAAAGAATTAAAAGAAGGAAATGGAATATTACATTATTAATAAATTTACGATAGTATAAATATATTTTAAGTGTAAAAAAAATATTAAATTAAACTTTTAGTACTAATTCAAAAATTAGTGCTTTTTTTTGAAATAATTTGAAATTTAATTTAAGTATAAAGGATATTAACCGCATTTGTAAGGAATATAATTTAATATATATCTATTCAAGCTTTAGTAATCATGCTGATAAAAAAAGTATTAACCTTAAATACTATTTTAAAAGTCTTAAAATATGTAAAGAACATGCTTACATTTATATATTAACTATTTAACACTTGAATTTTTTTGTGAAATGAAAAAGTAAATTCCAGTTTCAGAAAGTGAAAATGAAATGTAAGAGAAACGTCCAAAATAAGGGCG
>CANQZD010000031.1 GCA_947628275.1 uncultured Bacilli bacterium | reverse complement strand
CTATACTCAATTTTATCATAAGACCCCCCCCCCGATGTCAAGTTGAAAAAAGGCATGTTATCATTTTTTTGAGCAAAAAAAGAAAATAAATCTATTACTTACTTTCTTCTAAAATTCTTTTTTACTAAATATTTTTACTGATATTTTATAAGATATATAAACTATAATTATTTCTATTATCATTAAAATTATTATTAAATAATCTTCTAAAAAAGATAAAGCCTTTAAAATATTGGATAAATCTATATATTTTAATAATAAACTACCAGCAATAACTATCCCAAACACAAGCATAAAAATACCAATTCTTGCTTTTTCAACGCCAAATTTATAAATAATTGGATACATAACCGTTAAAACCATTAATGTCCCAAAAATTGTACCAAACATTGTTACTAATATTTGTTCATAGTTAATAACTTTATTATTAACATAAGAAATCATAAAGGAAAACATAATTGTAATTATAGCAACAACAAGTGTCATTAAAATAGTAGTTATATATTTAGATTTCACACTATTAACTCTTCCATTAGGAAGTGAAATAGAATATGCATCCCAATTATTATAATTGTCATAACTAAATGATGAAATCATTATCATTACACACATAAAAGGTAAAATAAATGATATATCCATTTTTTCCATAAATCCCATTATTACATATATAACAAGTAATATTCCAATTAATTTAAAATTACTTTTAATCATTGCTAAATCTTTTTTCATAAATCCTAACATTATTCTTCACCCTTAACCATTAAAACCATAAGATCATCCAAAGTTATCTTGTCTATTACAGCAATATTATATTTTTCTTTAAAATCTTTCTTATCAGAAACTAATACTTCATATTCATATTTATTTTTTTTATATTTAATATAATCTTTTTTAGCAATACCCATAAACTCTTTTTCACCACATTTTACAATACCATATTTATCTAATAATTCATTTGTTGTTTTTGATAAAATAATTTCTCCATGATTAATAAAAGTTATATAATCCGCAATATGTTCTAAATCAGTAGTAATATGACTAGATAATAAAATAGAACAATCATCTTTTTCTATAAAACTTTGAAATATTTGAATAACTTCATCACGAGCAATCGGATCAAGTCCAGATGTTGGCTCATCTAATATTAAAAGTTTAGGATGATGTGATAAAGCTGTTGCTATTTCTAATTTTTTTCTCATACCTTTAGAAAAAGTTTTAATTTGTTTATTAGCTAACAAAGAAAATTCTTTTAAATAATTATAAAACATTTTAGTATCCCAATTCTTATAAATACCAGCCATAGTATTACTTATATCATTTGGCGTAAGAATTTCTGGAAAAAACATATCATCTAATACAACTCCAATATCTTCTTTAATTTTACTTTCATTTTGCTGATTATCTAATCCAAATATTTTTATCTCACCACTATAAGCTTTAATAATATCTAGTATTGCTTTTATTGTTGTTGTCTTTCCAGCCCCATTTTCACCAATAAAACCCATTATCATTCCCTTTGGCAAATTAAATGTTATATTTTTAAGTTCAAAATTATCATATTTTTTATTTAAATTTTTAATTTCTAAAATATTTTCCATTTTTTATTTATCCTCCCATAATATATCCAATATTTCTTTTAAAGTCTTTTTATTTATATTATTTATTTTAGCAATATTAACTACTTTATCCAGCAACTCTTCAATTTTATTTAATTGTTCTTCTAAAACAACATCTTTATTAATTTTAGCAACGTAAAAACCTTTAGCTGGAACATTTTTAACATACCCTTCTTTTACTAATTCTTCATAAGCATTTTTAGTAGTTATAACACTACATCGAAGATCTTTTGCTAAAGTTCTTATAGAAGGCAATAATTCATTTTCTTTTAATTCATTAGAAACTATTTTAGCTTTTATTTGTTCTTTAATTTGTTCATAAATAGGAACTCCATTAGAATTACTTATTATAATTTCCATACCATACCTCTTTGTATATATTAATTATATACAGTTTATACACAGATGTCAATATAAAAAGATTACCACTTTGATAATCTTAATAACTATTTTCTTTTAAATATTATTTTAAATATTTGTCTAACAAAAGGTTGAATAAAAAATAACTGAGAAAAATAAGCAAATGGAAAATTAAAATAAATTAATTTTAACCAATTAGCTAACAAAGTAAATATATTAAACCCCGTATAATATGGATAGTATAAAAAAGCGGCAATAAAACTCATCACAGGAACCATTATTCCCACTGTAGCACATATTACAGCTGTTTCAAAATGAACTGGATTAGTTTTTTTAATATCAAAATTTTTACAAGCCATCTTAAAAGAAAATGGTTGACCTATTAGCATTTCAGCTAAATAAGCAAAACAAAATTCTACTAAAACAACTGCCCATATTGGTAAATAACTACCAAACATATAAACTCCTCCAAGTTTATTAATCGCATTTAATACACTACTTTCACCAGTTAAGTTCATAAGTGTAGTACCATTTATAACATATAAACTATAAAATACATACGCATGAACTGTAATAATAACAGTAATTAAAGCAAATAAAGCTTTTTCTTTTTTATTTGTCGGCATCAACTTCACCTCCTTTTTTTACAACAAAAAACACATCTAGCACTATCACATTATTCTAAATACATCTCTGTAATCAGATTTATGTGCATAGCACTACATGTGTCAAATGTATTACTTATAAAGTATACCATAATTTTAAAATTTTTAAAATTATTAATTACACAAATCATCACTATATTCTAGGGAATAATCACCAATATAAACGTTTTTATTACCATCTATCTTATTACATACTATTACAGTTATATCTTTATCAATTGATTTATAAACAGTTGTTCCTCCATCCCTATATGTATCTACTACATCTAATTCATCAGTAATAGATTTTATCCCATCATCAAATGTTTGAAATGCTGTTGATAAATAAGTTTTTAAAGTAATATCTCCATCTTCTTCTTTAAGATAAAATTCACCAAGATTTCCAGCTAAATATACTCTTCTATTATTATTTTCATAACAAATTTTAAATTTAATATCATTATGAACTTCTGGTTTAGTTACATAAAAATCCGTTGCTAATGTAGTATAAGGTCCACCTTGTTCAAATTCAATATATTTAGAATTTAAATTAACTTGTTTCAAAAAATTTTCTTGTTCCTCTTGACTATTATCTATTAATTCCACAACAACAACATTTTTATCTTTATCTAAATAGAAAGACCCTAAATTATCACGATTAACATTTTCATCATCAAAATATTTACTTACTTGATTATATATATCCTGTAAATTATTCTTTTTTATAGAACAAGCATATTTAGAATCTTTCCAAGTTGTAACTATTTCATTTTCACAATGATAATGATTTACAAATATCCCTTTATCAACATATCCATCATCACCTAAATAATCTCTTATCTTTAATAATGGACTATTATTAAAAATTTTAGCTTGGAAAGTATCTATTATAATAATTCCTACTAAAACTCCAATAACAATTATAATAACTTTTAAAACATTTTTCATAATCCCTCCATACATGTTGATAACATTATACCATTCAACTATCATTATCAAAATAAATATTTTATTTTTATATAAAAAAATTGCAATTTATTGCAATATTTAAAAAGCTAAAACAAGACGAAAAGACCTGTCGCCATGCGCACGACCAATACCACCCTCGAAATGGAACAGACCAGCTCCTGTACCAATCGAGTAACTTCCGCCACGTCCGAACCACGGATTGTAAGAGTTTACAAACCAAGACTCATCACCATACCAGCTACCAACATTTCTTGATTGAGTTCCATATTTCATAGTTTGAAATGGACCCATTTCTTTTGTTGCATCTCCCAACATTCCTCGATTATAGGTTATATAGCTTTTACTATAATCATATTTATCAAAGAACCTTTCATCTGTAGGTAAATCTATTCCTTCAGTCACTTCAGTTATTTCATGATTTACTTCTATTCCATTCTCACTACATTCTGGACAGGTTAGTTTTCCTTTAAAGCCAGAATTATATACATTATGACGTCCGGCTGATAATTTTCCGGTTTTTCCATCTCCCGTACTATTATCATCCATTCCACTCATCATGTATTCCCAGGCTCCACCAGACATATCATAGACTCCAGTGTAATTATTGGTTGTACTTGCTATTACACTCACTTTATTGAAATAATTTGTATTATACGTTCCATCACTTCCTGGGGTTGCTCCTCCATATTCATTACAAGCATCAGGTGTATTACTACATAATTCATTTGTTGTTGTATAACCCGTAGTTGGTTCATTTTTTGCTGCATATCCAGTTAAATAACTTGAATTATTATTGATTCTAACACTTTGATGACTACCGTACTCACTTTGTTGTAAGTATGCTACTGCTCCCCACTCAGTGTTCTTCATCATATGACTATTTAAATCTTCTTCATAATGTCTTCCTACTGTATAAGCTTTTGCTACCTGAATATTTCTCCATGAGTATACATTTGGTTTGATTATTACTTTATTTGCCGCTTCAATTGCTGCTGCTTCATTATCTGGGTTTACTTGAGCAGCTCCTGTACTTCCTGCTCCATCATATCCTGTTTCAAATTTGCCGACCCATAAGCCATTTGTATTAAAGGCAGTGAAGGCTGGATGCGTTAACCATTGACCTACTTTAGAACCTGTTTGAACTGGTTCATCTTTACTTTCAAATTCAATATTTATTATTTGTTCTTTATTTGTTTTTGTTGTTAAACCATCATAGTTTCCTTCATCAAATATTTCATATCTGTATCTTGGTATCCATACAAAATAACTTTCGATATCACTTTCTTCAATTGGTTCATTTGGACCTGGGTCTTCTATTCCATCTTTTAAAATAACTGCATTTGCCCATTTCTGTTCAGCATAACTATACCACTTCTTTGTTTTATCAGCTCTTGTGACTTGTCCATTTTCTTCATTTATTGTAATTGGTATTAAATCACCATCTAACACTGGGTCTGTTCCATTTAAAATACTTTCTGTATATGGTGGTTGTTCAAAATATAAACTACATTTTGTTTTTGATTTTGTTAATCCTATTATCAATGGTGCCCACTTTTCTTCATTCCATTCTACAGTTGCTCCGTTGTCACATATTCCATGCGAGAATAATAACCCCCCCCCTCCGAGGTCTTCTCTGGCATACTTTCTAATCTTTCATTTCCATTATAATATCCAAATGTTACTTCTTCATTTGGGATAACATATCTTTTATTTGCTATTGTTACTATTATTCCTATTATCATTATTATACTTAAGCTTATTATTCCTAATTTATTCTTTTTCATATTTTTTCCTCTTTCTTTAGCTTTCCCTATATATTTTCTTCTATACTATTAATTAGATTATATAACCATACGGTTATATTGTCAAAATAAAAATTTTTCAAAAGAAAAAATTGCAATTTCTTGCAACCTTTTAATAAATTATAAATGGATTTTCTTTTGAGCCATAATTATCTTTACTATTTTCAACTATTTTAGTTGTTGATTTTAAATATACAACAGGATGAATATCATAATACCATAATGGATAGTTTAAATTTAAAAAACCTTCCTTATCTAAATTAAAAACACATGGAACACCATTGCCATAAGAAACTGGTGTTAAAGTCCATTGATGTTCTAATGGATTATATAACCAATCATTTATTCTACAATCTTCGAAATCAGAATCTCCCCAATCATGTAATGTTTGTTCTAAGCATTTTCTTTTGTTTTCCTCAGAACTACCATTACTAGCATAACTATAATCTGATGCATAAATTAAACCAACCTTGCCAATCCATTGAGTTGTTCTTTCAACTTCATCATTACATAACTCATTATAAGTACAATTTTTTCCAACTTTATTACCTCGTTCAGCTTGATAAACATTAGAAGCTAGCCAGCCATCAACATCAATATCAACAACTGCACCTAAATTCCATTTTATATTTGAAATCAATTTTCTAGCAAATTCACTTACACCGACTTCTTCCCAAATTGGACATGGTTTTTGTTGTTCATTTTTATGACTATAACAAATTCCACCTAAATTTTTTTTATTTAAAAAGTCAGCATTTAAAACTTTACTTATATCAGCTTGACTCCATTCATTAACTCCAAAACCACCATTTATAGTACTTGGTGAAGAATCCCAACTATATATTCCAATACTATCATTTTTTATAATTTTTACATAGCTTCCTTTATTAATTTCATTTAAGCCTGTTTCGTCCATTTCAGTAACATTATTCATAACTCCAATGATTCGCCATAAAATAGGATTACCATCACTATCTCTATCACCTATATCAACATAATTATTTGGGTCTTTTCCAACAAAACGCAAATTATTGTCATCTGTTCCTAAGTCTTCGCCTAAAAATTTCTTACCATCGTATTTTAAAAATTCTTGATTATCTTTTGCTATAGTAAATAGATATTCTGTCAAAAGTTCATCATAATACAAAACATAAGGACTATTTATTTCACCAGTTCCACTTGTTATTCTAACATCTGATTTTAAATAAGCTGTTGGAGCTATCCCACTTTCATAAATTGCCTGACTATAATCACCAACACTACCATTTGGACTTAAATAAAAAACACTAAAATCAAATGACGTATTTGCAGCTAAAGTCCAATAATAATTAACAGGTTTTAACCAATCATTAATTCCACAATCATCACTATCATAATAATACAAATTTTTTGTTAGGCATTTATCTCTTACTTTTCCTCCAACAGCATAACCATAATCTGATGGATACATAAGAGCTATACCATTATGTTTATTATCTATATCTGTTTCTTTACTCCATTCACTTGGAATTCTACCATTTTCTGCTGCTTCTCTTTCTTTTTCATATATTGCATGAGATGTAATTGAAGATGAACTACAATTACCTAAACTCCAAACTACATCATCATCAATCATATTTTTAGAAGAAGAACTCAAACTATTATAATACTCACCATTTAATTCAGATTTTAACGTAGATTTCGTCCAATCATTTGTATTGTTTTCATCCCACATTGTACCAGCATAATTTTTTTGACCTTCAATACCATTTGTTCTTATTATTTTTAATCTTTCTTCTGTTGTTCCATTTTCAGTTTTGACTTTTAAAACACCTATTATTCGCCATAATTCATCATTAAATCTAACATAATTATTTGGGTTTGCTCCAATATATCTTAAATTATTATCATCAGTATCATCATAAGCTAAATTTGTTGTATCACTTTCCCCTAATTTTTTTATATATTCTACTCCAGTTTCTCCTTTAAAATATAAATTACATCTTGTTTTTGATTTTGTTAATCCGATTATCAATGGTGCCCATTTTTCTTCGTTCCATTCTACAGTTGCTCCGTTGTCACATATTCCATGCGAGAATAATAACCCCCCCCCCGGGGTCTTATCTGGCATACTTTCTAATCTTTCATTTCCA
>CANQZD010000030.1 GCA_947628275.1 uncultured Bacilli bacterium | reverse complement strand
GAACCTAAAAAAGTTACGTTATCGGCAACAATGTCAGTTGTATAATGTTTTTGTCCATCATTTCCATCATAACTTCCCGTTTGGATTCTACCATCAACGGCAATTTGACTACCTTTAACACAATATTTGGCAATATTTTCAGCTTGACGTCGCCATGCAATACAACCAATAAAATCAGTTTGAGGTTGAGCCCCTTGAGTACCAGGTCTAGTAACAGCAACAGTAAATCTTACCATGCTAACTCCACTTCCGGTAGTTCTTAATTCTGGATCTCTTGCTAATCTACCTATCAAAATAACTTTATTCATATTTTACTCCTCATCTAAACGAATAATTAAATGTCTTAAAACGTTTTCATCAAGACGAATTTTACGATCAAATTCGGCAATAGCTTCTTTACTAGCTTCAATTTGCATAACAAAGTAATAACCATTTAATTCTTTTTTTATAGGATAAGCTAATTTTTTTTCTCCCATTTCTTTGAATTCAATGATTTTGCCTTTTTCACTTTCAATCAAAGACTTATAGTTTTTAGAAGTTTTCTTTACATCTTCAGCTTCCATTGTTGCTTTGACAATAAACATTACTTCATATTTTTTCATATTTTACACCTCCTTATGGTCTAATGGCTTTTCTTTTAAAAAGCAAGGAGTAATTTCATTACTCGCCATTATTTTAGCAAAAGAGCCTGAGAAAGTAAACTAAAAAATAACTTTCTTCAAAAAATTTATGTATTTTTAGAAATTTTATGTTATACTATTTTCGGCGAAGCCAATTAGGGGATTAGTTAAATGGTATAATAGGAGTCTCCAAAACTTTAGTTGGGAGTTCGATTCTCTCATCCCCTGCCATTTGTTAATGAAACAGACTTAGTAAGTTTGTAATATATAAATTAAGGAGATAAATTATGGAGTTTAAAGAATTTAGCAATCCTGAAGCAAAAGACTATGATATTAATAGCAATTTTGGGGAAATACAAACTAATAATGTAACAGGAAATCCTTATATGACGCAATTGATTGATTTGATTGGGATTTTAGAAGATGTTACTGAAGAAGAATTACAACAAAATTATGGTATTAGTATGACTGAATATTTTAATCCAACTGCTGAAACAATTTATAAGGTATCTCAAGCAATAACTAGTAAAGAAAATACAATTCATAGATAGAATTTTAAAATCTATTATTTATGTATAAAATGGTTCTATTAGGTTAAAAAGACTTTAACTTGATAGAACTTTTTTTAGTTTTAAAAAAACTGATTACTCCCAATAATCAGTATAAATTCCTTCTTCACCATAATAATCATCCATTCTTATTACATAAGATAACCAAGCTGTATCAAGTAATTCACTATAAGTATATGGTTTCATTTCCATTCCATAATTTAATGATTGGGCAACATAAACTATTCCATCTTTAAAACCACCTATTAAAGCTGCATGTCCATCCGCCCCAATAAAGTCCCCAGGTTTCAAAGTATTACTTTGTAATAATTCCATAGTAAGAGGAATATGTTCACCTAAATCACTTAATTCACCTTCAACACCAGGAGTATCTCCTGCTCCAACATCTTTAGGATCAAAACCAGCATTATATAAAACCCAAGTTACAAAACCACTGCAATCAAGACCATTACTAACTTTCGTGCCAGGATAAAATCCATAATCTGGATCATCTTCCCAATTAGTTAAAGGGCATCCCCAAGTTGCTGGCCCATATCTAATTTTATTTTGATCTAATTCATTAAATTTAATGCTATTTAAATACAATCCTTTATGATAATAACGACCTTCACCATCGGCACTAGGACCACCAGTTGTATTTTCTAACCGACCATTTTCCCAAAAATAATCAATTCGATAAGGGAACTCTAAAGTAAGGAAACGTGCAGCTGCTACAACAGCACCTCTAGTTTTATAACCAGCTTCATTAATTCGATATTCTAAAAATTCATCAAGAATTTTATTATCTTCTTCGCTATAAATACCACATGGTAAAAAAGCTTTTTCTTTAGTTAAAACAGGTTTACCAACTAAATTTGTTGCTATTACTTCAATATCTTTAGTAATATCCCCTACAGTGACATGAACTTTAGTCTTACCATTTCCGACAGCTTTTAAAATATTGTTATTAACGGTAACAATATTTTCATCATCACTGACAAAATTACTTGTTTGATCAGGATTACCAAATGTATCTGTTTCAATACTTATTTCTTTTTCTTCATCAATAGCTAAATAAACTTTTTCGGTTGATAAAGTAAAATCTAATACTTTATCTTGCTTAGGGTCTAAAGTTAAATTTATTTCATTCCAACTAGTTTTAACTTTAATATTAGTTTCTTCATTAGGTATTTCAATTATACATTGATGATTTTCAATCGCAACTGTCTGATTATTAACCATACAATTACCATTTAAAACGTTTTGGGAAAATGTTAAAGTAGCCTTAACATTTGCACCAACAATTTCATAAGAAGCATTTTTAAAATTTAAAGGCTTAAGCCATAAAAAATAATAATTAATACTTAACGTTATAATTAAACAAAGAAGTAAAATAAGAGTTAAAACTTTCTTTTTCATATTTCCCACTTCAATTATAGAATAACATATTTTTTAACAAAAATAAATATAATTATGTTATAATAACTAACATCAAGAATGTTAATTTAAAACTAGTAGATTGGGGGTAATTTATATGTTAGCTAATAATGATAAAATTGTATTTAGTTTAGTAAATATTACAGGTTTTAATGGTGGTTATTTAGATTATTCTTGTGTATTACCAAATGAAATTCCTGATGAAATTTTAGAAAAAATATTAGCAATTGATGTTTTTGAATATCATGAAGGAAAAGTTCATAGTGGTTTTGTAGCTTTCAGTATTTATGTTGGTAAAAAAGGAACTGTTAAAGATTTAATTGATCAAAATGTTAAAATAAAAATTAAACCTAATCTTAAAATTTCTGATATAACTAGTCCTATAATTTATAGTGATAATGAGGAAGTAAAATTAATTATAAATAATTTAAAACCAAATGATATTATAGTAAATAATAAAGAAGAATTAAAAGAAGTTATTAGATTATTATCTAGTGAAATTCAAAATTTAAAAGAAACTATAACAAGAGTTAGAAATCTTTCTTTAAAATAAAAAAATACTACAATTTTTTAAAGTAGTAATTTTTTTTACTATACTCTTTTGCTAGAGAAAGAAACTTTTCATTAAGTGGAGCATTTGGCTTTAAATTTAATTTTTCTTTAATATCTTGACGCTCTAAGCTTCTTAATAAACTATCAATAACATAATTGAAATAATTAACATTTTCATCAGCAATATTATTTAAGTTATTTAGTTTAAAACTACTTAATGAATAAGAATAAGCTCGGTAAGCATTACCATTTACAAAAGCTAGACCTTTAAATATATTATTTTTATATATTGGAAAGATATTTTCTGAAAGATTAGCAAAGAAAACTATTTCAGGAATTGTAATAATAATTTCTTTGATTTGATCTTCCTTAATATTTAATTTCATTATTAATTCTTTAATTTTTAATAAATTTTCTTTACTTAAATCAACCGTTGTCGTAGTCAAAAGTCTTTGATAAAAAATATCATTAATGGTATCTTTTAAAAGACGTTTAATTAAATTAACGTATTCTTCATAATTAAAATTGAAAACTTCTTGAAAATTATTATAGATACTTTTAACATTAGTTTTTAAATAATTTAAAAATTCTTTACTTTCCATATATAATCTCCTTACTATCATTTATAGCTTTATATAATTCTTCAACATTAATTTCAATAGTTTGTTTAACAATCATTTTAATTTCATCAGGAATTGAACTTTTAATCTTATTCTCAAGATTTTGAAATATTTTATCAATATTTTCAGGAGTCAATTTAGTTAATATTTGCAAAACTTCTTCTTTTATTTCTGAAGATGATTGAGTTATAAACTCATTTATCATTGTGACATTATTATTTTTTAAATGATTATCTTCTGGTTCAACTTTTAATAAAGATTTTTCATGATAAATTGATGCTCTTAAACGTTCATTAATTTTTATTTTCTTTTTAATATGAACTTTACTAGATTTTAAACTTTCAATATAACTAGCAATAGTTTTAAGAGCTTTACTCCGATTAAGATTACAAATATTAGAATTATCATAGATTGGCGAAAATTTTATTTCATTGGTTTTTTCATTGATGATAAGACCCCAATTATCACTATGGCGGTCTCCTTGACTTGTTATTATATCATAAATAAATAATTTTACTAACTTTTTTATTATTTCATTAGATTCTTCTAAACTATAATTGTTAATTTTACAATATATATCTATAACTGACCATAAATCAAATAAATTATTAGCTTTCACTACTCCGTTAGACCACTGATCAAAATCATTTTTATACATATCACTAATATCAGTCATTATTAATTTTATTTCATTTAAGTAATAGTGAACTACTTCATCACTATAATTATCGATATCTTTTTGATTAATATCGGCTAATAAAGGAGCATTTATTAGAGAATTTTGATATAAAGTAATTAATTCTTTTAAGATTACTTTTTTTTCTTCTTTAGAAGAGATGATTTGATAATATTTTTTACATAAAGCTTGTAAGGGACTAATATATTTTTGATAAACTTCATTAATAACTTCTGTTCCTTGAATTAATTCATCACCCTCATCTTCATTAACAAAGTTTTTACTAATAACACCTTTACGATTATTATATATTGCTAAATCATAAGAAGCACACGGAATACCTAAAAAGGCCGCTAAGTCACTAGCAATGATTTCAGCATAGTCTTCATATGAATTACTGTATATTTCTTTAAATAAGTATTCATAGTTATTGAACCAAAATTTATTTCTAGCGCCTTTAGTTTCTTCTTCATCAATTGTAATTAATTTACTATTAATTCCCGCTGATACATCTATTCGCCCATTAGTTCTTAATTGTTCAAAAAGCATATTAATATCTTACTCCTTTACTATTAATATTGTATCAAAAAAATAATAAAAAACAATTCTATTTTAGGAATATAGACATTTTGCATTTTTTTTAGTAAAATTTAATATATAAGGAGGATAAGTATGAAAGTTTGGCAAAAAATAGGGGTTTTAACAGTCTTAACATTTTTTCTAACAGGATGTGTTAATGTTGAAACAAATATGGAAATTAAAATGAATAAAAAAATGAATTTTGAAATTGTCATGGCATTAAAAAAGGATTTATTAGGTGATGAGGGAATAACATATGAGGACTTATTAAGTGATGAACAAAAAGAAGAATTAACTAATAAAGGGTTTAAAGTTGAAAAATATGAAGAAAATGATTTAGTAGGTACTAAGATTATTAAAAGTTTCAATAATATCGATTATTTAAGTTCAACTGAAGATGTAGATTTAGATTTAGATAGTGTTATTGAAGATGAACTTTCAACAGCTTATATTTTTAAAGTTGAAAAGGGCTTTTTAAAAAATAAATATTATGCTAAATATGATTTAGATAGCGTTAATAATTCTAATAATAATTTTAATATTGATTTTATGAATTTTAACTTTAAAGTTACTTTACCTTTAGAAGCTTTAAACAGTAATGCAACTAAAATTGAAAATGATGGAAAAGTATTAATTTGGGACTTAGGAAAAACTGATGAACCAATTGAATTTGCCTTTGAAATTTATAATTCTAAAAATGTGTTAGCCGTTATTTTATCAGGACTTATAATTGTATTATTATTCATAAATACAGTTTTAAGAATTTTAGCTAGAGTTAGTAATCCTGATAAAAGAAAAGAAAAACAAGAAAAAAAGAAAAAAGAGAAAGAAGAAAAAGAAAAAACTTCTAAGGAAAAAAAGAATGATGATGATAGTGATGATGATAAAAACAATAATGCTCCAAGATTTATCATTCCACCACAATAATGATATTCACCTAAAATATATAAAATCATAAAATATTTTAGGTGATTTTTTATGTTAATAAGTTATACAACCAAAGAAGCTGATTTACTAGCCAGAATAATGCGAGCCGAAGCTTTAGCAGAAGGTGATTTAGGTATGTTAATGGTTGGAAATGTGGTAGTAAATCGAGTTTTGGCTCATTGCTATACTTTTAAGAATGTAAACACTTTAACTGATGTTATATATCAACCTAATCAATTTGTTGGCACGAATAGTTCTCTTTTTGAGGCTAGTCCTACTACCTTAGAAAAAAATTTAGCCCAACGAATTTTAAATGGAGAATATTATTATCCAGCAACTCATGCATTGTGGTTTTATGCGCCAAGTTCAAATGCTTCTTGCAAGCAAACGTGGTATTCCCAACCTTTAGCAGGAAGATATAAAAATCATTGTTTTTATAAACCACAAAGCAAAGAATGCAGTGAATTATATTAAAAAACATCCAATTGGATGTTTTTAGTTAACTTTGGTGCCACCCCATTCAACAACTGTATAGCCTGTTCTAGTTGGGCTAGATAAAGATTGTTCTTTAATATTAACTTTCTTTTCTAAAGGCTGATATTCCATTAAAATTCGAATAATTGTATCAGGTTTAGGTGTAATATATAAAGGCATTATAGTATTAATATTATCTAATGTTTCAAACCTTATTAAATTATACTTATTTTTTGCTAAAATTGGTAACCAATAAATAATAAATTCATTAGCTTCTCTTTCGTTTAGACCTAATATGGCAAGTTTTTCTTCTAAAAAAGGCAAAAGTTCTTTCTCACTAACAACAAAACCATCAGAAAAATTAATTTTTTGAGTAGTTAAACCTTCCCAATATAAGCCATAAAAGGTTCGCCCTTGCTTATCTAAAAGATTGCCATCAGGTTTAGCTAATACTTCCCAACCGTTATTATAAGGTGGATAAGTTAAAGTCAAATTATCAGGATAACCAACTTGAACTTTTATAGGCATTTGCTCTTTAGGATATAAATAGATAATTGGCTTATCAACTTCATTAAACTCACATTCAATAGTATTTAACATGTGATAAGTAAGATTAACATTAGCTTTTGTCATCGACTTATCAACTTTTAAAGCATAATATTTCTCTTTCATAACACAGCTATCACAACTACCTATATAATTAATAGTAATATTAATATTTTCACCATCTATAAGATAACTAACTGGTGTTATTTCTGTTTCAGAACAAGTATTATAAATAATTTTAAAGAAAACATAATTATTATTTTGAAAATCTTCGGCACTCAATTCTTTAGTTCTCATAGTATTATAAAAATCATCATAATTAGTAAAAAGATGACTTTCTTCATCTAATATAGCTTTTCTAGTAAGCGAAACAAAATCATTATTAGGAAGAGAATTAGAATTTTTCTGAGGTTTATTATTTAACCAAAAAGCTAAGAAAAAAATGATTATTACTAATATAACTCCAACTATTATAAATAAATTTTTTTTCTTCATTTTAGTTACTCCTATCTTATTTGATTATAACACGTATAATACTGATTAGTAAATTGATGAAGTTGCAAATCATTGATTTATTAGTATAATAATTTTACTC
>CANQZD010000029.1 GCA_947628275.1 uncultured Bacilli bacterium | reverse complement strand
ACAGAGGGAGTCGAACCCCCAACCTACTGATTACAAGTCAGTTGCGCTGCCAGTTACGCTATGTCGGCAAAAAAAATAAATGGTGGGCGTTTACGGACTCGAACCGCAGACCCTCTGCTTGTAAGGCAGATGCTCTAACCAACTGAGCTAAACGCCCATGTCTTTTTGACACTATCAATGATATCAAACCATTTTGGTAATGTCAACTAATTTTTAATATATTTTATGTAAAAAAGACATCATACCATATTAAAAAGCAATAAATATTATAAATCTTTCGTCCATTATTTTCTAACCCCTTATAATGATTATCTAATAAACGATTGATATAACACCGATCAAAAAAATTAGCAACATAACTTTTTGCAAACTCTTCTTTAACTAAATTATAATATTTATCGATTCTAAGCCATTTAGAAAAAGGTACGGGAAAACCACATTTTCTTCTTGAAGACCATGATTTAGGTAAAACTTCTTGAGCTACTTTTCTAAATAAATATTTAGTCTTCTTCCCTTTTAATAAATATTTATTAGGAATTGTTTTAGCAAATTCAAATAGTTTAATATCTAATAGAGGGGTTCTTAATTCAAGATTATTTGCCATACTCATTTTATCAGCTTTTAATAAGATGTCTTTAGGTAACCAAAAATAAAAATCTAAAAATCTTTTTTTAGTTAAATCATTTTGATTTTTTACTAAATCATAATATGGTTTTAAAATATTAGAGATAGTTTCTTCACTTCTTAAATTTGTTGTTAAAATTTTATTGGCTTCTTCTGATTCTATAAAATTGCCATGTCCAATATATCTTTCTTCAAATGGTAACCCATATTTTATGATAGTATTTCGACCTTTAAAAGCTGGGAGTTTTTGACATAGTTTTCTAAGGTAACTTCGGATAAAAAAGGGAATTTTTAAATACAGTCTAATAGATAATGGTTCATAATATTCATTATATCCAGCGAATAATTCATCAGCCCCTTCCCCAGACAAAACCACTTTAACATCTTGACTTGCCAATTTAGATAGAAAATATAATGGAACCGCTGATAAATTAGCATGAGGCTCATCAGCATGATACATTACAGTTGGTAACGATTCAAAAAAATCATCGGCAGTTAAATTAAAACTTGTATTATTAATATTTAATTTTTGGGCTAATTTACTAGCATATGTAGTCTCGTCAAAACCAGGATAATTAAAGCCGACTGAAAAAGTTTTAGAAGGACGGGCTAAAGCAACAACATAAGAAGAATCGACGCCTTTTGATAAATAAGCACCCACTTCTACATCACTAGTTGTTAAATGGTAATTGATTGATTCAGCTAATTCTTCTTTTAACATTTTTTTTAATTGTAAATAATTGTTTTTTTGATGATTAAATTTAAATTCATAATAAGGAAAAATTGATAATTTATCATCTTTATAAATGAAATAATGACCTGGATTTAGACGATAAATGTTTTTAAAAAAAGTTTCATCTTTAACAGAATACTGAAACATTAAATACATTTTTAAAGCATCTTTATTAACTTTTTTAGAAATATTTGGATGTTCAATAATGGCTTTAATTTCTGAGGCAAACGCGAATAGATGCTGGTTGTGATAATAATAAAGGGGCTTCATTCCAAAAATATCTCGAGCACCAAAAAATAAATTATTTTTAATATCATAAATAACAAAGGCAAACATCCCACGTAATTTTTTTAAGATGTCTTCTTGATATTTATCATATCCGTGTAAAATAACTTCAGCATCAGACTTAGTTTTAAAAATATATCCCGCATTCTTTAACTCCTCTTTTAATTCTTGATAGTTATAGATTTCTCCATTAAAAATCAATACTAAAGTTTGGTCATCATTAATCATTGGTTCTTGCCCATTTTCTAAGTCTATTATTGCAAGTCTTTTATGACCTAAAGCTACATCCTTGTTACAGTAATAACCTTCTTCATCTGGACCACGATGGTTAATTTTCTCAGCCATTTGTTTAATAATTTTTGTTTTGGGTTTTTTAGGCAAATTATCCCAAAAGCCAACTATTCCACACATAAAATCTACCCTTTCTTTTCTTCTTTTAAGATGTCCAATAAGCATGTTTATAATCTTTACGATAATGCCATAATCTTTTTTTCATTAATAAAAATCTTTTAAAATTAGTATCTAATCGACATTCCATTGGACTTACTCTTTGTTTCCACATTGCTAATGCTTTATTTTTAAAGTCTTCATTTTTAATATATTTTTTTACGATACATTTAGGGACAAAAGACAATAAAACCTCATTATTTAAATCAAGTGAAGCTAATTCTTGCTGATAAATTAAATCTTTTACTAATACTTCAATTAAATTAGCCCCTAGTTTTGAAATATAATAGCTACTCCGTCCTTGGCGAGCATTAATTTCTAAAACTTTAAAATTTTTACTTTTACTATCATATTTCATATCAATTTCTGCAAAACCGGTATAATTAATATTTTCCATAAAGCTAATAATTGCTTGTTTCATTTTCTTTATTGGAGCATCTAAAAATGAAGAATAGCCATTAATTAAAGTTGCTGCATTACCGACCATACTTAAAGTATGTTCTTGAAGTCCTATCTGAGCAAAACTAATAACTTTAACATGATGATTTTTATCGACATATACAATGCTATCATAAAGATGCGAATCATCTCCTTTAATATATTCTTGAAGAATAAGTTCTCCTTGATAGCCAGAAGTTTTAATCTTTTTTAGAACGCTTTTTAATTCATTAAAAGAATTAATTTTATATATTTTATGTTTATCTTTAAAATTTAAATGATTATAGGTAATAACATCAGCTGGTTTTAAAATTATTGGATAATCCATAATTGGAAATATTTCATCTTGAATGTTATAAAAATAAGTCTTAGGGAATAAAAGATTTTGTTTTTGATAAGTTTGATAAAATAATTTTTTATTGACTAGTGTTTTTAACGTATTATAGTCTTGTTTAGGAAACACTAGATTGCTCGATAATTTATCTTGATTTTTAGCAATAAGAATTGAGTATGTTTCATTAGTGCTTACTAATAAAATTTTATCATTAATAAAACTTTTTGCATAATTGTTAACGGTCTTAATAAAAACATCTTCTTGCCATAAAAATTTGTTATAGGAAACTGTTAAGATATTACTAAATTTAGTAAAAGCTAATTTTTCTTTACCAATTAAATGGGCTTTTTGATGAAAAGCTTCATAATAACATCTAGCCATGTAATAAGCATTGGCATCACTTCCTAATATTAATATTTTAAAATTCATATAATCACTCTTTTCTTTTAGAATATAATCTGGGAACACGATTACTGATTTGATTAAATAAATGATAAGCATTTATATTTAAGGTATTTAAAACCTCTTTTATACTGCGCATCTGACCAAAAATTTCAACTTTACTTCCTACTTCATATTTAGTTTGTGAAAAAACTAATAACATATCCATACAATCTGCGACAATAGGATTTTTTTCATTATTTATGTATACATATTGAAATTTTTTATCGACTCCATCTGCATAGCCAAGACAAATTGTATAAATAAACCCAGGTTTAGTTACTTTATAAGCCTTGCCATAACCAACATATTCGCCCTTTTTTACTTTTCGGCACGAGATTACTTCAGAATAAAGACTAAAAGCTGGTTTAACATCAAGATTATTAGTTATAAAGCAAGGACTTAAATGATACTTTTTGCGAATTTTTTTAATTTTCCATAATTGATATTTGCCTTTTAAAGTTAAAGGATAATGTTTACTTTGATTAAAACCATACATGACAATTCCTAAACGAATTGCATTACAAAATATAGGTTTTTCATGAGTTACTAAAGAAATACTACGGCCAAGATGAATAATTGGAATTTCTTGCAAAGGAATTTGATTAGTTAATTTTAAAAAATTTTTAATTTGCCAATCATAGTAATTATCCATAATTCCTGAAGTTGAAAAATGACTATATATACCTTCTAAAAATAAATATTTAGTATTTTTTATTAAAGAAAATGCCTGTTTTAAATCACTTTCTTTTTTAAATCCTAATCTATTCATTCCACTATCAACGGCTAAATGGACTTTTATTATAGATGAAATAGGTTTAGTTAATAGTTCATTTAAATAAGCTAAATTATCAATAGTAATCGTAATATTATATTGGCATATTTTATCTATATAAGTGATAGGAATTATTTGTAAACACAAAATGGGAATTGTTTTATTAATTTGGCGAACAGCTATAGCTTCATCTAAAGAAGATACGGCTAAATAATTAATTCCACCAGCAATTAAGGCATCAATTATTTTTAATCCATGATGGTAAGCATCATTTTTAACAACTCCAATATAGTATTTATAAGAAGGATAAGCCTCTTTAATTTTTATAATATTTTCTTTTAAAATATCTTTATTAATAATGGCATAAGTATTTCGATACATATTCATTACCTCTTTTTACTTTTGCATTATAACAAAAGAAAAATAATTATTTGGCAATATCGACAAAAGATGGCAAAATAAGTGTAATAAAAGATTTATAATCAATTTTATGAAACAAGATATTATAGTAAACAATTATTATTTAGATGAAGAACAAAAAAGGCCAATTTTAGATAATCCTAAATATTCTTTAATCATTGCTGGAGCTGGTTCCGGTAAAACTTTGACTTTGATTGGTAAGTTAAAATATATGTTGGCTAATAATTTAATTAAAAAAGAAGAAATTTGTTGTATATCTTTTACTAATGAAGCAGTTGAAAATTTAAAAAAGAATATTAAAACAAATTGTCATGTTGACATTGCTACTTTTACTTTTCATAAATTAGCTTTAACATTGATTGATGATGACTTAAGCATTGCCCCTTTAGATTTACAAGATGAGATTATTGATGATTTTTTTAATAATAAGTTTTTAGAAAACCTTTACACTACAAAAAGTGTTTATTCTCTTTTGAATATCTATGGGCTTTTTAAAAATTGGCAATATCAACATAAAAACCTAAAACCTTGGAAAAAAATTATTAAACAATTTTTAAATTTATATTCAAGTAATGCTTTTAATAAAGAAGATTGGTCTAATTTTTTTAAAAAAAGTGCTAAATATCATTTATTAATTATTTTGTATGCAATATATAATTTATATGAAAAAACTAAAGCGTTAAATAATTGGTTAGATTTTGATGATCTAATAAAAGTAGCTATTCAAAAAATTAAAAATGATAAGCCTTCAATACCATATAAATTATTTATAATTGATGAATTTCAAGATACTTCTTTACTAAGATTTAAACTTATTGAAGAATTAGTCAAATTAAATAATGCCAGTTTATGTGTTTGTGGTGATGACTATCAATCAATTTATCATTTTTCGGGAAGTGATATTGATTTATTTTTAAATTTTTCTAAATATTTTAAAGATGCTAAAATATATAAGTTAGAAACAACTTATCGAAATAGTCAAGAACTAATCAATATTGCAGGTAATTTTATATTAAAAAATCCGCAGCAAGTTACTAAAAAATTGCATAGTTTGATACATATTTCTAACCCTGTAAAAATTATTTATCAAAATGATTCCCAACAAGCTATAGAAAAAATATTAAAATTAATTAGTAAAGATGCTTCAGTTTTTATTTTAGGTAGAACTCATTATGATTTACAAAAATGTAATCAAGATATTAATAATAAAAATATTAGATTTTTAACTATTCATGCAGCTAAAGGATTAGAAGCTGATTATGTAATAGTTTTAAATATGACTAATGGTCTTTATGGATTTCCCAATCAAAAAAAAGATAACATTATATTATCTTTAGTAAAAAAAGAATTAACTTTTCCCTTTGAAGAAGAAAGAAGATTATTTTATACAGCTTTAACAAGAGCTAAAAAAGAAGTTTATTTAATTACCAATCGAATGAACCCCTCTATTTTTATTAAAGAATTATTACATAAGGAAAATGTTAAGGTTGTTCATTTATAGTACTTATAATTTTTATTTTACTTAATTTTTCATAAAATAAATCTTGTTGAAAGACTTTTAGCCATAAAGATATTATATCTATCATAATACTTATAGCTAAAATTATTACTAGAAAATATTCAAATTGATTTAATGTTAAATAATGATGGCTAAATAATAAGTAGCTTCCTAAAATTAATAAAATTGGTAGTATAATATAGCCAAAAAGAAAAGAAAAATAATATATTATAATATTGAAAGTTTTAACTTTGGTATCTAAAAAATGTTGAAATTTTAAGTTTAAATATTTCATTCCTAAACTTTTTTTAAATATTAAAATTATTAAAAAATATCCTAAGAATGGCAAAATAAGCCAAATTATTGAAATATATTTTTTATAAACAAAATAACTTTCTAAAAAAACTAACAATATTATATTTATAAAATCAATACTAAGAGCACACAATCTCTTTAATAATGAAACACTCTCCCCTTTTTGGTAACTATCTTTATCGATTTTCTCTCTGGTTGGTAAAAATTTATTGAATAATGAGCCTAGAAAATAACCTAAAAAACCACCAAAAGTATTTAAAATTAAATCATCAACATCAAAAACTCGATAAGAACGAGGATATATAAAATATAGTCCAGATAATTGAGTTAATTCAAAAAATAAGGTTAAACAAAAGGTACAAAAAAGCGTTTTTTTAAAACTGCATTTAAAATAATAATGTAAATAAACACCAAAAGGGATAGTTAAAAATATATTAAAAATAGCTTCATAAGTAGAGGCATATTTTAGAGTTGGAAAATATGTAGTAAAGTCACTAAAAGAAAGATTGGTATTTTTAATAATTTCTAAAACAAAGTTAAAAGGTTTTAAATTATAAGCTGGCATACTAATAGTTTTAGCATACTCTAGACTTGGCAATGGTAATATAACTAAAAAATAAGCACTTATAATATATAAAATAAAAGAATAAATAATTATAGTTCGAAAACAATTAATCGAGCCATATTTGTGATATTGATAAATTAAATAAAAAAACGTAAAAAATAAGGCTACAAATGGAAAAAAAAGAATTGATGTTTTTATAGCAAATGTAAAATTACTCATTATATCACCTTGTTTTAAGTATAACATATTGAATAATTATTATAAATTAAAATAATATAATAATAGGAGGAACGATGAAAAAAATTATTAAAAATATTTTAATTCCGGTTATCATAGGAACAGTAGTTGGAATAATAATTGCTCCAAAAATTGACTATAATTCTTTAGTTAAGCCTTCTTTTGCTCCACCAGCAATTTTATTTCCAATAATCTGGACAATACTTTATATATTAATGGGGCTATCATATGGAATACTAGCTAAAGAAAATTTGGTTACCAAAGACATTAAAATTATTTATTATGCTCAACTTTTTTTCAATGCTTTATGGTCAATAATCTTCTTTTGGTTAAAATGGCGATTTATAGCAATTATTTGGATAATTTTCTTAGATATTTTAGTATTAATGATGATTATTAAAATGATTAATCAAAAAAAGATTATCGGAATAATTCAAATTCCCTATGGAATATGGATAATATTTGCAACCATATTAAATATTGCCATTTATATGCTTAATTAAAGTTTCTTACTTGAAAAATAAACCCCGTTTCTTAACCATAGAAATGAGGTTTTTTTGATTACAATTTTATTATTTTTATCTATTTTATATTTTTACATATAATTAACCCCCTAGATATTTTGATGAGTATATCAAAATAACCTAAGGGGTTATATATCAATATTCGAAAAAATTCGAATAGAAATATCAATGGTGCGAGTAAGAAAGTTATTTCAAACTTTTTTCGCTAAAGTAGGTAATCAATACAATATTTGTA
>CANQZD010000028.1 GCA_947628275.1 uncultured Bacilli bacterium | reverse complement strand
AACCCGAACGGATTGATTATATATGTTAAGTTCAAACTATAAAAGTTCGAACAGAAACGTCACTGGAGCAAGTGAGGGTAGTCGAAACCCCGTCTCAACCTTGGCAAGGTTGCATTCTAGCCGTTGAACCACACCTGCATAAACCAATAATAGCAAAAAAAATTAATAATTGCAAGAAAAATAATGCTATGCTATAATGTTTAAGAATAGAAAGACGGTCTAAAATATGAAAAAAAACAAAAAAATTATAATCACTATTGTTGTAATATTAGTAATTATTGGCTTAGGAGTTGGAGCATATTTTTTATTTTTTAAATCAAAACCTAGTGAAGAACTTGCTAATTCTGAAGTTAAAATTATGAATAAAATTGAAGGATACGAATATACTTTAGATGAAAGAGATACTGAACTTTTTAAAGAAAAGTTTGAAGAGTTAAAAAAATTATTAGAAAGTGAGACTTTTGAAGAAGAAGAGTATGTATCTTTAGTAAGCCAACTATTTATAATTGATTTATACACTATAGATAATAAAATTAGTAAATATGATGTTGGGGGATTAGAATATGTTTATGAACCAGCTCGTGACTCATTTAAAGGAATGGCAATCGATACAATTTACAAAAATGTAATAAATAATATTGACAAAAAAAGAGAACAAAGTCTTCCAACAGTTGCCTCAATAACTGTTGATGACATTACTCCAAGTACTTATGAAATGCCTGATGAAAGCGAAGTTTCTTCCTATACTGTAAATGTTTCTTGGACTTATGAAACATCTTTAGGTTATGATGATGAAGGAACCATAGAACTAATAAAAAATGATAATCGAATTGATGTTGTCTCATTTAATCCGTAAAAACATTAAAATAGGATTGTTAATTTACTAAAAATTTAGTATAATAAATCTATATTAAGGGTGAAAGTTATGAAAGAAAAAAAAGGAAAAGAAAAAGAAGCTAAAATGATTAGCAGTAAAAAACTATTTGCTTCAGCATCTATATTGGTTTTTTCAATTATTATAATTGGTTTTAGTTTAACTTATGCTTACTTTACTATTGGTTATGGTGGTAAGGCTAGTATAAATGGTAATAAAGCGGCTGTGCTAGATATCGACTCTGATTTAAAAAATGCCTCAGCAATTAACGAAACACAAATGTCTTTGATTAATGCTGGAGAAGTGGAAACCGCTGCTAAAAAAGTTAGTTTTGATATTACTAATACAAGTTCTTCTACTGTAAATGGCAAATATGTAATTAAATTATCTAATTATTCATTAACTAAAAATTTGTCTAGTAAATATTTCAAATGGCGATTAGTTATAAATCCTGGAGAAAGTGAACAAGTATTCAATGGTAATTTTTTACAAAATTCTGAAGATGAAGGAACAAAATTAACTGGAAATCCTGAAACTGATAAGTTAACAGGTTTAAATAAAGATTTAATCTCTGAAGATGAAGCTGTAACAATAAATATTGGAGATACTCATCATTTAGTATTCTATATATGGTTAGAAAATGATTCAGCATTAAATCAACTATATTTAACTAATGGTGAATTTAAGGGAAAATTATCATTAGAAGCATTCCCTACTAAATAAAGACAATAGTCTTTTTTCTTTTATAAAGGAGGTCTTATTTATGAATATCTTGGCTCTTGTTTTTCCAATTTTATCAGGCCTTTTTTTTCTGATTGGTTTTAGTATTATATCTATTATTTCTGATAAAAAAAAGATTAGTATAATTAGTATAAGTCTTGCTTTTGTAGTAATGATTGGAATTATTTTTTTAGATTTATTACCGGAAATTATGGAAGTAAGTAATAAAATTTCCAATTCTAAATTTTTTAAAATTTTTATAATAATTGGTAGTATATCTTTAGGAATAATTATTTTAAAAATATTTGATATTTTTATTCCTCATCATCAACATCACCATAAAGAAAAAGAAAAAAATCATCAAGAACACCTTGGTCATCAAACTCATTTAGGCTTTGTGATGTCTTTGTCACTAATTCTTCATAATATATTAGAAGGAATTTCTGTATATATTTTAACATTAGAAAATTTTACTGGTGGTTTTTTACTAGCTATGGCAGTTGGATTACATAATTTACCTCTTAGTATTGAAATAGGAAGTACATTACAAGCAACTAAAAATTCTAAGATGCCAATAATATTAAAAATTCTTTTAATATTATCAAGCTTTATTGGAGCTTTAATTTTAGCCTTGTTTAAAATTAATATAAGTGATATTATTTTACTTGTTCTGTTAAGTGTTTCTCTAGGTATGATATTATATATAACTATTTTTGAATTATTAAAAGAAATATATAATTATAAAACTAAAAAAGAAATATTATATGGAATTATATTAGGAATATTAATATTATTAATAATAGTTTTAATTGATTAGAAAAGGAGAAAAATTATGAAGTTAGATTTACAGTTATTTGGTCGGGCATATGAAGTAAGAAAAGCTAGTATTCAAAAAAATGGTGCTGCTAAGGCTAAATTATATTCTAATTATGCTAAAGAAATTTATTTGGCGGCTAAAAAGGGTACTCCAGAAATTGAAAGTAATGTTGCTTTAAAAAGAATGGTTGATAAAGCTAAAAAAGAACAAGTACCATCTGATATTATTAAAAGAGCAATTGATAAAGCTAAAGGAGCTGGCGGTGAAGATTATGAAGTAGTGACTTACGAAGGTTTTGGACCAGGGGCTTCAACTTTAATAATTAGAACCTTAACTGATAATGTTAATCGAACAGTTGGTATGGTAAGAGCCGCTTTTAATAAAGTTCACAAAAGTTTAGGAGTTAATAATTCAGTATCATATAATTATGATTATTTAGCTTTAATTAGTATTAAAGGTTATGATGAAGAACAAATTTTTAATTCTTTATTAGAAAATGGTATTGAACCAATTGATTTTGAGGTAGAAGATGGTGAAATCCTTATTAGTGTTAATCCATCAGATCACAATAAAGTTAAAGATGTTTTAGAAAAAATTGATAGCAATATAAACTATCTAATAGATGAAGAAGGCATGTATGCTAAAGATAAAATTAAATTGTCTAAAGAAGATTTAGAAACTTTTAATAAATTATATAATATGTTAGATGAGATAGATGATGTAACTGATATTTATCATAATGTAATTTTAGAAGATTAAATTCTTCTTTTTTTTTAAAGGAAATACCACCTTTCAAGGGTAATATATTTAGTAGAAAGGAGGTAATTTGTGAATGAAAATATTCTTACAGATATTGAACTTTTTATCAAGAATAATTTGCTTTTAGATGAAGTTCCTGAATTTAAAGATTGGTATGAAAAAGAAGTATTTTATCTACAATTAGAAAATAAGTTATTAAATGATTTATCAACCTTTTTAAAAGATAAATATGGTGATTTTTATAGTGTTGATAATTTAAATCATATAACTAAATTATTTTTATTATATCCAAATGGGTTACCGAAGATTTTAAATGAATTACCATGGGATATAGTTAAAATTTTATTAGATATTTTTAATGAAGATAAACGCGAATTTTATTTAAATCTTTGTTATGAAAAAAATCTTGATGTACCAACTTTAAAAAAATATCTAAATGATCAAATTTATGAAAAATTTTTATATTGTCTGACTACTTATTATGAAAAAGAAACTTTTGACAGTCATGAATATTATGATTTAATTGCTAAAGTAATTAATATTTCTAAAAGAATTATTTAAAAATTCATTTGTTTATCACATTTCTGCTATAATATAAATTAAAGGTGATATTATGAAAATTTTAATTGTTGATGATGAAGAATTAATAAGACAAGTCTTAAAAGAATATTTAGTTTTAGAAGGATATCAAATATATGAAGCTGAAAATGGTTTAAAGGCTCTTGATATTGTCAAAGAAAATGACATCGATTTTATTATTATGGATATTATGATGCCTAAAATGGATGGTTATCAAGCTGTTAAAGAAATCAAGAAAATTAAAAATATTCCGGTTCTTCTTTTATCAGCTCGTAATGAAGAATTTGATAAATTATTAGGATTTGAAATTGGTGTTGATGATTATGTTACTAAACCATTTAGTCCTAAAGAAGTAGTTGCTAGAATTAAGGCTATTAGTAAAAGAAATACTACTAATAAAGATGTTTATTTCTTTGATAAATTACAAATAGATAACATTGCTCATGAAGTTAAAATAAATAACAAGTTAATCATGCTAACTCCTAAAGAATATGATTTGCTTAAATATTTTGTTTCTAATCCCAATATTGCTCTAACCCGTGAACAACTTTTAAATAATGTTTGGGGATATGATTTTTATGGTGATGATCGAACTATTGACACACATGTAAAAACTTTAAGACAACACTTAGGAACGTATGGCAAATATATTAAAACAATTAGGAAAGTAGGTTATAAATTTGAATTTAAAAAAGAAGATTAATATTAAAAGATTTACTTTATTATGGTTAATTTTGTTTAGTGTCTTTATTATTTTGATTTTATGGTTATCAACAGTATTTTATTATCGTTATTCTTATGAAACTTATCAAGTAAAAAATATGAATTCTATTGCTAATAAAATATTAAATATTAAAGAAGGTTCTTTAAATGAACAGTTAGAAAATCTAGCTTATAAAAATGAAGTATGTATGGAAGTTTTATGGAATAATGGGAATGTTTCTAGTTATAATACATTAATGGTTGGCTGTGAACTAAGTTCGAATAATTCGGAAATAATTAGATTGCAAAATGAATTTTTAAAATCTAATGATACTACTCAAACATATCGAATTAAAAGTCGGGAATATCAAGCCTATGCCTATTTATATGGAATTAAAACTAATATTGGCAGTATCTATTTATATAGTCCTTTAAAAGATTTAAGTGGCGCTAGTAAAGTTTTACAAGAACAATTAATTTTTATCACTTTTCTTGCTATTATTATAGCCTCTGTTATTGCTTATTTTTTATCTAAAAAGTTAACTAATCCAATTTTAGAAATTACTAATAAAGCACGGAATTTAGGTAAAGGCAATTATGAACAAAAATATGAAGATTCAGGAATATTAGAAATAGATGAACTAGCAAATGTTTTAAAAACAACTCAAGATGAATTAGTAAAAACAGATGAACTTAGAAGAGATTTAATGGCTAATGTTTCTCATGATTTAAAAACTCCACTTACAATGATTAAAGCTTATGCAGAAATGGTAAGGGATATTACCTATCAAGATGATGAAAAACGAATAAATAATTGTAATGTTATTATGAATGAAACTGATCGATTGAATTTATTAGTTAATGATATTTTAGATTTATCTAAATTAGAGGCAGATGTTAAGGAATTAGATATAACTAATTATGATTTAGTTAAGGAAATCAAAGAAATTATTAAAAGATATGAAATAATTAAGGAAACTGAAAATTATAACTTTATTTTAACGCTTCCTAAAACTGCTCTTGTTAATGCTGATAAAAACAAATTAAATCAAGTAATTTATAATCTTATTAACAATGCTATAAATCATACTGGTAAAGATAAAACTGTAAAAATCAACTTAGTTAAAAAAGATAAAAAATATTTATTAGAAGTAATTGACACGGGTAGTGGAATTACTAAAGAAGAATTACCATTAATTTGGAATAAATATTATAAAAGTGACAAAAAACATCAAAGAAATGTTGTTGGTACTGGTATTGGTTTGTCAATAGTTAAATCAATTTTAGAAAAACATCACTTTCTTTATGGGGTAAAATCAACAATTAATAAAGGTTCAAATTTTTACTTTTACATTGATTGTGACTAAAATCTAAATATTCACTTTATTTTCACAATAATTTCATAATTATATAGTATGATGTAGACAATGAAAGGAAGTGATTAAATAGTTAATTAAGAAAAAATAAAAAAAACAAAAATAACATATAAACTCAAACTCACACTTTACGAAAAGAAGACAATTTTTTCACTAATCTTCTTTTCTTTTTTTTTAGATTTTGATACAATATCGTTTGAGTGGAGGAAGAATTATGACAGAAAAAATTGCCAAATTTATGGTTAAAGCTTTTGGTGCTTGGGCTGGAACTTTATTAGGCAAGTACTTAATTATCTTTGTAATCTCAATGTTACCAATTCTAGAATTAAGAGGTGGCTTAATTGCTTCTCGCTTACTTGATTTACCTATGTGGCAAAGTTTTGGCGTTTGTTTTTTAGGTAACATTTTGCCAATTCCATTTATCCTTTGGTTTATAACTCCACTTTTTGACCGTTTAAAAAAACGTAAAAAAATTGGTAAAATTGTTTTGAAATTAGAAAATAAAGCTAAAAGTAAAAAAGAACAAATAGAAAATCTAAAATATATTGGTTTATTTTTATTTGTTGGAATTCCTCTTCCTGGAACAGGAGCATGGACCGGTTGTTTAATTGCTGCTATTTTAGGTCTTAATAAGAAAAAATCTTTATTAGCTGCAATTGGGGGAGTTATTTTAGCTGGAATAATAATGTTAATTGTTTCTTATGGAATAATGGGAAATTTAATTAGTTAAACTTTGCAAGCCATTGCAATTTTTTTTATTATTTTTAATTGCAAACTAAATAATAATATTATAAAATTAATTTAGTAAGCAAGAAAGTAATGGTGTTTTATGAAGCAGTTGTTAAAAAAAGAAAACCTTGTTTTTATACTAATAATGTCATTTATTAATTTCTTTTTATTTTTACTTTTAACTATTATTTATTTTTCTATTACATATCCTCAAAATGTTCATAATCGTTATGCTCCTTCTAAATCACTTTTAGTTTATAAAGATGCGCATAGCGAAGAAGAAATCAATAAAATTAGTGATATTGAACATGTTAAAGTAAATATTAATGAAAAATATTTTTATCCTTTTTATGCTAATATTCCTCAATTTGATGAAGAAGCTTTATCTGGATATGGAGCTTTTCAAGCTATTTTATCTTTAGATGAAATAAATGTTATTGATGGTAAAAAGCCTGAAAATCAAAATGAAGTTTTAGTGCCAGTTCAATATTATCCATATTCTGAATATAGTAATAGTTCCAAAATTACAATTATTAATGATAAAATTTTAAATGGTAAAGATTTACTTGATAGTGAAATTAAAATTAAATCAGAAAAAAATTGGGAATATGTTAGTTTAACTGATCCGAAATATCAAGAAAAACAACAGAAAATAGCTGATAGTAATGAAGAAGTTACTTTTAAAATAGTTGGAACCTATGATTCCAAAGCAAATATGCTCCCATTAAATACTGTTTTAATTACTAAAGAAGCAATGGATTTATTAAAATCAGATATTAAAAGTTACGATAGTTCTGTTGATGATAAAGGCAAAGAAAATATTACTTATAATTATTATACTAATCAAATTATTCAAGTTGATAAATATCAAAATTATAAAAATGTTAAAAGTAAATTAAATGAATTAGGTTTTAATTATTCTGAGATTATTACATTAACTAATCAATTGATATATATGAGATATCTTCCATTATTAATAAGTGTTATTTTACTTGCCATAGCCTTTTATTTAATTTATAAATTTATCTTAAAACAACATCAATACTCTAAATTTAATTCTAATTTATTTTTAGCAGCTAATGTTATTATTAATGTTACTAGTTTAATTATAGCCTTTATTAGTTATTTAATTATTTATTTTATTATTACTAATAAATTTTTAGATAATTTACTTTTTTATAATATTGAAGTAAATATTCCCCATATCTTTAATCTAATTTTAATTGGTAGTTATTTAGTATATATAATTTATATAAATAAAAAAATAAGTAAAAAAGTTAAATAATTATCCCCAAAAATTTATTGAATTATCTATCTTGTTGTGATAGATTAACAATAGGAGTATTTTTGAGGTGATTTATGAAAAAAGTACTTAGAGAATTACTAAAAAAGCCTGATAGTTATGAACAAATGACTTTAGAAGAGCAAAATAAAATCAAACAACTTTTTTGTACTTTACCATCTGATAAATTAAAAGAAATATTAACAAGTATTCCTGTAGGTAAAGGTAACAAATTATTTTCTGTAGTTGTTAGATATTATGCTGAAAGCTTAACAACTAATCTTTATCGGCAAGATAAAATTATTGAAAATTTAAGTTATGAAAGAGCAATTAAATATATAGCTGAAGAAAAATTTAATCCTTATAATAAAATAACAACTTCTAATGAAAATGCTTTTAAAAGAATAAGAAAGAAAAATGGTGATGAAAATGATAAATATTAAAGAAAATCAAGAATTAAATGTTCTAAACCATAGTTGTGCCCATTTAATGGCAGAGGCTGTTAAACATTTATATCCAGATGCTTTATTTTGGGTAGGGCCAGTAATAGATGAAGGTTTTTATTATGATATGGATTTACAAGGTAAGACATTAACTGAAGAAGATTTAGAATTAATTAGCAAAGAAATGAAAAAAATAGCTAAAGATGGGAAAAAAATTATTCGTCATGAATTAAGCAAAGAAGAAGCTTTAGAAATGTTTAAAAATGATCCTTATAAAATTGATTTAATTAATGAAATGAATTCTGGTGAAATAATATCTTGTTATACACAAGGTGATTTTACTGATCTTTGTCGTGGACCTCATGTTGAATCAGTTAAAGAATTAAAACATTTTAAACTATTAAAATTTTCTGGTTCTTATTATAAAGGTGATGCCAAAAATAAGCCTTTACAAAGAATATATGGTGTTTGTTTTAAAACAGAAGAAGACTTAGAAGCTCATTTAAAAGAACTAGAAGAAGCTAAAGAAAGAGATCATCGTAAGTTAGGTAAAGATTTAGGAATATTTGTAACTAATGATTTAGTTGGTAAAGGACTTCCTATGTATTTACCAAATGGCTATATTATTTGGGAAGAATTAGAAAATTATATTAAAGGCAAAGAAAAAAAATTAGGTTATCAACATGTTTTAACCCCACCACTAGGTAATGTAATGTTATATAAAACTTCTGGACATTGGGACCATTATCAAGAAAATATGTTTCCTAAAATGGAAGTTGATGGTGAAGAATTTGTTTTAAGACCAATGAATTGCCCTCATCATATGATGATATATGCTAATGAAATGCACTCATATAGAGATTTACCAATTAGAATTGGGGAAATAGCAAGAGATTGTCGTTTTGAAGCTAGTGGGGCTTTAAAAGGAATTGAAAGAGCTCGTACTTTTTGTCAAAATGATGCCCATTTATTTGTTACTAAAGAACAAATTGG
>CANQZD010000027.1 GCA_947628275.1 uncultured Bacilli bacterium | reverse complement strand
GATAAAGGAGTACCAATTAATCTTAGTGAATATAAAAAATATGATAAATTAAAAATAAATGGAACAAAAGAAGGAAGAACATTAAAAATAAGTAAACTAAAACCAAATGAAGAAAAAGAATATGAACTCCGAATATGGATAGATGAAGATGTAACAGTAGAAGATGATGTAATGAATAAAACATATCAATCAAAGATAGTAGTAGAAAGTGAATTAGGAGAAAAGCCATATACAGAAAGTATCTTAAAAGGAACAGACCCAGTGTTAGATGGTGATTTAATACCAATCGCAATAAATGAAGAAAATGGACAAGTCACAAGAGCCGATGAAACAAAGAAGTGGTACAGTTATGCTGAACAAAAATGGGCAAATGCGGTTATTTTAAGAAGTGGTGTAGAAGAACCAGGTCAAAACGAGCCAATAGAAGAAAGTGACATCGAAAGTTATTTTGTATGGATACCAAGATACAGATATGAAATATTTGATGAAGGCAACTATGATGAATTAACCACAAAAACAAATAAAGAACAAATAATAAATATAGAATTTGAAAGTAAAGATGAAGCTGTAAAAAGTGGAACAACAGTTGGCGAGTGGTTAACGCATCCAGCTTTTACTTCATTTAACACAAATGGTATATGGGTCGGCAAATTTGAAACAGGCTATGATGGAGCCGGAAGTACAGGAGCAGCAGAAGTAAATCCAGCTAATGAAATGGCAGCAATTGAGGCATCAAATAAGGTAATAATCAAACCAAATGTGTATTCATGGAGAAATATTCAAGTATCGAAAGCTTACACTGTAGGCAGACATTATAAAGCGACCTTAAATAGTCATATGATGAAAAACACAGAATGGGGAGCCATTGCTTACTTGCAACAAAGTGGGTACGGAAGTCATGAAAGTGTTAGAGTTAATAATAATTCAGATTACTTAACTGGATATGCTGCTAAAGTAGAACCAACCACAGGATATACCGGAACAAATGAATTATGTAGTAATACTCCTGATGCTTGTAATGAATATGGAGGAGCAATACTAGGAAGTGATGGTGAATATAATACTAATTATTTTAATAAATCAAGTGTAATAGCAAGTACAACTAATAATTACACAGGAGTATATGATATGAGTGGAGGAGCTTGGGAATGTATGATGGCTGGAATGGATGATAATAGTACTGGAGATGGAAAAACAGGCAAATTATCAGTTGGACGACACAATTTATGGAACTCTGGTTTTAACGGAAAGTTAACTTGTCCAGAATGTAATGATAATGGAGTAAATCATGAAATAACTGAATTAACTGGAGGAATAGATTTACCACGAGACAAAAGATTCTTTGATAAATACGATTATAGTACAAGTAATACTACATATAATAGAGGAATATTGGGTGATGCAACCAAAGAAATGGGTCCATTCCAAACTATTGTGTATGGAAATCAAAAGAGATATGTTAGTAGTTGGTATGACGTTGAATCTTGGTTTGTTTACAATGGCAATCCGTTGGTTGAACGTGGCGGCTCTTACTATATTGGTACAGGAGCTGGTGTGTTCACTTTCGGTTATACAGTTGGTTATGCGAGTACAGGTGACAGCTTCCGTCTTGTTCTTGCATTTTAAAACATTGCAATGTTTTTGGGTGAATAAAATTTGACTCAATAAGCAATGTTTGCTATAATGATATTGGATACAAACTGAAATAAATCAGGTGTTTTCCCCTTTTGTTTTTATTAAATAAAAATGAAAGGCGGTGATATAATGAGTAAAAAAGAAATACCATTATATGTAATAATTTTATTATTAATAATTGAAATATATATATTAATTTTAAAATAATAAAAACATCTGATTTCAACAAGAGTTGATTTCAGATGTTTCTCAGAAAAACGGGAATACATCTGATAATACCGATTTCAGAATGTATCCTTTTTTATTGTATGAAGTTTCCTTCATCTGTATACATAGTAACATAAAAACAGAAAAAATGCAAATCAACTTGACCTAGGGGGGGGGGTCTTATGATAAAATTGAGTATAGTAGAAAGAAGGACTATATGCAATGAAAGAAAAGAAAATAATATATATCATAATCGGAATAATAAGTGTGGTGTTGATAACTGTTGGAGTAACATATGCTTTTTGGATATTAACAAGAGAACAAACAGAAGAAAATGTTGTAAAAACAGCATGTTTAAATGTAAGTATGGAAAATGAATTAAATGATATATCACTTGGTAATACATTTCCAATATTAGATGAAAAAGGATTAAAATTAAAACCGTTTACTTTTACTATAAAGAATAATTGTGATGATTATGCAGATTATGAAATAAGTTTAGAAATGTTAAGTGAAACAAATTTAGATAGTAAGTTTGTAAAAATAGCATTAAATGAAAAAGGAGATAAAGGAGTACCAATTAATCTTAGTGAATATAAAAAATATACTAACTTAAAAATAAATGGAACAAAAGAAGGAAGAACATTAAAAACAAGTAAATTAAAACCAAATGAAGAAAAAGAATATGAACTAAGAATATGGATAGATGAAGATGTAACAATAGAAGATGATGTAATGAATAAAACATATCAATCAAAGATAGTAGTCGAAAGTGAATTAGGAGATGAATTTTCAAAAGTAATATGTAAAAATTATGGAGATGATAGTGCATTATGTTATATTGCTAAAATTGGTATTGCTGACTCAACTAATTTTGCATATGATGATACTAATGACAATAATTTGAGATATATTGGAAATGAACCAAATAATTATATTGATATTGGTGATAGAGATGGTGAAGGTAATCCTATTTTATGGCGAATTATTGGAATTATGAATAATGTTATTGATTTAGAAGCTGGTGAGAAATCTGAAAGTTTATTAAAAATAATTAGAGCTGATAGTATTGGAACGTATAGTTGGGATACGAGTCTTAGTGATGTAAATGGTGGTAATGGCATTAATGAATGGAGCGATTCTGATATTATGAAATTATTAAATCCTAAGGAAACTTATTTAGATGAACCAGCTATTGGTGCAAGTTTGTATTGGAATAATGAAAGTGGTAGTTGTTATAATGCAGATAATAATGGTAATATTCTTTGTGATTTTACAAGTAGTGGAATAAGTGCAAGTGCTAAAATAAAATTAGCTAAGGTAAGATGGAACACGGGAACCTTTGGAAAAATATATGATAGTTCTAAAATAAATGCTTGGTATATGTATATTGGTGAAAGAAGTAAACACACTGGCAAAGAATTTTGTGAGACTAGTGGTTCAATTGGCTGTAATGATAAAGTTATTAGAAAAAATACTTGGGATGGTTATTTGGGATTATTGTATCCATCAGATTATGGTTATGCGGTTGGTGGTGAGTTAAGAGATTATTGTTTGACAAAAAGTATGGCAGCATATTCTTTAGAATGTGGTGAAAAAGATTGGTTAAAAACGACTTATAGTGATTCTTGGACTTTGACACCTATTTCTAATAAATCTGAAGCTTTTGCTGCATTGCGAGTTGCTAGTAATGGTAATGTGTATACTGATCGTGTTTATAAACCGTTTTTGTTATATCCTGCTGGTTATTTAAAAAGTGATTTGAAAATAGCAATAGATAGTAGTGATAATTATGGTAGCATGGAAAACCCTTTTCGCCTAATTAGTTAATTACTTTTTTTGTTTCTTGTGCTAAAATATAAAATAAGGGTGATATAAAAATGCGAAAGATAGTAGATGGGAATACTGCTTGTAGTGAAGCTGCTTATTTATTTAGTGAGATATCTTGTATTTATCCTATTACACCATCTAGTCCGATGGCTAGTAATATTGATAGTATGGCATCGAAGAAAAGAAAAAATATGTTTGGTGATGAGGTAAAAGTTGTTGAAATGCAATCAGAAGCTGGAGCTGCTGGAGCTTTTCATGGGGCTCTTTTATCAGGTTCTTTGGCTTCTACTTTTACGGCTAGTCAAGGTTTGTTATTGATGATATCTAATATGTATAAAATTGCTGGGGAGGCTTTACCAGGTGTTATTCATGTGGCTTCAAGAACTGTTGCAACTAATGCTTTATCTATTTTTGGTGATCATTCTGATGTTTATGCAACAAGACAAACTGGTTTTTGTATGTTAGCAAGTTCTAATGTGTTGTCAGCGTATCATTTAGCTATTGTAGCGCATTTATCTGCTATTCGGGGTAGTTTACCATTTTTACATTTTTTTGATGGTTTTAGAACCAGTCATGAGATAAATGTTATAGATACTATTGATGAGAAAAAACTTTTAGAAATGGTTGATAAAGAAAAGTTAGATGAATTTAAGAAAAGAAGTTTAAATGTTGGTAGTAAAGTTGAATATGGAATGGCTTTGAATGAAGATATATATTTTCAAACTATAGAGGCTAGAAATTCATTATATAATGAAATTCCTGATATTGTTGCGTGGTATATGCATCAGATTAATAATCTTTGTAATACTTCTTATGAACCATTTACTTATTATGGGGCTAGTGATGCTGAAAATGTAATTATAGCTATGGGTAGTGTTTGTGATACTATTAAATTAGTTATTGATAAAGAAAATTCTTTGGGTAAAAAATATGGTTTGATTTGTGTACATTTATATAGACCTTTTTCTAAAAAATATTTAGAAAAGTCTTTACCATTAACTGTTAAAAAGATTGCTGTTTTAGATAGGACTAAAGAAGCAGGAAGTATTGGGGAACCGTTATATTTAGATGTTTTAAGTGCTTTAAGTGATAAAAATATTATGGTTGTTGGTGGTAGGTATGGTATTAGTTCTAAAAATACGATGCCTAAAGATATTAAAGCTGTTTATGATATGTTAGAAGTAAAGCCTCGAAATAATTTTACGATTGGTATTGTTGATGATGTTACTAATTTAAGTTTACCAACAAGTGATTATAATATTGATTTACCATTAACTGAAATTAAGGTTTATGGATTTGGGTCTGATGGAATGGTATCAGCTAGTAAAGATTTATTAAAAATTGTTGGTGAAGAAAATAAATATGTTGAAGGATATTTTGAGTATGATTCGAAAAAAAGTGGAGGAGTTACAGTAAGTCATTTGAGGATTTCTAATCAACCTATTAATGCTCCTTTTTATGTTACTAATACTGATATTACTGTTGTAACTAAAGAAATTTATTTTCAAAAGTTTCATTTATTAAATGAAGTTAAAGAAAATAGTATTTTACTAATAAATACTAAAAATGCTCAGGAATGTTTTAAGTTAATAACTAAAAGTGATGGAGAAATTATTAAAAATAAAAATCTTAAGATATTAACTATAGATGCTGATGGAATAGCTACTAGAAATGGTCTTAAGGGTAAGATTAGTAGAATTATGGAAATTGTTTTATTAAATTTATTAGGAATTAAAAATGCTTCTGATATTTTAGAAAAGAAAATTGAAGAACAGTTTAAAACTAAAGGTGAAGATGTTGTTAAAAATAATATTAAGGCTATTAATGAAGCTTTAAATAATGTTGGTAATCCTAAAATGGATGTTATTAATTCTACTGATATTGATAGTGATTTATCTTTATTTTCAGCTATAAATCATCGATTAGGTTATCAACTTCCTGTATCGATGGTTAAAGATGTTTGTACAGGGGCATGGCCAGGTGCTTCTAGTAAATTTGAAAAAAGAAAGATTGCTAATATGGTTGCTAAATGGAAACCAGAAAATTGTATAGAATGTGGAATGTGTTCAATTGTTTGTCCTCATGCTGTTATAAGACCATTTTTAGTTAAAGATAAGATAGGTATTGGGGCTACTCAAGCTGATGGTTATAATTATTATATAGCTATTAGTGAAGCTGATTGTACATCATGTGGATTATGTGTTAATATTTGTCCTGGTAAAAATAATCAGAAAGCTTTAACCTTTGGAAAGTATGATGAAAGTAAACAAGAAATTGCTAATCGTTATTTTAATAATTATAAGAATCCAGAGATATTTTCAAAGTATACGGTTAAGGGAAGTCAAATGTTAAAACCTCGTTTTGAATTTTCTGGGGCTTGTGCTGGATGTGGAGAGACAAGTTATATTAAGTTATTAACTCAACTTTTTCAAGATGAAATAATTATTGCTAATGCAACTGGATGTTCTTCGATTTATGGGGGAAGTGCTCCATCAACTCCTTATAGTGTACCTTGGGCAAATAGTTTATTTGAAGATAATGCTGAATTTGCTTATGGTATGCATATGAGTTATAAACTAAAAAGAAATAGAATAAAGAAGTTATTAGAAGTAAAAACTGATAATTTAAAAGTTAATGAGTTACAACAACGGTTATTGAAAAGTTTTAATGATTATGATAAATCAGTGGCTTTAAAAAATGAGTTAGCGATGGCTCCAATTAGTGGAGAATTAAGAAATTTATTAGAATATATTCCTAAACGTTGTGTATGGGCAATTGGTGGTGATGGTTGGGCTTATGATATTGGTTTTGGGGGAATAGATCATATCTTGTCTAGTAATGAAAATATTAAGATTTTAGTTTTAGATACAGAAGTATATTCTAATACTGGAGGTCAAATGAGTAAATCTAGTCATGTTGGTCAAGTAGCAGAGTTTGCTGATTTAGGTAAGAAAAATGCTAAAAAAGATTTATTTAAGATAGCAATGTGTTATCCTAATTGTTATGTAGCAAGTGTTAGTTTAGGCGCAAATATGATGCAAACTATTAAAGCTTTTAAAGAAGCTAGTGAACATGTAGGACCTAGTATTGTTATTGCATATGCTCCTTGTGTTGAACATGGTATTAAAGGGGGATTAAGTTGCACGACTAAGGAACAGAAATTGGCTGTAGAAGTGGGATATACTTTATTAATGAGATATCTTCCTGAAAATAATTTGTTAGTTATTGATTCTAAAGAACCTGATTTTAGTAGATATAATGAATTTTTAGATAATGAAGTAAGATATAATTCTTTAAAAATTAAGGATAGTGTTTTAGCTGAAAAATTATTAGAAATTAATAAAGAAAATGCTATAAAAAGATATGAATATTATCAAAATATAGCTAAAAATAAATAAATTATTAAAATTTATATAATAGAGATTGTTACTTTTTGGTGTAGCAATCTTTTAATTTACTTTGACTTTATAACCATATGGTTATATAATTTAATTAATAGTATAGAAGAAAATAGATGGGGTAATATAAAAGGAAAGAGGAAAAAATATGAAAAAGAATAAATTAGGAATAATAATAAGTCTAAGTATAATAATGATAATAGGACTAATAGTAACAGTAACAAATAAAAGATATGTTATCCCAAATGAAGAAGTAATATTTGGATATTACGATGGAAATGAAAGATTAGATAGTATGCCAGAAAAGAACCTAGGGGGGGGGTCCGTTATTTTCTTATGGAATATGTGATAACGGAGCAACAGTAGAATGGAATGAAGAAAAATGGGCACCATTGATAATAGGATTAACAAAATCTAAAACTAAATGTAGTTTATATTTTAATCAACCAGCATATAAAGAAAGTATTTTAAATGGAACAGACCCAGTGTTAGATGGAAAATTAATACCAATCACAATAAATGAAGAAAATGGTAAAGTAACAAGAGCTAATGAAACAGAAAAGTGGTATAGTTATGCTGAGCAAAAATGGGCAAATGCGGTTATCTTAAGAGAAGGAAAATCTGACCCAGGTCCAAACAAGCCAATAGAAGAAAGTGATATTGAAAGTTATTTTGTATGGATACCAAGATATAGATATGAAATATTTGATGAAGGTAATTATAATGGACTTGGAACTAAAACTAGTAAAGAACAAATAATAAATATTGAATTTGAAAATAAAGATACAGAACCACAAAGTGGAACAGCAAAGGGTCAATGGTTAACCCATCCTGCATTTACAGCTTTTGATACTAACGGTATTTGGGTAGGCAAGTTTGAAACAGGATATGATGGAGCAGAAAGTACAGGAGCTGCTCAAGTAAACCCAGCAGATGAAAGTGCATCAATTGAAGCAGCAAGTAAAGTAATAATCAAACCAAATGTATATTCATGGCGTTATATTCCTGTGGCCAAAGCTTATACAATTGGTAGACATTATGAAGCCACGTTAAATAGTCATATGATGAAAAATACAGAATGGGGAGCTGTAGCTTATTTACAACAAAGTAAATATGGAAGTCATCAAAGTGTTAGAATCAATAATAATTCTAATTATCTAACTGGATATGCAGCAAAAAATGAACCAACCACCGGATATACAGAAACAAATGAGTTATGTAGTGTTCATCCAGAAGCATGTAATGAGTATGGAGGTTCAGAACAAGGAGTGGATGGAGAATATAATACCAATTATTTTAATAAAGCAAGTGTGGTAGCCAGTACAACCAATAATTATACCGGAGTATATGATATGAGTGGAGGAGCCTGGGAATTCACTATGGCTGGAATGGATGATAATAGTACTGGCGATGGAAAAACTGGAAAGCTGTCAGTTGGCCGACATAATGTATATAATTCTGGATTCAATGGAAAATTAACATGTTCACAATGTAATGAGAATGGAGTAGAAGTAAATCATGATATTACTGAAGTAACAGGAGGAATAGACTTACCAACTGATGAAAGATTCTTTGATAAGTATGATTATAGTACAAGTAACATCACTTATAATCGAGGCTTCTTAGGAGATGCAACCAAGGAAATGGGTCCATTCCAATCTATAATAAATGGAACCAAAACGAGATATGTAAGCAGTTGGTACGATGATGAGTCTTGGTTTGTCTTCAGTGGCAATCCGTGGTTCGCGCGTGGTGGCTATTATACAATGGGTACTGGAGCTGGTGTGTTCGCTTCCTATAATGAGTACGGTATTGCGAATGATTATCGTTCTTTCCGCCTCGTACTAGCTTTTTAATAGTTAATACATAATTAAAGTTGCAAGAGATTGCAATTTTTTCTTTTGAAAATTTTTATTTTGACAATATAACCATATGGTTATATAATTTAATTAATAGTATAGAAGAAGATATATAGGGAAAGCTAAAGAAAGAGGTAAAAAAATGAAAAAGAATAAATTAGGAATAATAAGCTTAAGTATAATAATGATAATAGGAATAATAGTAACAATAGCAAATAAAAGATATGTTATTCCAAATGAAGAAGTAACATTTGGATATTATAACGGAAATGAAAGATTAGAAAGCATGCCAGAAAAGACTCTAGGGGGGGGGGTTATCATTTTCTCATGGAATATGTAGTAATGGAGCTACTATAGAATGGGATTATGAAAAATGGGCA